>NZ_JARUBJ010000002.1:3808500-4115500 GCF_029626145.1 Micromonospora sp. WMMD961
CGCCGGCCGCCTTCGCGAGGTGCCCGTACATCTTCCGATGGGTGTAGAGGGACCCGCTGACGAAGCCGCCGCCGTGCAGCGCGACGATCACCCGGTCCGGGCCGACGCCGTGCGGGACGAGCCACATCGCCGGCACCCCGTCCGCCGACACCTCCACGTAGTCCAGGCCGCGTGGCTCGGCCGTCACGTCACCCCACTGGTCGTCCTCGCCCATGTCTCCGGCTGCCCAGCGGGCGTACATCTTCCGTATCGCGTCCATGCCGGTACCGACCGCGAGCGTGGTTGAAAGGAATCGGTCGACCCTAGGATCGGCTGGTGTCCGCACCGACCTACCCGATCCGTACCGCGCGGCTCACGCTGCGTCCGGTCAGGTCGGACGACCTCGACGAGGTGTACGCGTACCAGCGCAGGCCCGACGTCACGCGGTGGATGCGTGGTGCCGGGCCGCGTACCCGGGAGCAGTCGCGGGCGTCGGTGCTCGCCATGACCGCTGAGGACGCGCTGCGCGTGGAGGGCGACTGCCTCACGGTGGCGGTGGTGGACCAGACCGGCGTGATCGGGCACGTGGAGTTGGTGTGGCGCAGCGAGGCCGACCGGACGGCTGAGCTGGGTTTCGTCGTCCACCCGGACCACGGCGGTCGTGGGTTGGCCACCGAGGCCGCCGCGGCCTTGGTGGACTGGGGTTTCACCGAGTTCGGGCTCCATCGTGTCTACGGTCGGTGCCACGCGCGCAACGACGCTTCCGCTCGTCTGATGAGGCGGCTCGGTATGCGTCAGGAGGCGCGCCACGTGGCGAGTTACCTGTTCGAGGGGGAGTGGGCCGACCAGTTGGTCTTCGCGGTCCTGGACGACGAATGGCGGTCCCGGGGGTCGGGTTGATCCCGGGCCTGCCGGTCACCGGTACGCCGATCGTCGCCGTCGCGGCGGCCGGCATCCTGCTGGTGCTGATCGGCGTGGCGGCCCGGTGGCACACCCGCCGGATCCGGTGGGTCGTCAGGAAGCAGGTCACGTGATCCCGCCGCGCCGCACGCCAGGGCGCGGCGGGACCGTCGTGTCTTCCCAGGTCGGCAACCAGACCTCGGGGTCGGGTAACCGGGTCCGCGTGTGCCGGGAGTCGAGGTGCTCGCGGAGCGCGGGCAGGCCGGGATGCCTGTTGTCGTCGCGCCAGATCAGGGAGATGGGATAGATCGGCGCCGGATCGCGTACGGGCACCCGCCGCAGGTCGTAACTGTCCGGCCACAGGTACCGCGTGCGTTCACCGGCCAACGTCGCCAGGTGCGCGGAGTCGGCGATCTCGGCGAGCAGTGCCTCGTTGCCGAAGACCGGGCCGACCAGGTCGATGGTGAGGTCGAACGCGGCGGCGAGTTCGTCGTAGTAGTCGGCCCACTCGGTGCCGGGGGCCACGCCAGGCATCCAGATGCGGTGTGCGGCCAGTTGGGCGGGTGTGACCGCGTGGGCGTTGGCGAGCGCGTGGCGCGGCCCGACGAGAAGTTCGTGGTGCTCGTCGATCACGCGGGCGACTCTGATCGCGGCGGGCAGGTGCCGTGCGCGCACGGGCACGGCGTGGAAGGACGCGTCGACCGTCCCGGCCTCGACGGCGGCGATCGCGGCGTGCACGTCGGCGTCGAGGGTGACGACGTCCAGGTCGATGCGTGGGTACGCACGGTGGAAGTCCTGCAGGACGACCGCCGGGGCGATGCGTCGGCTGTGCACGTCGACGCGCAGGGCACGCCGACCAGGCCGTACGGACGCGTCGGCGCGCGCCGCGACCCGCAGTAGTTCCCGGGCGTGGGGCAGGAACGTCTGACCATCGATGGTGAGATGCGCGCCGCGAGGTGTGCGGTTGAACAGTCGTACCTCCAGGTCCTTCTCCAGCGCGGCGATGCGCTTGGACACGGCCTGCTGGGTGATCGACAGCGCGGCGGCGGCGTCCTGGAACTGGCCGGCGTCGGCGGCGACGACGAAGGTGCGCACGGCGTCGAGATCCACGAGGTGGACCCTACATGCACAACGTCTGGTTGTGGCTGGCCGCTCCGTCGGTTGTTTGATCAGTGGTCCTTGCTTTTGCTTTGCTCGCGGCGGTCAACAAACAGTTGTCCGGAAGCGGGGTGGGCGTGGGCGCGAGACGGTCCCTGGGCCGACGGTTCGGCTGGTTGTGGGCGGCGTACGCGGTCAGCGCGTACGGCTCCGGGTTCGGTTTCGGCGCGCTGCCGTTGATCGCCGTGCTGGTGGTGGATGCCGGCCCCGCCGAGGTGTCCGTGCTCTCCGCGGTGGGGCCGGCGGTGGGCGCGCTGGTCGCGTTGCCGCTCGGGCCGTGGGTGGAGTTTCACCGAAAGCGGCCGGTGATGATCGCGATGGACCTGGTCCGGTTCACGGCCCTGCTGACGATTCCCGTCGGGTACGCCCTCGACCGGGTCACCTTCGCGCAGTTGTTGGTCGTCTCGGCCGTCGTCGCCACCGCCAAGATCGCTTTCGGGGCGGCCAGCGGCGCCTACCTCAAGGCCCTCGTCCGGCCGGACGACCTGCTCCTGGCCAACGCGCGGTTCGAGTCGACGACGTGGAGCGCCATCGCGCTCGGCCCGCCGCTGGGCGGCGCGGCGGTCGGCGTGTTCGGGCCGGTCGCCAGCATCGGGGCCGACGCGGTCAGCTATCTGCTGTCCGCGCTCGGGATCACCGCGATTCGCGGCCGGGAGGAGCGCCCCCGGCGCAGCGGCGAACGCCGCGACCGGGCCGCCGAGGTGCTGGACGGTTGGCGGCACCTGCTGACCCACCGAGGCCTACGGGCGCTCTACCTCAACCAGTTGCTCGTCAGCGGACTGATCATGGCCAGCGAGCCACTGCTGGCCGTGCTCCTGCTCGGCGACCTCGGATTCCCACCGTGGCAGTACGGCCTCGCCTTCGCCGTGCCCTGCGTCGGTGGACTGGTCGGGTCACGCCTGGCCAACCGGGTCGTGACGCGGTACGGCCAGCATCGGATCCTGCGTACCGTCGGGACGTTGCGCGCGGTCTGGCTGATCGGGTTGGCCTTCGTCCAACCCGGCGTCGCCGGTCTCGCGACGGTGATCACGGTCGAGTTCGCGATCGTCCTGAGCATGAGCCTGTACAACCCGGTCCTGGCCACCTACCGCCTGCAGCAGACTCCCCGAGATCGCACCGTCCGTACGCTCGCGGCCTGGTCGATCGGCACCAGCGCCGCCATCGCGATCCTCAGCGCCCTCGGCGGACTGCTCGCCGACGCCACCAGCCCGCGCACCGCCATCGCGGTCGCGGGACTGCTGATCCTCGCCAGCCCGTTGCTGCTCCCCGGCCGTCCGGCCGCCGATCCGGTGCCAGATCGCGAGCCGGCGGCGGCGTCCTTCTGACCCGAGCTGCCGTACCGCACGTCGCCCTGGTGGTCGACCGCCACGGCGACGTGCGTGCCGGCGGGCACCTCAGCTCTGGCGGCCGAGCCACTCCCGGTAGGCGGTGGGCGCGAGGACCGCGTCGTCCGAGGCGATCAGGACGTCACCGGGGACGGCGGCGAACATGCCGGCGTTGTCGTCGGTGGTGACGGTGCGCTGGTCGCCGCGGGCGGCCAGGGTGATCCGGCCCAGTTCGTCGAGGCCGAAGACGTCCGGGCCGGCGACGTTGCGGATGCCCTGCAGCGGCGCGCCCATGCTGACGTCGGCGACGGCCTGCGCCACGTCGGCGGCGGCCATGGGCTGCACCGGGGTGCTGGGCAGGCGGACGGTGGTGTCGTCGGCGGTCCAGGACAGGATCGCCTCGACGAACTCGAAGAACTGGGTGGCGCGCACGATCGAGTACGGGACGGGGCCGGCCTTGAGGATGTCCTCCTGGAGGACCTTGGCGCGGTAGTAGGCCAGGTCGGGCACCTGGTCGACGCCGACGATGGAGAGCACCACCGCGTGTCCGACGCCCGCGCTGCCGGCGGCGGCCAGGAGGTTGTCCATGGTCGTCTGGAAGAAGGCGGGGGAGGCGTCGTCGAAGGTCGGCGAGTTCGTCAGGTTGACGACGACCTCGGCGCCGGTGAGCGCCTCGGTCAGGCCGTGGCCGGTGAGGAGGTCCACCCCGGTGGACAGCGAGTGCGGCACCGCCTCGTGTCCGACGTTCTGCAGGATCTTGACGACCTGCGACCCGATGAGGCCGGTCCCACCCAGTACGGCGATCTTCATGGTCATGCACCTTCCTGTGGCTGTGTGGTCCGCTGTCCGGCTTCGTTCGTCCGGCAAACTCGGACCTCTTCTGTCCGTGAACTATACTCGGACACGATGGGTCCGAGTAGCGGGGTGACTAGGGTGACGTCATGAAGATGTCCGGCGGGGTCGAGTGGGCGCTGCACTGCTGTGTGGTCCTCACCGCCAGCAACACGCCCGTCCCGGCGGCCAAGCTGGCGGAGCTGCACGACGTGTCCAGCAGCTACCTCGCCAAGCAGCTCCAGTCCCTCGCCCGCGCCGACCTGATCCACTCCGTGCAGGGCAAGTCCGGCGGTTACGTCCTCACCCGCGCGCCGGAGAGCATCACGGTGCTCGACGTGGTGCGGGCTATCGACGGACCGGGTCCCACGTTCGTCTGCACCGAGATCCGCCAGCGTGGCCCGTTCGCGACACCGGCCGACGCCTGCACCACCCCGTGCCCGGTCGCCCGCGCCATGTGGGCGGCCGAGGACGCCTGGCGGCAGGCGCTCGCCGCCGTCACGATCGCCGACCTCGCCCGCGACGTCGACAGCAACTCCGGCCCGGAGGCCCTGGCCGGCATCCAGACCTGGCTCACCAGCGGAGCCGGCTGAGCCGGCCGGACCGGCGGAGCCGGCTGAGCACCGTCACCCGGTGTGGCGTACCTCGGTGTCCCAGATCTGCGCCCACGGACGCCGCAGCCCCCGGCACACGTGGATCGGGCCGCCGTTCTCGTCGTTGTCCACCTCGACCCGCTGGTCCACCCACCCGGCCTGCGTGCACGACTCGAACCAGGAGCTCAACCGACCGGGACCGTCCCAGCCGACGGCGATCACCACGTCCGCGTCGGCGGGTGGGCGACCGAAGTCGACCATGCTGTTGTGCCCGGAGTAGGCGCGGGGCAGGTCACGGGCCGGACCGAAACGGGCCAACGCTCCCGCCTCACCATAGTTGCC
Organism: Micromonospora sp. WMMD961; assembly: GCF_029626145.1. Classification (NCBI taxonomy): domain Bacteria; kingdom Bacillati; phylum Actinomycetota; class Actinomycetes; order Micromonosporales; family Micromonosporaceae; genus Micromonospora; species Micromonospora sp. WMMD961. Next base: position 3,813,629 of record NZ_JARUBJ010000002.1, read on the forward strand.
GGTCAGGATCACCGCCCGCGGACGCTCCTCGGGAGACAGGCCACGATGGACGGCGGCCACCGAATCGGCGAACGCCGGCCAGCCGATCGTCTCGCCCGCGTCGTAGTTGACGTCGACCACGAAACCGGGCAACCGGTCGGCCGGCAGCACCGGCAGCAACAACACGATGTTGGGCAGCAGGAACGGCACCACACCCAGCCCGAGCAGCCCTCGCCGCAACCGGAGCGACCCCCGCGACGCCCACGCGGCGGTGACCACCGCGCCGGCCGCGGTGAGGACCAGCAGCAACGGCGCGTCGTAGTAACCCTTGCCGCCGGCGACCAGCACGATGCCGATCACCACCAACCAGGCCCAACCCACAGCCCGGTACGCCCGCCACGCCGGTCGCCGCAGCAGCGCCACGAGCCCCGCGATCCAGATCGGCACGGCGTACGGGCTGATGATGACGAACTGAAGCGTGAACGCGTCGAGGCGGCCACTGTAGGAGCTGTCCCCGCCGGAGATGGAGGCAGCCACCCCGAGCTGCGGAAAGCCGTGCGCCGCCTGCCAGATCAGGTTCGGGGCGGCCAACAGAAGCGCGATCCCGGCGGCGGCGAGCACCCACCGGTCCCGCAACAGCCGACGCGGCCCGGCGATGAGCACCCCGGCGAGCAGACCCACGGCCAGCAACGCCGGCAGCACCTTGCTGAGCATGCCCACGCCGAGCGCCAGCCCGATGCCGAGCGCCCAACGGCTGTCACCGGTGCGCAGCAACCGCACCGCACACCACGCCGCCACCAGCCACACCACCAGGTCGACGGTGGTGGTGCTGAGCAGGTGACCGCTGGCGAGCACGATGCCGGACAACGCGGCGAGCACCGCCGCGAAGGTCTGCGTGCCCCGGCGGGCGCCCAACTCCCGGGTGACGGCGGCGACCAGCAGCACCGCGCCGCCAGCGAGCAACGCCGACGGGGTACGCAGCACGACCAGGTTGCCGGGGGCGAACGTGTCGAGCAACCGGGCCAGCGCCGGAACCAGCGGCCCCTGGTCGACGTAGCCCCAGTCGAGGTGTCGGCCGGCGAGCAGGAAGTACAGCTCGTCGCGATGGTAGCCGTAACGCCCCGCGAGCAGCAGCAGCGTCACGGTGGTGGCGGCGGCCACCAGCCAGGGACCGCGGGTGGGCGTGCCGGGCTCGGGTGGCGTCGTCGACGGTGGTGGGGTGGGCTGGTGCGGTCGGTCGATGTCGATCGCGGGGTCGCTCACCCGCTCATGATGACCGGCGACGATGCCGCTTGGGTGCCCGTGCGGTCTACGGCACTGTGCCGTGTGCGGGCGGTCGGGACGAGTGCGAAGATCGGCTCTGTCACTCGGACCGAAAGGACGATATGCGCTATCGCAACCTGGGCGCCAGCGGCACGGTCGTGTCGACCCTGTGCCTCGGCACGATGACCTTCGGCGCGGAGACCGACGAGGCCGGCAGCTTCGCCCAACTGGACCGGTTCGTCGAGGCCGGCGGCACCTTCCTCGACACCGCCGACGTCTACTCCCGCGGCGTCTCGGAGGAGATCGTCGGACGGTGGCTGCGGGCGCGGCCCGACGTGCGGGATCGCCTCGTCATCGCCACCAAGGGGCGCTTCCCGATGGGTCCGGGCGCCAACGACGCGGGGCTGTCCCGGGTGCACCTCACCCGGGCCCTGGACGCCAGTCTGCGGCGGCTCGGCGTCGAGGCTGTCGACCTGTACCAGGCGCACGCCTGGGACCCGCTGACCCCACTGCCGGAGACGCTGCGGTTCTTCGACGACGCGGTCAGCGCTGGCAAGATCCGCTACGCGGGCGTCAGCAACTTCACCGGTTGGCAGTTGCAGAAGGCGGCCCTGCTCACCCAGCACCTCAACCTCACCCCGATCGTGACCCTGCAACCGCAGTACAACCTGCTGGCCCGGGAGATCGAGTTCGAGGTGGTGCCGGTCTGCGAGAGCGAGGGCATCGGCATCCTGCCGTGGTCACCGTTGGGCGGTGGCTGGCTGACCGGCAAGTACCAGCGCGACAGCGCACCCACCGGGGCGACCCGGCTCGGCGAGAACCCGGAGCGGGGCGTCGAGGCGTACGCGGGTCGCAACGCCGAGGAGCGCACCTGGCGGGTGCTCGACACGGTCCGCCAGATCGCCGACGAGCGAGGCGTGTCCATGTCGGCGGTGTCGCTGGCCTGGCTGGCGGCCCGGCCCGCAGTCACGTCGGTGATCCTCGGCGCGCGTACCACCGAGCAGCTCGACGACAACCTGACCGCCGCCGACCTGGATCTCGACGCCGAGCAGATGCGGTTGCTGGACGAGGCGAGCGCGCCGCTGGTGGGCGACTACCCGTACGGCAGCGCGGGTGTGCGGCAGCGCGGCCGTGAGCTGTCGGGCGCGTCGTGACGTCGTTCCCCGAGCCCACCGCCCCGGCCGGCAGTCGCAACGAGGTCTTCCTGCGGTACCTGGACTACTTCCGGGAGTCCATGGTGGCCAAGGTGTCGGCGTTGGACGAGTCGGAGCTGCGAAGCAGTCGGCTGCCGTCGGGGTGGACCCCGCTGGAACTGCTCACCCACCTGCGGCACGTCGAGTTGCGCTGGATCGAGTGGGGCTTCCAGGGTCGCGACGTGGCCGAGCCGTGGGGTGACCGCCGTGACGACCGCTGGTACGTCGCCCCGGACGTGACCCGAGAGGACCTGGTGGCGGCGCTGCGGGCGCAGGGCGCGCACACCAGCGCGGTCGTGACGGCCCACGACCTGGCGGAGATCGGCGCGCCGGGCCCGCGCTGGAACGGCGCGGACCCGGCGTCGCTGGAGCGGGTGCTGTTCCACCTGGTCCAGGAGTACGCCCGACACCTGGGCCACCTCGACGTAATCGCCGAACTCGCCGGGGGTCCGACCGGAGAGTGAGAACCTCGGCTCGATGATGGCCTGATGTCGCTGCTCGGGGCTTCGTTGGTGTGAACGGCTGTGCGTCACGTCCGAGCCAGGGGCGAGCGGGTTGTCGGACAGCGGTGGTACCACCAGATCTTGGACAGTTTCCGTTATGCCCTAACGGGAACTGTCCAAGATCTCTCACGTCGGGGGGCGGTCCGACCGGCAAGTGCGGCCCTCGGGTCGATAATGGGCGAATGCCGCTGCTCGTCGCGCCCGCCCTGCCCGCCGGTAGCCTCGCCGCCCAGGAGCAACCCCACCTTCCGGTGCGTCCCGGGCTGGCGCTGCGGCCCTGGCATGACGACGACGCCCCGGCCGTGCGGGCCGCATTCGACTGTCCGGCGATCCAGCGATGGCACGTGCGGCGTCTCGACAGCGACGACGAGGCGCGGTCGTGGACGGTGCAGTGGGCCGACCGTTGGCGCGACGAGACGGCCGCCAGTTGGGCGGTGGTCGACGCCGACGACCGGCCGGTCGGCCAGGTGGGGTTGCGCGACATGCTGCTGACCGAGGCGTCGGCGCAGGTGTCGTACTGGCTGTTGCCCACCGCGCGTGGTCGGGGCATCGCCACCGAGGCACTGGGGGCACTCGTCCGGTGGAGCTTCACTCGGGCTGGTTTGCACCGGCTGGCGCTGGAGCACTCGACCGGCAACGCGGCGTCCTGCCGGGTGGCCGCGCGGACCGGCTTCCCGGTGGAGGGCATGCGCCGAGGGTCGGTTCGCCACACCGACGGTTGGCACGACATGCACCTGCACGCTCGGCTGCGCACTGACGGCCCGGTCTGATCAGCGGGTCTCCGCCCAGCCGACGAAACGCGGGGTCAGGTCGGGAAGCGCGACGCCCGGGTGGAGCGTGGCGAGGTCAGCGGTGGCCGCCTCCTGAACCTTCGCCAGGTGCGTCAGCAGACCCGGCCGGTCCTCGCGGAACTCGGCGAGCAGGCGCAGCTTCGCGGCCGAGCACGGCCACCGGATGCCGCAGACCGGGCAGCACCACGACGGCCGCGACGGCACATGCTTGCGGTGCTCGCGCATCAGACGGTCCGCGCGGTGGTCCGACGCCGGAGGGGCGCGGGCCGCCGCGCGTCGCCGGGTGCCTGCCGCCGTACGCCCGCGCGCATCACGAACAGTTCACGCCGTGCCACCGCTTCACCCTTCGCGTTCAGCTGATACGCGTCGAGCCAGAGCCAACCGTCGTAGGTGTACCGGTCGGGTATCTCGCGGATGACGCGGACGACGATCGGTCTCCGGAACTGCACGCTCGCGGCGTCGGTCAGGAGGACCACGTCGCCGGCCCTGAACCGGCCAGCGTCTTCGTTGCTCTCCGGCACGGGTCTTCCCTCTGGTCGGCGTCTGGGAAGGGGCCGCTTCCGGGAGTGCTCGCCCACCGGAAGCGGCCCCGCGAACGCGCCCGCCGGGTCGAATCCCTGCCGGCCGCGCCACCTGATACCGCACTTTGCCGGTAGTTACTGGACAAGCACACAGCGTTGCGTTATGTCTTCATCGCAGCCGCTTTGCACCAGGAGAGGACGGGATGAACCACGCCTTTGTCGCAGCGCTCGCCGCAGCGGGCCATACCGCCGAAAGCCTCGCCGACCGGATCGGTGTGCACCCGAAGACCGTCGCCCGATGGGCGAACCCGGGGCACATTCCACAGAGTCGGCACCGGGCGACCGTCGCCGACCTTCTCGCCAAGGACATCGACACGCTGTGGCCGGACGCGGGCCACCGCCGTGAGCCGGTGTGGTTCCGGCCGTGGGTCGACCTGGAACGCGAGGCGGTGACGCTGCGGTCGTTCGAGTTGGCGTGGGTGCCCGGGTTGTTGCAGACCGAGGCGTACGCGCGCGCGACCCTGGCCGGCGGAATGCTGGCGGAAGAGGCGATCGACGAGTTCACCGAGGCGCGCCTCGACCGACAGGCGATCCTCGCCCCGGGAGGGGGCGGGCCCCTGCTGGTGGCCGTGCTGGACGAGGGGGTGCTGCGACGGCGCGTCGGCGACGACCGCGCCCTGATGGCCACGCAACTCGCGCGGCTGGTCGGGCACGCCGAAGCGGGCACCGTCCAGTTGCACATCGTCCCGGCGGACGCGCCCAGCTATCCCGGGCTCGACGGGCCGTTCACCATCGCGGACATGCCGGACGGTTCCCGGGTCGCGCACGTGGACAGCGCGGCCCAGGCGCAGATCCTGGACCAGCCATCGGACCTTGTTAATCTGGAGCGACGGTGGGAGCGGATTCGCGGAGAGGCGCTGCCCCGAGGGCGTTCCCTGGCACTCCTCAGAGAAGCGGCAGCAGCATGGACATGACCGGCGCGCGGTGGCGGAAGAGCACGAGGAGCGGCGGCAACGGGGGCAACTGTGTCGAGGTCGCCGACAACCTGCCGGGTGTGGTCCTGGTGCGGGACACGAAGGATCGCGACGGCGGAACGCTGGCGGTCAGTCCCGCGTCGTGGCGGTGTTTCGTCGCGCTGGTCCGCCACGCCGCCTGACCTCGTCAGCGGAGGCCGGCGGGTTCGGCCGGTTGCGGTTGCGGGGTCGCCGGCCAGGTGAGTCGGCGTACGCCGGGCACGAGTGACGTGCCCGCGCAGGAGGCGAGGACCAGCAGCCCGGCGACGGCCAGGGGCACCGGCGCGCCGAACGCGTCGGCGGCCAACGGCGCCAGCGCGTAACCCAACGGCATGGCACCCAACGACACCAGCCAGTCGTACGAGGTGACACGGGCCAGGACCTCGGGCGGGAAGTGGTGCTGCACGACGGTCTCCCAGACCGGGTTGAGATAGCCGAGGGCGGTCAGCGCCACCGCGTACGCGGCGATCACCGCGGACCTGGCGATGGCCCCCGCCTCGATCACGGCGCGGGTGGACACGTTGCTGCGGCGGGGTTTCGTGCGCCGGATTCCGTCGACAGTCGACCGTCGACGGGTCGACGTGGAGCCCACCGAGGCCGGGCAGGCCGCGTGGCGTGGGGCCATGGAGGTCCAAGGTGCCGAGGGGCACCGGCTGTTCGGCGCGCTCACCGCGACCGAGCGGCGGCGCCTCTCCGACCTGCTGCGCCGGGTGCTGCTCGTCGCCGAGCAGCCGCAGAGCACGCCGGAGAGCTGAGCAGGCCGGAAATTGCCTGGCGGTGCGCGTACCGCCGATGCGAGGGTGACCGGCGTGACTGCGCATGCTCTGGCCGGGGCCCTGGCCGACGACGGACGGCGGCGGATCTTCGCGGCGATCGTGTTGGGTGCGACCAGCGCGACCGACGTCGCCGAGCGGACCGGGCTGCCGGCGCGGGCGGTGCTCACCGGGGTCCGCCGGCTCACCGAGGCGGGTCTCGTCACCGGCGCCGACGGCGCGTTCGCGGCCGACCAGGCGTCACTGCGGGAGGCCGCCCGCGACAGCCCTCCGGCCGACGACGCCGATCCCGGTGTCGACCCGGTGCTGCGGACCTTCCTACGAGGGGACGTCCTGGTGGCTCTGCCGGCTCAGCGGGGCCGGCGGCGGGTGTTGCTGGCACACATCGCCGAACAGTCGTTCGCACCGGGCACCCGCTATCCGGAGCGGGCCGTCGACGACGCGCTCAAGAAGTGGTGCGCAGCCGGCGGGTCGGACCACGCGACGCTGCGCCGCTACCTGATCGACGAGCAGTTGCTCACCCGTGAGCAGGGCATCTACCAGCGACACTGATGGTCCGGGCGCCGACAACCGGCGGTAAACCCGTTGACCGGGCGGTGATGATCGACAAGTGACCGCCGCCGCCCGACCGACCTGGTCGATCAGTGCCACCCGACCCGACCAGCCCGATGCGGTGCGCCTGCTGCGCGAGTACATGACCGAGATGGTGGTCCGCTACCACCGTCGACCCGCCCTGCCCGGTGAGGTCGACGCGGCGCTGGCCGAGATGCCCAGCAACGACCTGACCCACCCGAGTGGACTGTTGCTGCTCGCCCACCACGGCCCCGAGTTGGCCGGCTGCGCCGGACTGCGCTGGCAGTCGGGCTGGGCCGAGCTGACCCGGGTGTTCGTCCGGCCCGCACACCGAGGCGCCGGAGGAGGTGCCGCGCTGCTGGCCGCCGTCGAGCAGGCAGCCCGTACCGCCGGGGTGGACCGGATCCGCCTCGACACCCGCAACGACCTGGTCGAAGCCCGCGCCCTGTACGCCCGGCACGGCTACGTGGAGATCCCGGCGTACTCGTCAGGCCCCTACGCCGACCACTGGTTCCAGAAGGAGTTGACGTACGCGTCCGAAGGCGCTAAATAAGAAGAGGAAGTTGAGTCGCCCCGGCTCAACTCATCACCTTCGGCCAGGAGAACCGAGGAGGCATGACCATGTTGATGCGTACCGACCCGTTCCGCGAGATCGACCGGCTCGCCGAGCAGTTCTTCGGTACGGCAGCCCGTCCCGCGACGATGCCGTTGGACGCGTACCGCGACGGGGACCACTTCTACGCGGCGTTCGACCTGCCCGGCGTCGACCCCGACACCATCGACTGCACCGTCGAGCGCAACGTGCTCACCGTCCGGGCCGAGCGTCGCCGGCCCAGCGGCGACGGCGTCGAGCTGGTCGCCGCCGAACGTCCGATGGGCACCTTCACCCGGCGACTGTTCCTGGGCGACACCCTGGACACCGACAAGCTGGAGGCCGGCTACGAGCACGGGGTGCTGACGCTGCGCATCCCCGTCGCCGAGCGGGCCAAGCCCCGGCGGGTCACCATCAGCGCCAACGGCGAAGGGCGCCGCCAGATCAACGCGTGACCACGGTCTCGGGTGGGATCGGCGCGCCTGCACGCCGATCCCACCCGAGGCTGAGAGCCTTTTTCACATGGTGTTCCCCGACGCTCCGGTGCTCGCCCGCCCGTCCGCGACCCCCGCTCTGCCGAGCGGGCCGGTCGAGGTCACCGAGGCGTGGCTGCGCAACCGGCGGTTGTCCGAGCACACCCGTGACGCGTACCGCCGTGACGTCACCAGCTGGCTCACCTGGTGCGCGGGCCGGGACCTGGACCCGCTGCGGGCCACATTCCTGCACGTCAACGAGTACGCGCGGGCGTTGGAAGCCACCATCGGCGCCCGCAGCGGCCGCCCGCTGACACCGGCGACGGTGGCACGGCGGCTCTCCGCGCTGTCCAGTTGGTACGACTTCCTCGTCAAACTGGGCGCCGTGCCGGCCAACCCGGTCTCCGGCGCGGACCGTCCCCGCGTCGACCGGGACCACTCCGCCACTCTCGGGCTCACCCCCGAAGAGGTCGACGCACTGCTCAGCGCCGCCGACGCGGACACCGGCGCGACCGCCGCCCGCAACCGGGCGGCGATCGCGCTCCTCGCCGACCTGGGCCTGCGGGTCGGGGAGCTGATCTCGCTGGACCTGACCGACCTCGGCACCGAGCGCGGGCACCGCAGCGTGCGCTTCGTCGGCAAGGGCGGCAAGCAACGCCGCCGCGCCCTCACCCCCAGCAGCGGGTACGCCGTGGATGCCTACCTGGCCGAACGGGCCGCCGCCGCCGGTGTGTCGGTGGCCCAGTTGACCGGGCCGCTGCTGGTCACCGCCACCGGCGGCCGGCTGGACCGGCACTCGGTGTTCCGGCTCGTGCGCCGACTCGCCCGCGCCGCCGGCATCCCGGCGTGGGCGAAGCTCTCCCCGCACTCACTGCGGCACGCGTTCGCCACCACCGCCCGATCCGAAGGCGTGCCGCTGGAGGACGTGCAGGACGCGATGGGGCACGCGGACCCGCGTACCACCCGCCGCTACGACCGGGACCGGCACAACCTCGACCGCGACCCGGCCTACGCGGTGTGGGCGGCCCGGTCGCGTCGTCGCGGCTGAGCAACACGGGCGGCGATCCGGCGACGATGCGCGCCGCCGTCACCCGAGGACCTCTGCGCTGACCCGCAGGGTCAGGGGACGTCGAGGGGCCAGAATGTCTGCCTTGCCGCGCCATCGCGGCAGAGCAGCCCGGTGCCGGCCCGCCGGCAGTCGGTCACACCTGCGGGGAGCACCGCGGACACCCGGTGTCCGTCGCGACCCACCGTCGCGACCAGGGAGCGTCTGCCGTCCGCCGCCATCCCCAGCACCACCAGGGGTTCCGCGGGTACCCGTGGGCCCGCCACCGTACGCCAGCGCGCGCCGGCCGGCCACGACCATGCCCGCGCGCCAGTCCCCGCGTCGATCGCCCAGCGTCCGTCCTCGCCCTGCCCGCAGATCAGGCCCTGGCAGGGCCGCAGGGTCAACTCACCCGGCGGCACCGGCACCCGCCAGCGCGGCGCCAGCCCCGGTAGGTCGTAGCCGGTCAGCGCCACCGCCTCGCCGCTCGGGTGGCGCAGCACCAGGTGCGCGCCGACGACCTGGGGGTTGTCCGGGCCGTAGTCGGCCGGCGGAAGGTGCCCCCGCCCGCGCTCCGCGCCGTCGCGGGCGTCGAGCAGCCGGGCCAACCCGTCGTCCTGGACCAGCAGCAGTACCCGGCCCGGCAGCGCCCGCAGCACCGCCGTGGAGGGCAGCGGAATTGACCACCGGGTCGCGCCGGTCGCCGGGTCGACGCCGTGCACGGTGCCCTCGACCCGCCGTCCCGGCTCGGAAGCGCTGCGCACCTCACTCACCGCGACCGCCGCGTCCCCGGCCGCGTACACCCGCTCGGGTCGCCGCCACAACGGCTGGCCGGTACGCATCGACCGCGCGGTGGTCGCCCGCGCCCCGCGCACCTGGTCGCGCTCCACCAGCAGCAGCAGGTCACCGGCGACCTCGGCGTACCACCCGGCCGCGGGCGGGACGGTGACCCGCCACCGCGGCGGGCCGTCCGGCGCAGCCGGGTCGTAGGCACTCAACGTCGGCGGGTTCGAATCGGGGTCGACGACCAGCAGCAACGGTCCCGCGCCGAGCACGGTCGCCCGGGCAGGCACCGCCAGCTCGACCTGCGGCGTCAGGCGCCCGGTCGGGGCGGCACCGCCGAGCAGGGCGCACGCCGTCACGAGCCACGCCAACCACCAACGGCGGGACACCTGCGGCGGTGGCCGGCGCTCGTCCAGTGGTGCGCCACGATCCTCGCCCAGCTCGATCAGCACCGACATGGAAGCCCACCCGTCCGCTCGCGCCGGCCGGTCAGCAGAGCAGGTCGAGGTGGTGGTGGGCGTCCTCGGCGATCTCCTCGTGCCGCAGCCAGCGGCGCGCCCACAACCGGGCGGCCAACGCCGCCTGCTCGTCCCCCCACGCGGCGTGCTCGACGAGCAACGCGGTGGTCAGCGCGTACGCCAGGCGCAGCGCCAGACCACGGGCGCCGGCGAGGACGGCCGACGCACCCGGGTCGACGCTCACCGCGCTGATGGTCTGCTCCAACTGCGCGGCGGCGGTGGCCAGGCTGTCGGCCAGCGCCGGCGACAACGGCCGGGCCAGGTCGACGGCGGCGGCGAGCCGGGCCAGTAGGGGCACCCCGGCGTCCTCCCGGGTCAGCGCACGCAGCACGTCCAGGGCCAGCACGTTCGTGGTGCCCTCCCAGATCGGCAGCACCTGGGCGTCGCGCAGCAGCCGGGGCACGCCGGTGTCCTCCACGTAGCCGGCCCCACCGAAACTCTCCACGTACTCGCTGGCGGAGCTGACGGCCAGCCGGCCGGTGGCCAGCTTCGCCAGCGGCGCCACGATCCGCAGCTCCGCCGCGGCCACCGGGTCGGCACCGACCTCGACCCGCCCGAGCAGCGCAAACGCGTGCCCGGCCAGGGCGAACGCGCCCGCCGCGTCCACCGCGAGGGTGCCCAGGGTGGCCCGGTGCAACGGCGACGACACCAACGCCCCGCCCGCGACGTGGCGCACGTCGGCGTACGCCCGGGCGTAGGCGAGACCTCGTCGCATCCCGCCCGCAGCCGCGGCAGCGTTGTGCACCCGGGTCACCACCACCAGGGTCATCGCCCTAACCAGACCGGGCACCGCCGGATCGCCCAGCGGCACGGCGTACGCGTCGTGCAGACCGATCTCGGCGGTGGGTAGCGCCCAGGTGCCGAGCTTGTCCTTGAGGCGGTGCACGGTGACGCCCGGTGCTGGTGCTCCCGGGGCCACGCCGTCGGCCAGCGGTGAGTCGACCGCGTACCGGGGCACGAGGAACGGCGCGAGCACCCGACTGCCGCGCCCGGCGCCCTCGGGTCGGGCCAGCGCCACCGCCATCGCCGCGTCGGCGGCGGAGCAGAACCACTTCTCCCCGGTCAGCCGCCAGGAACCATCCGCCGCGGGTCGGCCGATGGTGCTGGATCGGCCCAGGTCGGAGCCACCCTGCGCCTCGGTCATCCACTGCCCGCTGGTGATCGCCACCGCCGGGTCGGTGGAGATCAGCCGGGGCAGCCACGCGTCCCGGATCCCGGTGTCCACCTCCGGCAGGCTGAGCAGCGCCGCAGCCCCGTCGGCCATCGCCACCGGGCAGGAGAACGTCGCCGACTCCGGCCCGTACAGGTGCAGCAGGGCGTGCTGCACCACCCGCGCGGCGGCGCCCCAGGTGCCCCGCGCGTCCGGCAGGTAGGGCAGCGCGACCACGGCGTGTCGGGCGGCGGCGGCCCGCTGCGCCTGCCACCCGGCGGAGGTGTCGATCCGGTCGACCCGGGCGCCCCACGGGTCGTAGCGGACCAGCGTCGGCGGGTGCGCCTCGGCGTCGGCGTGCGCCGCGCGCAATGGCCCGGCGACGTCGGCGGCCAGGTCGGCGAGGCGGCCCTTCGCGGCGGCGTGCCCGGCCGGGCCGAGGTGACGCTCCAGCCAGGACCGCAGCAGGCCATCGCCGGCGTACGGGTCGACGGGGGGTGGTACCGGCTGCACGAAGCGGCTCATCGATCGGCTCCTGGCACTGCTCGGGGGTGTGCGCCGACGGTAGACGATCCGGGGCTGCCGCGAACAGGGCACACCCGCCCATCGGGCACACCCAGTTTCCGGCTTGTCGCCCGTCAGCGTGAGTGGGTTCTCTACGGTCGGTAGTCGTGGGTGCGGGCCAGTCGTGGAGCCGACCGGCCCGGCGTCACCGCCCGATGCGCACCGGGTTGGCGTTCGCCGGGTTCGGTGTGGCGCTGTGCTGCGTCGGGGTGGCCGGCCTGGCCGCCTGGAACCTGCAGACCGTCCGGCAGGCCGCCGGCCCGATCCGGGAGACCGCCGACAGCTTCCTCACCGAGGTGACGCTCGGCGACAGCGACCGCGCGTACGAGCGGCTCTGCGAGGACGCCCGCAGCCGGTGGAGCGCGATCGGCTTCACCAGTTGGGTGCGTACCCCGCCGATGGTCACCGACTACGAGATCACCGACGTGTCCGTCACCACCCGCAGCGGCCGACCGCAGGGCACGGTGACGGTGAAAGTGACCCGCGACGGTGGGCTCAACGAGGAACGCCGCCTACCGGTGGTCCGCGAGGGCGGCGACTGGCGGGTGTGCGGTGACCCCTTCTGAGCCCTCGGTCGCCGCCCCGGTACGCCCACAACTGCTGCGACCACGTGAGGGGGTGCAGCCGACCACCTCCACGGAGCTCTTCTTCGACCTGGTCTTCATCTTCACCATCACCCAGTTGTCGCACTACCTGATCGCGCACCTGGACTGGCGGGGCGCCGCGCGTACCGGCCTGTTGCTGGCTCTGGTGTGGCTCGTCTGGGTCTACACCACCTGGCTGACCAACTGGCTGCAACCGGACCAGGGGCCGGTGCGGGCCATGCTGATCGGGGTGGGGCTGGCCAGCCTGCTGTTGTCCGCGGCGATCCCCGACGCCTTCGGCTCGACCGGCCTGCTCTTCGCGCTGGTCTACGTGGTCGTGCAGGTGGGCCGCACCCTGTTCGCGCTGTGGGCGGTACAGGGCAGTCCGTGGTTGGTAGCCGGGTTCCAACAGTCGCTGCCGTGGATCGCCGGGACGTCGGTGCTCGTGGTCATCGGTGGCCTCGTCGGCGGCGCCGCCCGGGACACGGTGTGGGCGGGGGTGCTCGTGCTCGAGGTGGTCGGTCTCTCGATCGGCTACCCGGTGCCGAGGCGGGGACGCAGTCGACCCGAGCGGTGGATGGTGGAGGGCGGGCACCTGGCCGAACGGTGCGCGGCGTTCGTGCTGATCGCGCTGGGGGAGTCGATCCTGGTCACCGGCAGCACCCTCACCTCGCACGTGGACCTGGTGAAGTCCGGGGCGTTCCTGCTGGCGTTCGGCGGTTCGGTGGCGCTGTGGTGGGTGTACTTCGCCCGCTCGGCCCCGGCGGCCACGGAGGTGATCGCCCACGCCGGACAGCGCACCGGCGCGTTGAGCCGGGTCGCGTTCAATTTCCTGCACCCGGTGATCGTCGCCGGGGTCGTCGTCACGTCGGCGGCCGACGAGCGGTTGCTGCGGGATCCGGGCGCGCGGGCCACCACTGTCGACGTGCTGCTCTCCCTCGGTGGACCCGCGCTGTTCCTGGCCGGGCACGCCGCCTACAAGGCGCTGCTGTGGCGGACCCTGCCGACCAGCCGGGTCACGGCCGTGGTGGTCCTGCTGGCGCTGATGCCGGTCGGTGTGGCGGCGGGGGTGCCCGTCGCGGGGTGCGCGGCGGCGGCGTTGGCGGTGACGGTCGCCGTGATCATGGCAGACCGCTCCGGGGCACGGCGGGGGGCGCCATGACCCGCTCCGAGGCGGGCGGCGGCGGGCCACTTCACCCGCAGTTGCTGCGACCGCGTCGGGGCGTGGAGCGGACCACCTCCACCGAACTGTTCTTCGACCTCGTCTACGTCTTCACGATCATCCAGCTGTCGCACTACCTGGCCGAGCACCTCGCTCTCACCGGCGGCGGTCGCGCTGCGGGTGCCACTCGCGGTGGCTGCCTCGGCCGCGCTGCTGGTCACCGGCGCGGTGATCATGGCCGACTGGATGGCGGCCCGGAAGGTGTCTCAGTCGCGGGGGCCGAGGTCGCCGCTGCGGTAGTGCCGGCGGCACAGCACCTGGTAGCGCACCTCGGCGGTGTCCACGGTGTCGCCGATGACGACCTGCGCGCCCTCGCGGACGACCCGCCCGTCGACGACGCGGGCGTTGAGCAGCCCTTCGCGACCGCACCAGCAGAGCACCTCGACCTGGATGCGGGCCACCTCGTCGGCCAACTCGAACAGACGTTGCGCGGCGGGGAACAGGCTGGACCGGAAGTCGGTGGCCAGCCCGAACGCGAACACGTCGACGTCGTAGCTGTCGACCAGCTCGGCCATCTGCTCGACGTGCTCCACCGTGTAGAAGCACGCCTCGTCGCAGATCAGGTAGTCCACCCGTACCCCGTCGGCCCACCGGCCGCGCACGAGCGCCCGCAGGTCCAGGTCGTCGGTGACCTCGATGGCCTCGTGGGCCAGCCCGATGCGGGTGGTGACCTGCGGGCCCAGCGACCGGTCGATGCGGGTGGTGACCAACCCTCGCCGGCCCTGCCGGGCGTGGTTGTAGTTCATCTGCAACGCCATCGTGGACTTGCCGCAGTCCATCGGCCCCCAGAAGAACTTCAACGCCGCCGCGTGCACCGGCCGCCCGTCCAGCCCACGCGCCGCCGCGCACCCGGCCGGCGCGTGCGGCTGACCGGGGAACGGGTGGGCGAGGCAGGTCGGGGCGGCGGTGGCGTCGTCAGTCACGGTCGGGCAGCCTAGCCGATCGAGCGCCCCTGATCTGTCGGGTGCGGGATGCGTGCTCAGAGCACCCGCGGGGGTGTGTTGCCCGCGGCGACGATGGCACGGCGCATCGGCACGGCGGCGAGGAGCAGGAAACCGACCACGAAGAAGATCAGCAGTGAGACCAGGCCCACCCGGTAGGAGGAGGTGAGCTGGAACACCAGGCCGAAGGCGAGTGGGCCGAGCCAGCTGGTGCCCTTGTCGCTGATCTCGTAGAAGCCGTAGTACTCGCCCTCCTTCCCGGCGGGGATGAGCTGGCTGAACAGGGATCGGCTCAGCGCCTGACTGCCGCCGAGGACCAGGCCGATGGCCGCGCCGAGGACCATGAACGGCACCGGCGCCTCGGCGGGCAGCCGGAACGCGGCGATGATCACACCGGTCCAGAGCACCAGGCTGAGCAGGACGGTCTTCCACGCGCCGATGCGTCTGGCCAGCGCGCCCAGGCTCAACGCGCCGCCGAAGGCGAGGAACTGCACCAGCAGGATCGTGATGATCAGGGTGCTCTGTTCCAGCCGTAGCTCCTCGGTGCCGTACTGGCTGGCCAGGGTGATGACGGTCTGGATGCCGTCGTTGTAGACCAGGAAGGCGAGCAGGAAGTACAGCGTCAGCGGGTACGCCTTGATCTCGCGGATGGTGCGGCCGAGTTGGCGGAACCCGTCGGTGAGCACGTTGCCGCCACCGGCCAGTGCCGCCGCCGGTGGGCGTTCGCGCAGCCAGCGCAGCGGCACCAGCGTGAACAGCGCCCACCAGACTCCGGCGGACACGATCGACCAGCGGGCCAGGTCCAGGGTGCGTTGCGGGTTGTCGCCCTCGTCGAGCAGGGTGATCGCGACCAGGTTGAGCGCCAGCAGCAGACCGCCACCGAGGTAGCCCAGCGCCCAGCCGCGGCTGGAGATGCCGTCACGTTCGTCCGGGCCGCCGAGCTGTGGCAGGAACGAGTTGTAGACCACGATCGCGGCGCCGAAGGAGATGTTGGCGACCAGGAAGAGCGCCCCGCCGAGCAGGTAGCGGTCGCCGGTGACGAAGGCCATCAGGATCGTCGCACCGGCGCCGGTGAACGCGGCGCCGCCGAGCAGCCGCTTCTTGTGCGCCGACCGGTCCGCGATGGCCCCGATGACCGGCAGCACGAACACGGTGAGGAACACCGACAACGAGATCAGGTACGGGTAGTAGGACCCGGCGGCGACCTTGATGCCGAGCGGGTACACGAAGCCGTCGCAGGAGTCGGCACCCAACTCGCAGCCGGCCGCCACCTCGGCGACGGTGGTGAGGAACGGGCCGAGGAACACCGTGATGACGGTGGTCTGGAAAGCGGAGTTGGCCCAGTCGTAGATGTACCAGCCCCGGCGCTCCCGGCGGGTGCTCGCGGGAGGCGGGGTGTCGTCCACCGTGGGGGTCACGGTCTCGGCCATCGGTGGTCCTCGGATGGTCAGGCGGCCCAGTGGCCGCGGCTGCGGTAGACGTCGCGCAGCACGCCGACGTGATCGGTCATGATGCCATCCACGCCACGATCCAGTAAGTCGTGCATCTGGGCGGGTTCGTCGATCGTCCAGACGTGCACCTGAAGGCCGATCCGGTGGCAGTAGTCGAGGAACCGACGGTCCACCACCGGCACCCGTCCGTAGCGGGGCGGCACCTGCGCGGCCACCACCGACGGCGGCAGCCGCAGCGGCCGACCGTGCAGGGAGGCCAGCCGCAGCCGGGCGACGCCCCGCATGCCGAGGCTGGTGGCGACCCGCCCCTGGGTGAGCGCCCGCAGCCGGGTCAGCCGGGCGTCGCTGAACGAGGCGAGCAGCACCCGGTCGGCGGCGCCGGCCCGGGTCACGGTCGCGACCGCCGGCTCGACGCCGCCGTCGGCCTTCACGTCGATGTTGAAGCGGACCTGCGGCCACGCCCCCAACACCTCGTCGAGCCGGGGTACGACGGCAGCGCCGCCGACGCGTACGGAGGCGAGGTCGGCCCAGCTCATCTCGGCGATGCGCCCCGGTTCACCGGTGACCCGGCGCAGCGTCGGGTCGTGGAAGATCACCGCGACGCCGTCCGCTGTGGCGTGCACGTCGGTCTCCACGTACCGGTAACCCAGCCCGATGGCCCGGGCGAACGCCTCGGTGGTGTTCTCGTCGCCGTCGGCGGCGCCGCCCCGGTGGGCGAACGCCAGCGGCGCGGGCGCGTCGAGGTAGCCGGATCGGGTCAACACGCGACGCAGTATGCCCGCCGCCGGTGGAGCGCGGGTGACCTACCGGCGAAGATCAGACCCGGGACGCCGGGGGGTCGGGTGACGCGGCCGGTGTGGTCGGCGGCTGGTGGGATTGCCGGCAGCGCCGTCAGGCCGAGCGGCGGCGGTGGGCGCGGCTGGGGTCGCTCGGGCGGCCGGGGTCGACGTGCCGGGGCAGGTCGGGTTCGTCCGGGCGCAGCGGGGCGAGCGTGTCGGTGAGCGCGTCGATGATCCGGTCGGTGGCCCGGCGGGCCGCACCGGGGCTGCTGGCCGTTGTCTCACCCAGGTCGACGGGCGTGCCGAAGTGCACCCGGATCACCGGGCGACGCCACAGTGCGCGGGCGATGCCGCGCAGCATTCCCCGGGGCGCCTGGTAGGGGAGCACCTCGTGCGAGCCCCACTGGGCGACCGGGACGACCGGAGCGCCGCAGGCCAGGGCGAGGCGGGCGGCGCCGGTCTTGCCGCGTTCGGGCCACATGCCAGGGTCCAGGCCGATGCGTCCCTCGGGGTAGATCAGGATCACCGAGCCGCGGGCGACGGCGGTGGCGGCGTCGTCGAGAGCCCGGTGGACGGCGCTGGTGCCCCGGTCGACGCGAATGTGCCCGGCGTGGCGCATGGCGGCACCGAACACCGGGGCACGAAACAGTCCGGCGGTCGCCATGATCCGAGGGGCGATACCCCTGGTCTGGCAGGCGGCGGCCATGACCATCGGGTCGAACGGGCTGATGTGGTTGGCGGCCAGCACCAGCGGCCCTCGGCGCAGGTGCGCGGGGACGTCGCCGGTGACCTCGAGGCGGGCCAGCAGGCCGACCAGGGCCCGGATCAGGAGCAGTGCGCCGCGCCAGATCAGCGGCGGCCGCCAGCTGCCGTACGTGGTGTCCATCAGCGCGACATCGTCGCACGCTTCGGCCCTGTCGTGCGGGCGGGTCGGCCGGATGCCCCGGGGTGATCAGGGTCATTGGTCCTGGGCCGTTCCGGGCCACCCGGCCCTGCCCATCTCTCTACGACACGCAGTAGTATTTACTACGTCCCGTAGTACGGCTGGGTTGGGGGTTACAGGTGGACGCGTTGGACGTTGCCCGCTGGCAGTTCGGTGTCACCACCGTCTACCACTTTCTCTTCGTGCCGCTGACCATCGGCCTGTCCGTGCTGGTGGCCATCCTGCAGACGATGTGGCACCGCACCGGCAACGAGCGCTACCTCAAGCTCACCAAGTTCTACGGCAAGCTGTTCCTGATCAACTTTGCCATGGGTGTGGTCACCGGCATCGTGCAGGAGTTCCAGTTCGGCATGAACTGGAGCGACTACTCCCGCTTCGTCGGCGACATCTTCGGCGCGCCCCTGGCCATCGAGGCGCTTGTCGCGTTCTTCCTCGAATCCACCTTCATCGGCCTGTGGATCTTCGGCTGGGACCGGCTGCCCAAGCGGGCGCACCTGGCCAGCATCTGGGCCGCCGCGATCGGCACCAACCTGTCCGCGTACTTCATCCTCGCCGCGAACTCGTTCATGCAGAACCCGGTCGGCTACCGGATCAACCCCGACAGCGGACGCGCCGAACTGACCGACTTCCCGGCCGTGCTGACCAACAAGGTCGCCCTGATCACCTTCCCGCACACCCTGGCCGGCTCGTTCCTGGTCGCCGGGTCGCTGATCGTCGCGGTCGGCCTGTGGCACGTCATCCGCAACCGCGACTCCGCCGACACCGGCGCCTACCGCTTCGCCACCAAGTTCGGCTCCTGGGTGGTTCTGGTCGCCTCCGCGGCGGTGCTGTTCACCGGCGACATCCAGGGCAAGATCATGACGGATGTGCAGCCGATGAAGATGGCCGCCGCCGAGGGCCTCTACACCACCGAGAGCCCTGCCTCGTTCTCCGTGCTCACCATCGGCAGCCTCGACGGCAGCCGCGAGGTGTTCGCCCTGAAGATCCCGTACCTGCTGTCGTACCTGGGCACCGGCGACCCGCACGGCACCGTGCACGGCATCAACGACCTGCAGGCCCAGTACGCCACCCAGTACGGCGCGGGCAGCTACACCCCGATCATCCCGGTCACCTACTGGAGCTTCCGCTTCATGATCGCCTTCGGGATGGCCGCCGGCGCGATCGCCCTGCTGGTGCTCTGGAGCCAGCGCAAGGGCCGCACCCCGAGCAGCAGGTGGCTGCTGCGCGCCGGCCTGGCCATGCCGGTGCTGCCGCTGCTGGCCAACTCGTTCGGCTGGATCTTCACCGAGATGGGCCGCCAGCCGTGGATCGTCTTCGGCGAGATGCTCACCCGCAACGGGGTGTCGCGCAGCGTCTCGCTGACCGAGGTGCTCACCTCGTTCACCGCGTTCACGCTGATCTACGCCACCCTCGCCGTCATCGAGGTCAAGCTGCTGCTGCGCTACGCCAAGGCCGGCGTGCCGGACGTCGACGAACAACCCCCCACCGACGACACCGACGACGCCGAGCGCCCGCTCGCCTTCGCCTACTGATCCCGGAGCCCATCGTGGACCTGACCACCATCTGGTTTCTCCTCGTCGCCGTGCTGTTCACCGGGTACTTCATCCTGGAGGGCTTCGACTTCGGCGTCGGCATGCTGCTGCCGGTGCTCGGCCGTGACGACCGGGAACGCCGCGTCCTGATCAACACCATCGGGCCCGTCTGGGACGGCAACGAGGTGTGGTTGATCACCGCCGGTGGCGCCATGTTCGCCGCGTTCCCGGAGTGGTACGCCACCCTCTTCTCCGGCTTCTACCTGCCGCTGCTGCTCATCCTGCTGGCCCTGATCGCCCGGGGCGTCGCGTTCGAGTACCGGCACAAGCGCCCCGAGGCGTCCTGGAAGCGCCGCTGGGACACCGCGATCGTGGTCGGCTCGCTGCTGCCGGCGTTCCTGTGGGGCGTGGCCTTCGCCAACATCCTGCGCGGGGTGCCGCTGGACACCGACCACGAGTACGTCGGCGGCCTGGTCGACCTGCTGCACCCGTACGCCCTGCTGGGTGGGGCGACCACCCTCGCGCTGTTCCTCACCCATGGCGCGGTGTTCATCGCCCTGAAGACCACCGGCGACATCCGCGAGCGTGCCGGCGCCCTCGCGGTGCGCCTGGGCGTCGGCACCGCCGTGCTCGCGGTCGGCTTCCTGAGCTGGACGCTGAGCATCCGCTCCAGCACGGCCGCCGTCGTGCTCGCCGTCGGCGCGGCGCTCGCCCTGCTCGGTGGCCTGGCCGCCGCTCGGGTACGCCGGGAGGGCTGGGCGTTCACCGGCACCGCCGTGGCGATCGGTCTGGCCGTGGCGACCCTGTTCGCGGCGCTGTTCCCGAACGTGCTGCCTTCCACTCTGGACGCGGCCGGCACGCTGACGGCCACCAACGCCGCGTCCACCCCGTACACCCTGAAGATCATGACCTGGGTGGCGGTGATCTTCACTCCGGTGGTGCTGGCCTACCAGGGCTGGACGTACTGGGTGTTCCGCAAGCGCATCGGCGTAGCCAACATCCCCCAGCACTGACCGCCCGTCCCCGCCCGCCCCCTCGCCCCGGCCGATCATGGACTTGTGGTGCCCGATTCGAGGCGTCGAGGACCTTTTGTCCCCACCACAACTCCATGATCGGCCGGGTCATCGGCGGGGGCGGGCCGGTATATCGGCTGTCGGCGCGGATCCGCGTCGCTACGGTGTGCCGATGCACGTACGTGAACTCACCGCCGACGACCTCGACGCCGCCTGGGAGCTGGGCCGGGTCGCGTTCGGCAACACCTCGGAACGAGCGGCGAGCACGAGGGTCGCGGTGCCCGGGTTGACGCGCTACGGCGCGTTCGACAAGGCCGGGCGGCTCGTCGGTAAGGCCGTCGACCTGCACCACGACCAGTGGTGGTCGGGGCGGGCGGTGTCGGCCGCCGACGTGGCGGGAGTGGCGGTCGCCCCCGAGGCCCGTGGTCGGGGAGTGGCTCGTGCCATGCTCACCGCGCTGCTGCGCGGCGCCCGCGAGCGCGGTGCGGCCGTCAGCGCGCTCTACCCGACCGTCGCCGCCCCGTACCGGTCTTGCGGCTGGGAGACAGCCGGGGTGCTACGGACCGTCGACCTGGCCACCGCCGCGTTGCCCCGGCACCGACCCGACTCGCGGTTCGCGGTGCGTGCGGGCACCGCGGCCGACCTGCCGGCCGTCGCCGCCCTCTACGAGCAGGTCACCCGGCACCGCAACGGCCTGTTGACCCGCCAGGGCGAGTTGTTCGACGCTGACGGTGGCCTGCCCGGCGACGGGCTCACCCTCGTCGAGACCGACGGCGAGCTGGTGGGCTACGCCACCTGGCAGCGGGGCCGCGGTTACGGTGCCGACTCGGTGCTCACTGTCGACGAGGCCCTGGCGGTCACCGCCGAGGCCGCCCGGGAGCTCGTCGGTGTGCTGGCCAGTTGGGCCAGCGTCGCGCCGACCCTTCGACTGTGTCCGCTCGACGGCGACGCGGTGAGCACCTGCTTGCCGCTGGAGTCGGCCCGCGACCACGAACGGGATCTGTGGATGCACCGGCCCGTCGACGTCGCCCGCGCGGTGAGCGCCCGTGGCTGGCCGGCCCACGTCCGGGGGTTCGTGGACTTCAGCCTCACCGATCCGCTCGCCGAGTGGAACACCGGCACCTGGCGGTTGGCTGTCGCCGACGGTGCCGCCGAGCTGACCCGCCTCGACGGCGAGGCGGACCTGCGGCTGGATGTTCGCGGTTTCGCGTTGCTGTACACCGGGGCGTCCGGCGCCCGATCGGTCGCGCACGCGGGCCTGCTGCACACCGCCGGTGTCGCACCGGACGCCCTGGACCTGCTGGGCGCGGGCGGCCCGGCGCAGGTGCTCGACTACTTCTGACCGGTCAGGGGTACGCGCATGCCCCGGACCGGTCCGCCGACCTGCGGCGGGCACCGCTGCGCCCGGGTCAGGCCGCCAGTTCGGCGTTCGCGCGTTGGGTGACCACTGTGAGCACCCGGGCGGCGGCGCTCGCCTCGTCGGCGGGGATGTCCGCGTAGAGGCGGGCGGTGATGCCGGAGACGGCGTCCGCGACGCGGGCCTGCGTCGCCTGACCGCTGTCGGTGAGCCGGATCCGTGCGCCGTCGGTGTCGTCCTGCGCGAGGTTCGCATCGACGAGTCCGGCGATCATCTCCCGCACGGCCGGCCCGTCGACCTTGAGTGTGCTGGTGATCCGGTGTGTGAGGTGATCGCGTTCGACGGGCCCGTCGGCGAGGGCGTTGAGCGCGAGCACCTGCCCGAAGCTGACCCCGAGCGGAGCGGTGGCACGCTCCAGCAGGGCGCGGGTGGCGTGGTGGGCCTGGCCGATGACCTGGCCGTTGAGGGTGGGAGCGGTGGACATGACGCCTCCTTCTGAACGTTGGCTGCACCAACGTTGGTGCAGCCAACGTAACACGGAGATCGTGGGTCGCGCCAACGATTCCTGTTAGGCTCCCGACCATGGAGTCCACCGCCCCGCAGTCACCCGCCGGGCTACGCAGCACCCCGACGTGGCTGCTCAACCAGGCCGCCAGCCACGCCGGCCGCCTCATCAGCGAGGGATTCGCCGCACACGACCTGCGCGGCTACCACTACCGGCTGCTCGCCGCCCTGGCCGAGGACGGCCCCGCCAGCCAGGCCGACCTGGGCCGACGCTGCGCCATCGACCGCAGCGACGTCGTGGCAGCCGTCAACGACCTGGCCGGTCGGGGACTCGTCGTACGCGCCCCCGACCCGGCCGACCGCCGCCGCAACGTCATCAGCCTCACCGCCGCCGGCGCCGACGAGGCCCGCCGGATGACCGACACCGTCGGCCGGGTCCAGGACGATCTGCTCGCCCCGCTGTCCGCCGCCGAACGCGACGAGCTGACCCGCCTGCTCACCCGACTGCTGGACCACCACACCCGCCGCTGAGCACCCTCAGCGGGCCTCGCGCAACTCCGCCAGCCGTGCCTCGATCTCGGCCAACTCGGCGCGCAGCTTCTCCGCCTGCTGCTCCGCCTCCGCCCGCTCGGTGCCGAGGATCTGCTCCACCGCCTCCTGCACGCCGGGCACGTCGACCAGGGCCACCATCTTCAACGCCTCGGCCGGCTTCACCACGTACGGCTTCGCGAGGGCCTTGCTGCCCTGCTGCGCGGCGACGGTCCACTCGCCGTCGGCGTACGCCAGCGTCACCGTCAGACCGGCGGGGCTCTTCGGCTTGACGGCCTTGACCGCCCGCCGCGCCGGCGCCTTCTCCGTCTGCTCCACCTTCGGTTCCTCCTGTCGCGGCGCGGGCACCCGCGGCGTGTCCAACACGAACTCCGGCTCCACCACCGGGGGCGAAGACGGCTGTTCCGGCTCCGGTTTCGGCTCCACCACCCGGCGGCCCGCGCCCTTCGGCGCGACCGCCAGATCCGCCGGGGAGAACGGCAACTCGTCGCGGCCGAAGCGCACCACCACGAACTCGTCGGACACCTCGGGGTCGGTCAGCTCGATCACCTGACCGACCTGACCGGCGATCTGCCCCGCCGACGCGGTGAACACCACCCGCGGCTTACGCCCGGCCGACAACGCCTCCCGGATGCTCTGCACCTCGTCAGTGGACAAACCCTGGCCGGCATCCATCACAACCCTCTTCCGTACACCTGTTTGATTGCTGTCTTGATACCAGCCCGCTGCGACACCCGCCGCACGGGGCCTCAACCGCCCAGAGCCCGCAACGCCCGGTCCGCGTGGTCGTTCATGCTGACCTCGCTGTGGATCACCTCGATGATCCGCCGGTCGGTACCGATCACGAACGTCATCCGCTTCGTGCTGATCGGCCCCAACGGCACCCGCCGCTTGACCCCGAACGCCCGCGTCACCGTCCCGTCCACATCCGACAGCAGCGGATAGTCGAAGCCGTTCAGCGCCGAGAACTCGGCCTGCTTCGCCACCGGATCGCGGCTGATCCCCACCCGGGAGGCGCCCAGCGCCGTGAACTCCGCCCCCAGATCCCGGAAGTGGCAACTCTCGGCCGTGCAGCCCCGGGTCATCGCCCCCGCGTAGAAGAACAGCACCACCGGCCCGGTCGCCAGAAACTCCGACAGCCGCCGTGGCGTGCCCGTCTCGTCCGGCAGCTCGAAGTCCTCCACGACGTCGCCGACACCCACACCCGCCACCGCGCACCTCCGTTGTCCGATCGAACGCGCGGTGAGCGTAAGCGATCACACCCGGAGCGCCGAACACCTCACCCGCGACCGTCGCGGCCTGCGCCCGCACGCCGACGACCGACCCGCGCCGGTCACGGTAGCGTGGGCCTATCCCACCCGACAGCACTGGAGGCGCCGTGGCACCGGTCACCGTCATCACCGGCGGTGGACGAGGTATCGGCGCGGCCACCGCCCGCCGTCTCGCCGTGGCCGGGCACCACATCGCCCTGTGCTACCGCCGTGACGACGCCGCCGCCAACGCCGTCCTGTCCGACCTGCGCGCCTCCGGCGCACAGGCCATCGCGGTACGCGCCGACACCACCGACCCCGACCAGGTCGCCGACCTGTTCGACGCCGCCGCCCACCTCGGTTCGCTCACCGGCCTGGTCAACAACGCCGGCGTCACCAGCCTCATCGGGCCCTTCACCGAGCTGCGCGTCGAGGACCTGCGCCGGGTCGTCGACGTCAACCTCGTCGGTTACGTCCTCTGTGCCCAGCAGGCCGCCCGTCGACTCACTGACGGCGGCGCGATCGTCAACGTCTCCTCGGCAGCGGCGACCCTCGGCAGCCCGGGGGAGTACGTGCACTACGCCGCGGTGAAGGCCGCCACCGACACCCTCACGGTGGGGCTGGCCAAGGAACTCGCCCCGAGAGGCATCCGGGTCAACGCCGTCGCACCCGGCATCGTGCGCACCGACATCCACGCCGACTCCGGCGTACCCGACCGGGCCGACACCGCGGTCGGCCGCATCCCGCTGGGCCGCGCCGGTGAACCCGACGAGATCGCCGCCGCCATCGCCTGGCTTCTCGGCCCGGACGCCTCGTACACCACCGGCACGGTGCTGCGTGTCTCCGGAGGTCTGTGAGCCGGGGCGCCGCAGCACCCCGGCTCACACCCTCAGTGGGTGAACAGCTTCGCCGCCGTGATCACCGTCTGCACGACTCCGTAGCCGAGCAGCGCCGCCACCACCAACCAGGAAACCCACAACCGGGCCTGCTGCCCGGTTCGGCTGTCGTCGCTCATCGCGTGCCACTCCTCTGCACCGTCGTGTCCTCGTTCACGTCCTGCTGTTCCGATGGTTCGTGGTAGCGCTGCGGCACCGGCCGCACCAGCAGGTTCGCCACGAAGCCCACGGCCAGCACGCCCACCATGGTGAACAGCGCCGGCCGGTACGCCGCCGCCGTCAACGTGCCCGGCTCACCCTGCGCGTCGAGGAACCCGTTGACGATCAGCGGTCCGGCGATCCCCGCCGCCGACCACGCGGTCAGCAGCCGACCGTGGATCGCGCCGACCTGGAACGTGCCGAACAGGTCCCGCAGGTACGCCGGCACGGTGGCGAACCCGCCGCCGTAGAAAGACAGGATCACGCAGGCCAGCAGCACGAACAGCGCCGTGGCGGTCTGCCCGACCAGCGCCAGCAGCGCGTACAGCACCATGCCGACACCCAGGTACACCAGGTAGATCGGCTTGCGGCCGATGACGTCCGAGGTGGACGACCACACGAACCGGCCGGCCATGTTGAACAGCGACAGCAGACCCACGAACCCACCGGCCGCCGCGACGGTCACCGCCGACGTGCCGTTGTCCCGGAAGAAGTCCTGGATCATCGGGCTGGCCTGCTCAAGGATGCCGATGCCAGCGGTCACGTTGCAGAACAGCACCACCCACAGCAGCCAGAACGAGCGGGTCTTCACCGCGTTCGCCGCCGACACGTTCGCCCTGGTGACAAGCGGTTTCGCCGCCACGCTCGCGGGGTCGAACCCGACCGGCCGCCAGCCCTCGGCCGGCACCCGCACGTTCGCCACTCCGAACATCATGATCACGAAGTAGCCCAGGCCCAGCGTCACGAACAACCACACCAGGGCGCTGCCCGACGCCGTCGAGCCCGCGTTGGCCGGGTCGTAGCCGGGGTCGTAGAACGACAAGAGCTGCCGGGACAGGGGAGAGGCGACCATCGCCCCACCACCGAACCCCATGATCGCCAAACCGGTGGCCAACCCCGGCCGGTCCGGGAACCACTTGATCAACGTGGAGACGGGGGAGATGTAACCGATGCCCAGACCGATGCCGCCGAGCAGCCCGTAGCCCAGATACAGCAACCACAGTTGCTTCGTGGCGATGCCCAACGACCCCACCAGGAAACCCGCCGCCCAGAAGCAGGCCGACACGAACATCGCCTTACGCGGCCCGTTCGCCTCCACCCAGGTCCCGGCGACCGCGGCGGACAACCCCAGCATCACGATCGCGATACTGAAGATCACCCCGATCGCGGTCTGACTGGTGTCGAAGTGGGCGATCAGCGAGTTCTTGTAGACGCTGGTCGCGTAGACCTGACCGATGCAGAGGTGGATGGCCAAAGCCGCCGGAGGGATCAGCCAACGGCTGTAGCCGGGCGGCGCGACGGTGTGCCGACGGTCGAGTGCGGAAAGCATGCGCTGCTTCCTCTCCGGAGCGGGCGGGAGACGTCCCCCTCACATGCCCACACCGGGCCGTGCCGGCAAACCTCGCCGTCGCCGGACGGTCGAAACCGTGAGCTGAGCGGTCAGTCAGTAGCCCACCCGCCGAACCGCTCATCTAGCCGGTCGGCTCCGCCCGCCAGATCCAGTTGCGTCGCTCGTACAGCGGCCTCATCCCCAGCCGGAGCATGTTGTCCAGCGACGGGTTCGACGAACCCGGCGCGGGTCGGCCCGTCTCGGCGGAGACCCACCGGCAACCGACCGCCGCGGCGGCGGCCACCCGGGCCGCCAACAGGCCCGACTGCGCGCCCCGACCCCGATGTGTCGGCAGGGTGGCACCGGTGTTGAGCGAGCCGACGTCGCCGTGCACGAACAGGTTCGCGGCCGCCACCATCTGCGCACCGTCCCACGCGGCGAACGGGCGGAAACCCGGATCACGCACGCTCTCGGCCAACATCGGCCCCAGGTGCTCCTCGGGCATCCCGAAGCAGCGCAGCACCACCGACGCCCACTCGCGCACCGACTCGTCCGGGACCGGACCCACCCGCAGGTCGGTGCCACCCGGGTTCAGGGCGTCGATCCCACCGGCGAGCTTGACCCACACACCGCCCGCCGTGATGTTCTCCCGCACGCAGATCTCGTCCCAGTCCGCCGGCAGCCGATCCGGGGCGATCTGGATGACCGCGCTGGGTGTGCCCTCGGCGCGGTAGAAGTCGCACACCTGGGCGATCAACTCGCCCGTCACCGGCTGGTCGACGCCGAACCCGAGCGCCTTGGACCAGTAGCCGGTCGGGTCGTGGCGCATCGACAGCACCACCCCGCCGCCCAGCCTGGCGGTCCGGATCCCGAGCGCGTCGCGAACCTCGGCCGACGCACCCGACTCGTACCGGAACATGAACTCGGCCTCGGCCAGTTCGGCGAGCGCGCCTACCGTCTCAACACGTGCCATTCGGCACAGCCTGCCAGGGTGCGACGCACGCCGGCGCCGGCGCTGCCGGCGCCGTGAGCAGCGCCACTACCGCAGGCCCGGGGCGTGCCAGCCGCCGGCGAGGGCGTCGGCGTCCGCCGGACCCCAACTGCCCTTGTCGTACGACCGCACCGGCGCCGGCAGGTCCAGGATCGGCTCGACGATGCGCCACTCCTGCTCGATCGTCTCCGCGCGGGCGAACCGCAGGTGCTGCCCGTCCATCGCGTCGTCGAGCAACCGCTCGTACGCCTCCTGGCGACGACCGAACACCGACCCGAAGTCGACGGACAGGTCCACCGGACGGCTCGCCACCTCGGCGCCCGGGCTCTTGGCCTGGATCGACATCGTGATGCCGTCACCACGCCCGAGGCGGAAGCGCAACAGGTTCGCGACGGTCGCCGTGCCCCGCTCCACCGGGATCAACGAGCGCGACGGCTGCTTGAACTCGACCACGACCTCCGTCGCCGTCCCCGGCAGGGACTTGCCGGTGCGCAGGTAGAACGGCACGCCCGCCCAGCGGGGGGAGTCGACCGTCAACCGGGTCGCCACGAACGTCTCCGTGTTGGAATCGGCGGCGACGCCCGGCTCGTCGCGGTAGCCGGCGTACTGCCCCCGCACCGTGGACTCCGGCGACAACGGGACGACCTGCCGCAGCACCGCGGCCTCCGCCTCCCGGAACGCCGCCGTGTCCTCACTGGCCGGCGCCTCCATCGCGATCAACGCGACGACCTGCAGGATGTGGTTCTGCAGCACGTCCCGGGTCGCGCCCACCGTGTCGTAGAACCCGGCCCGCCCCTGCGTACCGAAACCCTCCGCGAGGGTCACCTGGACGTTGTCGATGTGCTCGTTGTTCCACAACGGCTCGAACAACCGGTTGGCGAACCGGAAGGCGTAGAGACCCTCGACGGCCTCCTTGCCCAGATAATGGTCGATGCGGAACACCCGTTCGGGGTCGAACGCGCCACGCAGTCGGCGATCCAGCTCACGGGACGACGCCAGGTCGCGCCCGAACGGCTTCTCCACGATCACCCGGCCCCGGTCGGCCAACCCGACCGCCGCGAGGCCCTCGACGACGGAGGAGAACACCGCCGGCGGAATCGCCAGGTAGAAGACCGGCCGCTCGGCGTCGCGCAGGCGCTCGGCCAAGCGCTGGTACGTCGTCGGGTCGGCGTAGTCACCGGAGATCATCGAAAGGTTGCCCGCCAGCCCGTCGAAGGTCTCGTCGTCGATCTGGTCGCTGGCCTCCAGCACCGACTTGCGGGCCATGGTGACGAGCTGCTGGTCATCCCAGGGGGAGCGGGCCACGCCGATCACCGGGACGTCGAGGCGGCCGCGCCGGGTCAACTCGTACAGCGCCGGGAACAGCTTCTTCGAGACGAGGTCTCCGGTAACGCCGAACAGCACCACCGCGTCTGAGCGCATGTGCATGGCACTTCCATTCGATCATCTGATTCTGATCTTCCGAACGGAGAACGGCGCGGCCCAGCGCGAGAATTCCCTGCGCGGGGCGCACGTGAGGTCGGCGACAGCGACGGCGCTTACCGTAAGAACATTCGCAGCCCAGGTGTGACGCGGGCAACGCCCCCCACCATGATCGGCGAAGTTCGATCATGGTGGGGCCTCCGAAGATCTGTCGGTAGGGGAGGAGAGACTCCCAACATGAGTCCACCCTTCGGGACCGTGGTCATCACGGGCGCCGCCGGCCGCATCGGCAGCGCACTCCGCCACGCCCTCCGCGACGAGACCCGCCACCTCGTCCTCGTCGATCGCGACCCACTAACCGCGCAGTCGCCGGTGGAGCGGGTCATCCGCCTGGACCTCACCGACCTCGACGCCCTGATCTCGGCGTTCGAGGGCGCTGACGTGGTGATCCACCTCGCCGGGCTGCCGGACGAGGCCCCTCTCGCCGACCTGCTGGACGCCAACGTGCTCGGCACGTTCCACGTCCTCGAGGCCGCCCGTCGGCAACAGGTCGACAGGGTCGTCCTTGCCAGCAGCAACCGGGTCACCGGCTTCCACCCCGTCGGCAAGACCGTCAACCCCGAAGATCCGGTCCGACCAGACGGGCTCTACGGGGTGAGCAAGGTGGCAATCGAGGCTCTCGCCCGCCTGTACGCGGACAAGTTCGCCCTGTCCGTGGTGTGCCTGCGCATCGGCAGCTTCGAGGACAGACCAGACGACGCCCGATACCTCGCCACCTGGCTCAGCCCACGCGACTGCCTCGGATTCATCCGAGCGGCCATCACCGCACCCGACGTCTCCTTCGCCACCGCCTACGCCGTGTCGGCCAACACCCGCCGGTTTTGGGACCTCGACGCCGGCATCCAGCTCGGTTACACGCCGGTCGACAACGCGGAAGACCACGCCGCCCACGTCCTCGGCGCCGACGACCCCATCGACTCCCACGCACCCCAGGGAGGCAGGTACGCCAGCGCCGAGACCACCCTCAGCCACATCCGCGGCGGGCAACCGAACCACTGACGGAAGGAGTGCAGGATGGACCACACCGCCCAGCGGGGGAGAACCCGTCAATGAAGCTGGCAGTCGACCAGTCACCAGGCACCGCACCAGAGGTGGTTTGCCTGCCCATGTTCAGCATGACCCGCGCCGCCACAGCTGCCGCGTTCGGCCCAGCCCTCGCCGGCGCGGGCCTGCGAGAGACGTACCTCGACCTGCCCGGCCACGGAGACACCCCCGCAACCTGCCCGGCCACCTCCCAGGCGGTGCTGGACGTGGTGTGCGCGTGGCTCGACGACCACGTCGACGCGCCCGTCCTCCTGGCCGGCGCCTCCTACGGCGCGTACCTCGCCGCCGGGATCGCCCGCCAACGCCCCGAGCTCGTCCGCGGCCTGCTCCTCGTCTGCCCCGGTGTCACCATCGCGCCGAGCAGCCGCACCCTGCCCGAGCACCGCCCGTCCGCGGCACCCGCCGGCTGGCTCGACGAGGCCCCCACCGACCTTCGCGCGCACCTCGACACCGCGCTGGGCCACCGCACCCCGGCCGTCGTCGGCACGGTGCTCGCCGCCCTCGCCGCCGGCGGCCCCGGCGACGACACCTTCCAGCGGGCCCTGCAGACCGGCCCCGGGTACGCGTTGCCCGACGAGGACGTCGACACCCCCTTCCACGGCCCGGTCAGCGTGCTCACCGGCCGACAGGACGGCGTCGTCGGCTACATCGACCAGTTCCACGCCATGCGCCGCTACCCCCGTGGCACCTACACGACCATCGACCAGGCCGGCCACTACCTGCCCTTCGAACAACCGGCCCTGCTGCGCGCGCACACCCAGGACTGGCTGCGGCGAACCCAGTCCTGACTTTTGTCACGAGCACCGTGTGCACCACACATCGAAGGTTATGACTAACTGCACTGTGGCGCGTCCCGTCCCGTCCACGAGACTCGATCCAGCGCGCCGGCACGACAGCCGGCCGGGTTCGAGACGGGAGGCGGGACGGTGGACGAGCGCTACGACAGCTACTGCGCCGCGGATCGACTGTTCTACGACTCGCTCGGAGCCGCCGTCGCGCAACCCGCCTTCCCGGCCGCCGATCGGCCGGTGCCGCAGGGATGGCGCCGCGAGTCGCTCGACGACTGGTTGATCTACGGCCCGGACGGCGGTTCGCTACCCCAACAGGGCTGGAAGATCCACATCTCGGCCACGCTGGCGAACGCCGAGCGGATACTCGACACCGTCTTCGACTACTGCGTACCCCGTGGCCTGTCCTTCAAGTTCCTGCGCGGACCCCGCACCCTGCTGCTGCGCAACTCCAAGTACGCCGCCCGAGCCGCCAGCGGCAAGTTCGTCACGGTCTACCCGCGCGACGACGCGGAGTTGGAGCTGACCTGCAAGGAACTCGACGAACTGCTGGCCGGCGAGCCCGGACCGTACGTCCTCAGCGACCTGCGCTACGGAACCGGCCCGGTCCACGTGCGCTACGGCGGCTTCGCCGCCCGCTACTGCCACTCCCCGGACGGCCAGGTCGTGCCGGCGATCGAGGACGACTCCGGCACGCTCGTGCCCGACCGCCGCGAACCCGTGTTCCACCTGCCGGCCTGGGTCACCCTGCCCGACTTCCTCGGCCCCCACCTGGCCGCCCGCAACGACACCAACACCAACGAGGTGCCCTACCGCATCGAGCGGGTCATCCACTTCTCCAACGGTGGCGGACTGTACGTGGGCCGGGACCTGCGTACCGACACCCCGGTGGTGCTCAAGGAGGCCCGACCGCACGCCGGCCTGGACGCCGACGGCACCGACGCCGTCGCCCGGCTGGCCCGCGAGGCCACCGC
The DNA here is from genome assembly GCF_029626145.1 of Micromonospora sp. WMMD961. NCBI lineage: Bacteria > Bacillati > Actinomycetota > Actinomycetes > Micromonosporales > Micromonosporaceae > Micromonospora > Micromonospora sp. WMMD961. Next base: position 3,845,191 of record NZ_JARUBJ010000002.1, read on the forward strand.
CCTGCGGCAACTCGCCGACCTACCGCAGGTCCCACACGTGCACGACGAGTTCACCCTCGGCGAGCACCACTTCCTCGCGCTCGAATTCATCGAGGGCCGCCCGCTGAACAAGGCGCTCGTCGACAGGTACCCCCTCATCGACGCCGACGCGACGCCCGACGACCGCACGGCGTACACCCGCTGGGCCCGACACGTCTACGAACAGGTCGACTCGCTCATCACGGCGATCCACGACCGCGGCCTGGTCTACGGTGACCTGCACCTGTTCAACATCATGATCCGCCCCGACGACCAGGTCGCCCTCGTCGACTTCGAGGTCGCCGCCCCGATCGCCGGACACCGCCGACCCGGGCTGCGCAACCAGGGCTTCGCTGCCCCACGCGACCGCACCGGACCTGCGGTGGACCGCTACGCCCTGGCCTGCCTACGACTGGCGCTGTTCCTGCCGCTGACCCAACTGGTCCGCCTCGCCCCCGCCAAAGTGGCACACCTCGCCGACCTCATCGCCGCGAACCTCCCGGTGCCCCGGTCCTTCCTCGACCCGGCCGTGCGCGAGATCACCGGTGACACACCGGCCACCGCCGCCCCCGACGTGCACCTCGGCGACTGGCCGACCTCGCGGGACCGACTGGCCACGGCGATCCTGGCCAGCGCCACCCCCGACCGCGACGACCGGCTCTTCCCCGGCGACATCGAACAGTTCCGCACCGGCGGCCTCAACCTCGCCCACGGCGCGGCAGGCGTCCTGTACGCCCTACACGCCAGCGGCGCCGACCGACAGCCCGAACACGAACAGTGGCTGGTACGGCGCGCAACGGCACCACCCTCCGGCACCCGCTGCGGCTTCTACGACGGCCTGCACGGCGTCGCCTACGCCCTGGAACACCTCGGCCGCCGCCAGGACGCCCTCGACGTCCTCGACATCTGCCTCCGCGAACCCCTCGACGGGCTCGACCACAGCCTGCACAGCGGACTGTCCGGGATCGCCCTCAACCTGGCCGAACTGGCCGCCCGCACCGGCGAGACGACACTGCGCGACGCCGCCTGGCAGGCCGCCGAACGCGTCATCGACCAACTCGCCGACGACCCCGGCCCCGACATCAGCGGCGGACGCCACCCGTACGCCGGGCTGCTCCGCGGCCGCACCGGCGCGGCGCTGATGGCCCTACGGCTGCACGAACTGACCGGCGACGACACCCTGCTCCGGCACGCCGCCACCGCACTACGGCAGGACCTACGCCGCTGCGTGGTACGCCCAGACGGCGCACTGGAGGTCAACGAAGGCTGGCGGACCATGCCCTACCTGGCCAACGGCAGCGTCGGCATCGGACTGGTCATCGACCAGTACCTACGCCACCGCGCCGACGACCAGTTCACCGAAGCGAGCGCGGGGATCCGCCGCGCGGCACGCTCACCGTTCTACGCCCAGTCCGGGCTCTTCGCCGGCCGCGCCGGCATCATCACCTACCTCGCCGCCTCCACCGACGACACCGACCGCCGCCAACTCACCGCGCAACTGGACCGGCTGACCTGGCACGCGCTGCCGTACGGCGGCGGCACCGCCTTCCCCGGCGAGCAGCTGCTGCGCCTGTCCATGGACCTCGGCACCGGCACCGCCGGTGTGCTGCTCGCGCTGGCCTGCGCCCGGCACGACGCGCCACCGACGCTGCCGTTCCTCACGCCCCTCCCGGGCGCACCGACCCCCTCGCCACAACGAGGGAGACCGACTCCACCGACGAAGCGAAGGGAGGTGACACGACATGGCGCTTCTCGACCTCCAGGGCCTGGAGATGGCTCCGGCCGACCGCACGGGTGGCGGTAGCCGGGCGAGCCTGCTGCTCTGCGGCGACAGCTCGCTCTCCGTCACGACCTGCAACTGATCCACTCGCACGCGGGGCCCTGGGCGGGTAGACGTACCCACCCAGGGCACCCGCGCACCACCGGGAGGGACCGATGTCGGCGTTCGTCACGGGCGACCGGTTACTCCGGCGCACCTCCCGGGCCGGCGGCGGCTGGACCGCCACGCTCGCCGCCGTCGCCCTGCTCGGCGCCACCGCCGAACTCCTGCTCCCCGCAGCCCTCGGCCGCGCCGTCGACACCGCCCTCACCAACGGCTCCGGCTGGTCCACGGCCACCGCCTGCGCACTCGTACTCGTCCTCATCTGCGTCGACACCCTCAGCGACCTGGCCACCGGACTCGGCGCGGCACGCGCCACCGCAGGGCTACGCCGCCACCTGCTGCGCCACCTGTTCGCCCTCGACGTCCGCGCCACCCGCCGCCACCCGGTCGGCGACCTCGTCGGCCGGCTGGTCAGCCAAGCCGCCGACGCCGGCCAAGCCGGCAACGCCCTCGTCCTGGCGGCAGTGGCGATCGTCCCACCACTGGGCAGCGTCGTCGCGCTCACCATCATCCACCCGGCCCTCGGGATCACCCTCCTCGCCGGTCTCACCGTCCTCACCGTCCTCATGCGCGCCTTCGTCACCGACGCCTCAGCCGTGACAGCCAGCTACCAACGGGAACTGGGCACCATCGCCGGCCGACTACTCGAATCACTCAACGGCGCCCGCACCATCGCCGCCGCCGCCACCACCCACCGCGAACAGGAACGCGTCCTCGCCACCCTGCCGACACTGAACCAGTACGGCCACCGCGGATGGACACTCCTGGCCACGGCAAGCGCCCGCACCGCCGCCGTGGCACCGCTGCTGAACCTCAGCGTCGTAGCCGTCGGCGGATACGCCCTGACCGCCGGCTGGCTCACGCCGGGACAACTGGTCGCCGCCATCCGCTACGCGGCCCTCGGCACCGGACTCGGCGGCGTACTCGCCACACTGAACCACCTGGTCCGCAGCCGAGCGGGCGCGCATCGCCTCGCCGAAGTCCTCACCCAGCCCGCCGCACCGACCGGCACCCGACCCCTCCCACCCGGCGGCGGCACGCTACGACTTCGCGCGGTCAGCGTGTACACCGATGACGGCCAACCCATCCTGGACCGAATCGACCTCGACGTACCCGCCGGCTGCACCGTCGCCGTCGTCGGCACATCCGGTGCCGGCAAGTCGACCCTCGCCGCAGTCGCCGGACGACTACACGACCCTGACGCCGGCGACGTACACCTCGACGGAGTGCCCCTGCGTCACCTCGACCCGGCGGCGCTGCGCCGCGCCGTGGGCTACGCCTTCGACCAACCCGTACTGATCGGCGCGACCATCCACGACGCCATCGGGCTGGCGCTGCCAACCGAGTCAGCGACGCCACCCACCGCGACGACCCCGGCGGTCCTCGCCGCCACCCGCGCCGCAGCAGTCGACGACGTCGTCGAACGACTCCCCGACGGCTACCACACCCCGCTGGCCCACACACCACTGTCCGGCGGCGAAACCCAACGACTCGGCCTGGCCCGCGCGTTCACCGCCGAACGACTACTCATCCTGGACGACGCCACGTCCAACCTGGACACCGCCACCGAACACCGCATCACCCAGGCGACCACCGCACACACCGACCCCCGCACCCGGCTCCTGATCACCCACCGCGCCTCGACCGCAGCAGCAGCCGACCTGGTCGCCTGGCTGCACACCGGCAGACTGCGCGGCCTCGCACCACACCACCAACTCTGGGCCGACCCGGACTACCGGGCCGTCTTCACACCGACAAGCAGCCAGCCGTGACCCACCCCGACGTACGCCAGGTGACCTGGCGAACCCTACTGGCCCGCCGACGCGACCTGACCCGCCTCGGCGGCTGGTCACTCGTCGAATCGATACCCGCACTACTCTCCGGCTACCTGGTCGCCCGCGCCGTGGACGACGGATTCCTGGCCGGACATCCCCAAACCGGTCTGACCTGGCTCGGCGCGCTCGCCATCGCCGTGCTGATCGGCGCGGTAGCCACCGGCCGGACATACCGGTGCCTCGGCGCCGTGGTCGAGCCGTTCCGCAACGACCTGACCACCCGCATGGTCCAAGGGGCGCTACGCGACGCCACCCGAACCGGCGCACACCCGGACAACGCCGCCCTGGCCCGCCTGACCCACCAACTGGAGATCGTCCGCGACACCTTCGCCGGCCTGCTCATGGTCACCCGCGGCTTCCTCTTCTCCGCCGGCGCAGCCCTGCTCGGCCTCCTCGCCCTCGCGCCCATCCTGGCAGCACTGGCCGCGGCACCACTGGCCGCCGGCCTGACCGTCTTCCTCACCGCGCTACCGGCCATGATCGCGCACCAACGCGCCTACGTCCGCACCGGCGAACACCTCAGCCACTCCGCCGCCAGCGCACTGACCGCGCACCGCGACGTGCTGGCCTGCGGCGCCCAGACACGCGTGACAACCGACGTCGAGCACCAGGTGTCCGCCCAGGCCACCGCAGAACGCACCCTCGCCCGGATGGCCGCGATCCGCAGCCTCAGCCTCGGCATCGGCGGCTGGCTCCCACTGATCGTCCTCCTGGTGGCCACACCGTGGCTGGTCGAGCAGGGCCTGACCGCCGGCGCGGTGCTCGGCGCGCTGATCTACATCTCCACCGGCCTGCAACCCGCCCTGCACACCCTGCTGCAAGGCATCGGCGGCGGAGGACTGCGCTACCTGGTCACCCTGGAGAACATCCTGCGCACCTACCCGGAACCCGACACCCCCTGCCCGACCAGATCCCACCCCCAACCCCGCTCGACCAGCCACCCCACCCCAGCCGTCGAGATCCGCAACCTGACCTTCCGCTACGGCCCACACGCCCGACCCGTCCTGGAAAACCTCTCCCTGACCCTGAACCACGGAGACCACCTCGCCGTCGTAGGCCCCAGCGGCACCGGAAAATCCACCCTGGCCGCCCTGCTCGCCGGCCTGCTACCACCACAGACCGGCACAGTCCACCTGGCCGGCGCCCCGGTCACCGGAGCCGACCCAACCGTCCTCGCCCGCAAACGGGTGCTCGTGCCGCAGGAGGCGTACGTCTTCACCGGCCGACTCGCCGACAACCTGCGCTATCTACGGCCCGACGCCGACGACCGCACCCTGGAAACCGCCCTCGACACACTCGGCGCGCGCCCTCTGGCGACCCGCCTCGGCGGCCTCGCCGCGCCGATCACGCCGGCCCTGCTCTCCAGCGGCGAGCGACAACTCATCGCAGTGGTCCGCGCCTGGCTCGCACCCGCCCCACTGGTCATCCTCGACGAAGCCACCTGCCACCTGGACCCGGCACTGGAGGCAACCGTCGAAGACGCCTTCGCCCAACGACCCGGCAGCCTCGTCGTCATCGCCCACCGGATCAGCTCCGCGATCCGCGCCCACCGACTGCTCGTCCTCGACGGCACCGAAACCGTCGCCGGCACCCACGAGCAGCTGCTGGAACACTCCACGTCCTACCGACTGCTCGTCAACCACTGGCAGGAGCACACCACGCCACCCCTGGCCACGCCGACACCACCGGGCTGAACCGCCCAGCCACACCGGTCAGATCCAACCCGCCTCACGCGCCACCCGCACCGCCTCCACCCGGGTACGCGCACCAACCTTGCGAACGATCCGACCGAGATGATTGCGGACCGTCCCACTGCTCAACCCCAGCGACACCGCGACCTCCGCCACCGGAGCCCCCTGAGCGGTCAACGCGAGCACCTCCGCCTCACGGCCGGTCAACGGACCATCCGCGTGTAGCGCCGCGACGACAAGGTCCGCGTCGAGCACCGGCTCCCGTCGAGCGAGCCGGCGAATCCCCTCGACCACCTGCTGCGGAGCGACATCGCTGCGCAGGAAGCCAACCATCCGCGTCCCACAGCGCATCCCGCGCAGCCGCCCCGCCCGGCGCGGATGAGCCAACACCAGCATCGGGCAGCGGCCAAGACGGCCGACCTCGACCCCCTCGACGAAATCCAGGTCAGCCACCACCACGTCGGGACGTTCGTCCCGCACGGCCCCGGGAACCGCGTCACCCCGGCCCACCTCCGCCACCACCCGGATGTCGTCCTCGGCGGCAAGCACAAACGACAGCGCGCCCAACACCAGGGCACTGTCCAACGCGAGCAGGGTACGGATCATCACGAACCTTCCCGTGCACCCCCACGGCAATCACTCATCGTCAGCATTCAAACACGCAACCGACGCACCCGCACGGCGGGAGAGCGGGCCCGGTCGAACCACCGGACCCACCCCGTCAACAGCTACAACCAACCATCACGCCGTGCACGGCACACCGCCTCCAACCGGTTACGCGCACCAGTCTTGGCAAGAATCGCCGACAGATGATTACGCACCGTCCCATGCGCCAAATGCAGGCGGACGGCGATCTCCTTCAACGGCAGACCCTCGGCGGCCATCCGCAGCACGTCCACCTCCCGGGGCGTCAACGGACTCTCCGTCGGCCACAACACCGCCGCCGCCGCGCTCGGGTCGAGCGCCCGTTCCCCGGCGGCGACCGTCCGAATCGCCCGCACCAACTCCGGCAGGGAACCATCCTTGCCGACCAGACCCCGAGCGCCAGCCGCCAACGCCGCCTCCACCAGCGCCGGACTCCACCGAGGGCTCATCGCCAACACAGCGACCTCCGGCGCCTCCACGCCGATCCGAGTCACCACCTCCACCGGATCAGGCAGATCCGGCGTCAACGCGAGCACCACCACCTGCGGACGGCACCGCCGAACCACCTTCACCACATCGCCGACACCCTCGACATCGGCGACAACCCTCATGTCCTCCTCACCCGACAGCGCGGCGCTCAGCGCCCCGCGCAGCAAACCCATGTCCTCGGCGACAACAACGTGGATCACCACGTCTCTCCGATCTCAGGTGCACGTCAGACGGCCACCCACCCCGGACAACCCACAGGGCTCAGCGCAGCCGATCACGCGCGACGGACGGACAGGCATCGACCCGAAGCGCCGTCACCTACCGACGGGCACGGGCACCAATCGGCCCAGCGGTCGACCTACCGAAGCAGACAAACCCCCACGACCGATCCAGCCCTCGTCACCCAGGCCGCGCACTCACCGACGAGAAACCGACCCCCACCACGAGAGGCACCACATCGAGGACCTGGTCAGAGCAGGTGGTCGACGGCCGGGCCGCCGGCAACACCGCCCCCGACCCAGGCGCTGACCTGTCGGTCGCGCCGGCGGCATCCTGATCGGGCGGCGCGACCGGCCACACCGGAGTGCCCGCCCCGGCGGGCACCGAACCTGACCACCCGGCACCGCGCCCGGCCGACGCCACGCCGCTCACCGCCTCCACAGCGGACACCGGCAACGGCGCGGCCGGCGGCACCCCGGCGCGCGCCGGGACGGACGTCGGATGCACCGGCAACCCCACCACTGCCGGTACGGCCCCGCCCGGCGCGTCGGACACCCCAACCGGAGCACACCCCGCAGTCGGCGGCGCCGGCACGGGCCGCCGCGGTGCCGCCGGAACGACCACGTCGCCGAGACCGGCGTCGACGACCCGGCCGAGCACGGCGACGACAGGCCCGACGGCCGTCCTGAGCACCACGCGTACGGGGTGCGCCGACCGGTCGACGACCGTCCCCACCGTGGCGGACACAACGGGAAGCGCAGCCGACAGCGAATGCCGGACGGAACCCACGCCCACCGCAGTGTGGCCGGGGCTTCCAGCCGTGGGCGGCGATGCACCGGTCGACGGTGGTGCCGCGCTGGCGGCCCGACGGTCACCGGCGCCGGCGGCCGTCTCCGATCGGGAACCCGGCAGGCGTTCCCCGCGTTGCGCCACGTCCGGGTCGACGCCGCGCACCACGTCCGGGTCGACCCGGGGGAGCGGCGCCGACCCGGACGAGCGCCCGCCGGACCCCGATCCCGCCGACGGTGTCGACCGGCGGACGCCGGCAGGGGAGACGACCTTGCTGATGCGGGTTGGCGCGTCGAGACGAGCGTCGCCGACGGTCACGACCTGCTCATGGCGTCGCTCGGGAGCCTCGCCCTGCGCGAATCGGACGACACGCTCGACCAGGACGTCGGCCTGCTGATGACGCTCGCCGCCGGTAGCGTCGCGACGGCCGTCGGCAGCGGCCGGCTCCTGCGCCAGGAGGGCCACGACGAAGCCGACCCCGACGGCGGCCAGGACCAGGGCCCACCGTCGGGCGAGCGTGCGAACGCGGTCGGTGGCGAGCAGAACGGTGCGCCTCGGCGCGGGGGTGGACGCGGTTCCACTGGCGGGACATCGCACGTGGACACGACCCCTTCACATCGGACTGCTGACTCATCGTAGCGACGTGGACGCAGGAACGCATCCCGCGACCCTCCGATCACCGTCCGTTGCCTGTGGACGGCGGGCCGCCAGCTTTGCTCCGCGGTCACGCCGTCGGGCCGGGCCGCACCCGACCTGGAGCTCGATTCGATAATGCACATTATGTAAAGTCGCGTTGTGCGACGGTCCCCTCGGTCACCACCGGCGGCGGTCAGTCGCGCGTCAGTCCCGGCGGACACGCGTCCTCGTCGGGTCGTACGGGGCGGGCACCGACCAGCGGGTTACGTTGCAGGCCGGCGATAACGGCGGCGCTGCCGCCGACGTCGGTCCAGGTGTCGTCCCACAGGGCGGAGACGAGCCAGGAGTGATCAGCCGGGAAGAACAGGTCGGGCAGCGGGCCGTCGCCGCGCATGTGGCCGGTCCGCCAGGTGAGGGCCTGCTCGGGTCCCGCTTCGACCAGGACGTAGGGCCAACCCCAGTAGAGCGACACCCTCGGGGCACGCGGAAAGACGACGTCGTGAGCGCCGGTGTCGAGATAGCCCAGCCACCAGGACTGCTCCGGGGTGCGTGCCGCCAACTCGCGGACCACGGCCTGTTCGTGGGCGGCGACGCCGACACCCTCCGGCGGGTGGAAGGTGGCGTACGCGTCGAACACCTCCGGGATCGCGGCGGTGATCGCAAGGCCCTGCGTGGTGTGGCCGGCGAGCCAGGCAACGTCGCTGGCCGTGCCGATGCGCCAGTTCCGTCCGTCCCTGTGGACGCCCAGGGGGTGTGTCGAGGTGCCACCGCCGTCGCGGTGTCCCGCCACGACGGCGGGCGATGCGGAGGGAGCCCACCCGGGTCCGCCGGCCGGCCGCCACTGGTGACCTGCGGGGCAGACCACGTTGACGGGGTGGGCCGGGTCCCGGTACACGGTGGGCGTGCCGGGTCGACCACAGACGGGGCAGATGGCGACGGGCGACGTCATGCGGCGCACGATACGTGCTCCTCCAGGAGAGCCGGTGACCTTCGACGCGGGCGCGAGTAGACATGCCGCTCGGCGCCTGTAGCGCCGCCTCGTCCGTGGAGCGTGCCGACCATCGGCGCAGGCGCCGTGCGGAGTGGGTCCACTCCCCCTCTCCCGGCGCTTCCCCGAAAGGTGAAAGTGCTGCATAATATCCCTTATGCATGACAAACGGGACGAATCGCTCTTGGTGCTGATCGAGGAGTTCCTGACCGCCCGCGCCACTCGCAAGCCCTCCCCCCACACCCTGGCGGCGTACCGGCGGGACCTGCTCGCGGTCGCGACCCTGGTCGCCGGGGATGCTGCCACTCCCCTCCCCCTGGACACGCTGTCGATCACCGACCTCTCCCCCCGGGTGATGCGGGCGGCCTTTGCCCGGTTCGCGGCGCCCCGGGCGCCCGCGTCGGTGCACCGGGCATGGTCCACCTGGAACAGTTTCTTCACGTTCCTCGTCGCCGACGGTGTCGTGGCCGGCAACCCGATGCCGGCGGTCGGGCGGCCCCGGGCGCTACTCCCCCAGCCGAAGCCGTTGCGGGGCGCGGACACCCCTGAGGTGCTGCTCGCGTCCGCCGCGCGCGACGAGGGTCGGCAGCGCGACCCGTGGCCGGAGCGGGACGTCGCGGTGTTGGCGGTGGCGCTCTGCGCCGGGCTGCGTCTGTCGGAGTTGCTGGCGTTGCGGGTCGACTCGCTGGGTGGTCGGCGTGGCGAGCGGCGGATCGAGGTGCTCGGGAAGGGTGGGCGACCCCGGGTGGTGCCGATCGAGGCGGATCTGGACCGGGTGCTGAGGGACTACCTGGACAGTCGGGTGCGGCGTTTCGGTTCGCGGTCGGTACGCCCCGACTCGGCGTTGCTGGTCGATCGGCGGGGTGAGCAGTTGCGTCGTGGTGGTCTGCAGTATCTCGTCGAGTCGTGTTTTCGGCGGGCGGGTATCGGTGACCGGGTGCCGCGGGGCGCGCGGTTGCACGCGTTGCGGCACACGTTCGCGACCCGGTTGGCCGAGGACGGGGCGAGTGCGGCGGAGATCATGCGGTTGTTGGGGCATGCGTCGTTGGCGTCGTCGCAGACGTACATCGAGGTGACGGCGGGGCAGCAGCGCGACGCGGTTCGCGCCAACCGGACCAACCGCGCGTTGGCGGCTCTGGTGCCGGTGAACCGGGAGTGAGCGCGGTCAGTGTGCGCGGTGGTCGCTGTCGTTGGCGGTGGTGGGCAGTGGGCCGAGGACGGCGTTGATGATGTGGATGCGGGTGTTGGTGGCCTGGTAGTCGGCGCACACGGCGTCGGCGCGGTCGGCGAGGCGGATGGTGGGGCCGGTGCGGGCGATGGTGATGGTGGTGCCGTCGATGGTGGAGGCGGTGCCGGCGTTCACCAGGTCGTCGATTCGGTGGGTTCCCGCGATCACGTGCGCTGTCAGCAGGTTGCGCAGCTGGTCGGTGTGCTGGGTCATCAGGTCGTCCCAGTTGTCTTCGGAGAACTTGGCGTCGAAGGCGTCGTCGGAGGGCGCCAGGATGGTGACACCGGTGCCGGTGGGCAGGTCGGTGAGGACGCCGCTGCTGCGCAGGGCCGCTTCGAAGGTGGTGAGGGTGGGGATCCACCTCAGCGCTTGGTCGACGGGTTGTCCGGCGAGGAAGGTCGGGTTTCCGGGGTCGGTGCCGGTGGGCAGTGCGGCGCAGAGCGGTCCGCTGACCTGGGGTGCCGGTGGTGCGGCGTCGGAGGGCGGGTTGGTGGGGGCGCCGGTGCACGCGGTGACGGCCAGCAGCAGGGCCGGTGCGAGGAGGCGGAGGCGGCGGGTGTGTCGGGGTGGGGTGCGGTTCGGGGAGGCGGGATGCGACACAGCGTTCTCCACGGTTCGGGGCTTGGCGGATGGGGTGTGCCGGCGGCACGGGCGTGGGTGCCCGCGCCGCCGGCACGTTGGTGCGGCTAGCTGGTGGTCACAGTGCCGCGCACTGGGTGGTGCGTGGGCCGTGCACGGTGTTGGCGACGCCCAGGTTGGTTGGGGCGGGGCTGTTTGCCATGCAGTTGAGCGGGCCACGGATGGTGTTGCCGGCCAGTAGTGGCGTGTCGGTGCCGGTGGTGTTGGCGGTCAGGCTGACCGGGCCGGCGATGGTGACGTCGATGACGGAGACTGCGGTGGTGGTCTTCGCGATCTGGACCGGGCCGTTGATGGTGCTGTCGGCGAGGAGGATGCCGGCGGCGCCGGTGGCGGTGACCGGGCCGCTGATGGTGGTTCCGGTCGCGACGAGTGCCGCGCCGGCCCGGACGGTGACTGGGCCGTTGATGGTGGCGTCGGCGGCGCAGGTGAAGTCGGATACGGTCAGGGGCCCGTCGCGTCGGCCGGTGAGGGTCGGGTAGACGCGTTCGCCGTCGGTCAGCTTCTCCACGCCCTTGGTGTCGAGCAGTAGCGGGATGAGGCCGCGTTCGGGCTGGTTGAGGGGTACGTAGTAGCCGTCCGTGGTCTTGATGACCTTCCAGCCGTGTGCGGCGATGCGCTGCGCGACGGTGGTGCCCACGCCGCCGGGTCCGTCGGTGCGGGCGCCGTGGTACTGCTCGTCGGTGAGTTTGTAGGCGCATGGGGCGTTGTCGAGGATGAGGTCGGCGAGGGGTGCGTCCAGCGGCGGTGGACTGTCGCCGGGGTGCGGTGCCGGGTGGGCGGGGATGGGTCGGGAGCCGCGGAAGACGAGGCGGCCGGTGTTGGCGGCCTGGATCTCGATGGACTGGGCGCGGGAGTTGAGGATGTCGCCGCGGTCGGCGCGGTGGTAGTCGAGGAACTGGTGGAAGGTCCACAGCGCGGAGTAGGTCTTGCGGCGCCGGTTGTTGGCGGTGTTGCCCTCGTCGGGTCGGGTCTGTCCGCCGGAGCTGCGCAGTTCCAGCAGGGAGTTGGCGACGTTCTTGAGCCCGAGGGTGTTGCGCAGGATGGTTTCTTCGCTGAGGCCGACGTTGCCGCCGCCTTCGCAGCCGTAGGGGCAGGCCCACCAGCCGGCTTCGGCGCCCTTGGCGTACATGTGGCCTTCGATCATGTCTTGGGACTGGTCGAAGATGGGTTGGGCGACGTTCTGGTGCCGTGGGGGCAGCATCGGTAGGTCCCCGGCGCGGGAGTTGCCGTACTCGTGGCCGTCGTAGCCGGCGACGGGTCGGTAGTCGCGGACCATTGTGATGTACGCGGTGGTTTCGGGTTGGCGGATCAGGGAGTAGTCGCGGTTGAGGTCCTGGCCGGTGGAGTTGCCGCGGGTGTTGTTGGCCCGGCCGTCGCCGTTGATGGTGGGGACGATCAGGACGGTGGTGTGGCTGAGGAGGTCGGTGATGCGGGGGTCGGTGCTGAAGGCGAGTTGGCGGGCCATGATGAGGCAGGCTTCGCGGTCGCCGGGTTCGTTGCCGTGCACGTTGCAGTTGATGGCCACCGGTGCGGTGGCGGCGACGGCTTCCGGGGTGGCCGCCGGGGTGGGGTATCCGATGACCAGCATGTTGATGGGTCGGTTCTGCACGGTGCGGCCGAGTTCGACGACGCGGACGCGGTCGCTGAGGGTGTCGATGGCGGCGGTGTAGGCGTACTCGTCGGTGTCGCTGGTGTATTGCGCGGCTTGGGTGGTCTCCCATTGGGTTCGCAGTTGCTCGCCGGGGGTTTCAGGGTTGCCCCAGGGGGCGGTGGTGGTGGCGACGACCGGGTTGGAGTAGGGCTGTTCGGTGGTGCCGGTGCGGGCGCGTACTCGCCATTGGAAGGTGTCGCCGGGGTTGAAGCCGGCGTCGGCGAAGGTGGGTGCCTGTTGGTTGATCTGGCGGTTGGGTCGCCAGACGCCGACGATGGTCGGTGCGCCGGTGGAGGTGCCGGTGGCGTCGACGGCGGTGCGTTCGATCTGGTAGTCGGTGGCATCGTCGACGGGTTGCCAGGCGAGGGTGGCGTAGCCGTCGGCCTGGCGGATGGTGAGGGCGGTGACCTGGTTGGGCTCCGCGGCGCTCTGGGCAGTGGCGGGGGTGGGTGCGGTGGTGAGGGTGACGGCGATGAGGGTTGCTACTGCGATGAGGGTGGGTCGCGGACGTCTCATGTGGCCTCCGACGAGGTGATCGTGGCGCGTGTGGACCAGCATGATCGTCGGTGTTCATCGATGCAATGATCTTGAGGGAATCTTGCGAGTCAGCGTCGCGCTCCCCCGCCGTGGTTACGCGGTGATGGTGGCGGGTTCGCCCGGTGTCAGCCAACGGATGCTGTCGCGTACGGGGGGTGGGGCGGCGGTGAACGCCCGCTCGACGACCTCGCGGGGCTCCTGGAAGTGCTGCCAGCCTTCGTAGTGCACCGGGATCGCGGTGTGGGGTCGCAGCGCGGCGCACAACCGTACGGCCCGGCGGGCGGTCATGGAGTAGCGCAGCGGTCCGGTGATGGGGAATCGCACCCCGCCTAGGTGTAGCAGCACCGTGCCGATCGGGATGCGGGTGGCCACGTCGCGTACCCGGCGGGTCAGCACGGTGTCGCCGGTGATCCACAGCGCGCCGTGTTGTTGGCCGGCCCAGCGCAGGGTGAAGCCGATGACGTCGCCGACGATCGGGGTGCTCAGTGGTGGGCCGTGCCGGCACGGGGTCGCTGTCACGTCGATCGTCGGCCGTGCGGGGTGCGCGAGTCGGGTGGTCTGCCAGGGGCGCAGGCCCTGGGTGTCGGGGCCGAGCCGACGCGCGCCCGCCACGGTGGTGAGCACTGTGCCCACATCGGTGAGGAGCGTGCGGCCGGCGTCGTCGAGGTTGTCGCCGTGGTGGTCGTGGCTGAGCAGCACCGCGTCGATCGGGCCGAGGTCGGCGGCGGGGACGGCCGGGCCGGTGACCTTTCGCGACGAGGTGCCCCAGCCGAAGGTGTAGCGCCGACCGGGTGGGTCGAACGTCGGGTCGGTGAGTAGCCGCCAGCCGCCGACCTCGATCAGCGTGGTGGGGCCGCCGATGTGGGTGATCCGCAGCGGCGACACGGTGCTCATCGGGCGTGCCGTAGGGCCCAGTCGAGGGCGTCGTCGGCGATCTGCTGCCAGCCCTGCTGGGCGGGGAGCAGGTGCGCGTACCCGTCGTAGAGTTTGATCTCGGTGATGGTGTCGCCCTTGTAGTGCGAGGCGTTGGAGCGCTGCACGCTGGGCGGCATGATGTGGTCTTCTGAGCCGGAGATGAACAGCAGCGGTGCGCGCTGGTCGTTGTGGTAGTTGACCGCGATGTCCTGTGGGCCGGGCAGCAGGTTGGCCAGGACGCTGTCCCAGAGAATGCCGCCGGAGGCGGGGATGGCGTAGCGCTCGTACAGGGCGCGGGCCTCGGGTTCGGGGAACGTGTTGGTGAAGGCGTAGTTCCACTGCTCGAAGCTGAACCCGACGGCACGGTGCCGGTTGGCCGGGTTTTCAGCACGGGGAAGGTGGAGCGCAGCTGCGAGAAAGGGATCACCTTGACGCCTTCGGTGGGCGCCGAGTTGAGGGCGACGGCCGAGGCGCCGTAGCCGCGGTCGAGGAGCACCTGGGTGAATGCCCCGCCGGCGGAGTGGCCCATGATGATCGGCGGGTTCGGCAGCGCGTCGAGCACCGCGCAGAGGTGTTCGACGACCTGCGGCGCGGTCAGTGTCTCCAGAGGGCTGGGGTCGGCGTTGAGGGCTTCGACCTCGACTTCCAGCCCGGGGTACGCCGGGGTGAGCACCCGGAACCCCTTGTCCTGGTAGTGGGTGGCCCAGTGTTCCCAGCTGCGGGGGGTGACCCAGAACCCGTGGATGAGGACGATCGTGTCCGGCGTGTCGCTCATGGTCAGCTCCGTGGCTGTCGGGGGTGGCGATGGCGCAACGGCGGTGGTGTCGGTGAGCCCACCCTAGACATCGGTGGCCCACGATGGCGGCCTTTTCGGGCGGCGAGTTCAGCCGAGGTCGACCAGCAGCGGGCGGTGGTCGGAGATGGTGGACGGTGGCGCGGTGACGGCGCGTACCGGTGGGAGCTGCTCGAGGGCGTGCCGGTCGGCGAGGATGTGGTCGAGTTGGACGCGGGGTTGCCCGGCGGGGTAGGTGGGGCGCCGGCCCAGGGGGTGCCAGCCCGAGACGAGCCGGGCCGCGCCGGCGGGCAGGTTGAGGTCGCCGAGCAGGACGCGGGGGGCGGGTAGCGCGCGGAGGGCGCGGACGGTCTGGCGGAGTTGGCGGGCGTTCCAGCCGGGCACGAAGGACAGGTGGGTCGCGGCGACGGTGAGCGGGCCGTGTGGGGTGTCCAGGACGGCGGCGAGGACGACGCGGGGTTCGTCGTGCAGCAGGATCAGGCCGCCGCGGGGGCCGGGTACGTAGACCGGTGAGCGGACGGGGGCGGGCTTGAGTCGGGTGACGTGCCAGCTGCGAACGGGGTGTCGGCTGATGAGGCCGATGCCGTAGCAGGGTTCGCCGTGCCCGTCGTCGTCGTGGCGCAGGGGGCGGAAGTGTTCGCCGGGGGTGCCGACGACGGCGGCGGCGAAGCGGTGGTGTGGTGCGCCCAGGGCGCGGGCGGCGATGGCGGTGAGGTCGAGGTTGCCGCTGCGGTGTTGGTCGCGGTCGACCTCCTGCAGGGCGAGCACGTCGGCGTCGAGGGCGCTGATGGCGGCGGTGAGTCGGTCGGAGTCGACGAGCCCGTCGGTGAGGGATCGTCCGTGCAGCAGGTTGAAGGTGGCCAGGCGCACTCCTGCACCTTACGTGCCCGTGGCATGGTTGCCCGGTGGTGAAGGTGTTGCTGTGTTCGATGGTGGTGTTCGTGGCGGTGGGCGCGTTGGGGGTGTGGTTGCGGCGTACGCGGGACCGGTGACCGGTGAGTTCTCCCACTCGGGGGGCCGGTCGGGCGCGTCGGGTGGGAAGAATTGCCGCCCGTGGACGCCGTGACGCTGAGTACGCTGCTGGCCGCCGCCGCGCTGGCCGGGTGGGTCGATGCCGTGGTCGGTGGTGGTGGGTTGTTGCTGCTGCCGGCGTTGTTGGTGGCCGCCCCGGGGTTGCCGGTGGCTACCGCGTTGGGCACGAACAAGTTGGCGGCGATCTTCGGTACGTCCACGGCGGCGGCGACGTACGCCCGGCGTACGAGGGTCGATTGGCGGGTGGCGGGGCCGGCGGCCGGGTTGGCGGTGCTCGGCGCGGGTGTGGGCGCGGCGTTGGCCGGGGCGGTGCCGGCGTCGGCGTACCGGCCGGTGGTGTTGGTGGTGCTGGTGGCGGTGGCGGTGTTCGTGTTGCTGCGTCCCCGGATGGGCGTGGTGGCGGTGCCGGCGAAGCGCACTCCGGTGCGGGTGGGCGTGGTGATCGCGGTGGCCGGTGTGGGGATCGCCCTGTACGACGGGTTGATCGGTCCGGGGACGGGGACGTTCCTGGTGTTGGCGTTCACCGCGCTCGTCGGCGCGGACTTCGTGCACGGGTCGGCGATGGCGAAGGTCGTCAACGCGGGCACGAACCTGGGCGCGTTGGTGGTGTTCGGGGTGACCGGGCACGTGTGGTGGCTGTTGGGCGCGGCGATGGCGGTGTGCAACATCGCCGGCGCGGTGCTGGGGGCGCGGATGGCGTTGCGCCGCGGGTCGGGGTTCGTGCGGGTGGTCCTGCTGGTGGTGGTGGTGGCGTTGGTCGCGAAGCTCGGCCATGACCAGTGGGTGGCCGGCTGATGCCGGTGCGGGCGGAGCACGACCGGGCTGTCCTGGCCGAGCTGCTGGGTCGTGATCCGGTGCTGCACGCCTACCAGTTGGGCGACCTGGATGACTTCTTCTGGCCGTACACGTCGTGGTTCCGCCGGGGTGAGCAGGTGGTGTTGCTGTACCACGGGGTGGACCCGCCGACGGTGCTGGCGTTCGCCGCGCCGGCGGACACCGCGGCGATGGCGGCGTTGCTGGCCGAGTTGGCGCCGGTGCTGCCTGCCCGGCTGTACGCGCACCTGTCTCCCGGGCTGGTCGACGCTCTGTCCGGGTCGTTCCGGTTCGAGCCCGGTGGCCGGCATCACCGGATGGCGTTGACGGATCCGGCGCGGCTTGCGGCGGTGGCCCCGGCGGGTGTGGTGCTCGGCGCGGCGGACCTGCCGCAGGTCGGTGAGCTGTACGAGCGGTCGTACCCGGGGAACTGGTTCGACGCGCGGATGCTGGACACCGGGCAGTACCTGGGGGTCCGTGACGGCGGTGAGCTGATCGCGGTGGCGGGGGTGCACGTGTTCTCGCCGGCGTACCGGGTGGCGGCGTTGGGTAACGTGACGACGCATCCGCGGTGGCGGGGGCGGGGTCTGGGCGCGGCGGTGGTGGCTGGGTTGTGCGCGCGGTTGCGGGCGAGCGTCACGCACGTGACGTTGAACGTGAAGGCGGACAACGCGGCGGCGGTGCGCCTGTACGAGCGGGTGGGGTTCACCCGGGTGGCCGACTACGACGAGTGGACGTTGACGGCCCGGTAGGTGTCAGCGGTGGCGGCTGGGTGAGTCGAAGCGGCCGGCGCGGATCTCCCGCAGGGCGCGGCGGCGGACGTCGCCGCGCAGGGTGTCGACGTAGAGGGTGCCGCGCAGGTGGTCGGTCTCGTGTTGCAGGGCGCGGGCGAGGAACCCGGTGCCGGAGATGGTGAGCGGCTCGCCGTTCTGGTCGACGCCGCGCGCGGTGGCGTGCAGGGCCCGCACGGTCGGGAAGTACAGCCCGGGGATGGACAGGCAGCCCTCCTCGTCGTCCTGGAGTTCGTCGGACAGCTCCAGGGTGGGGTTGATCAGGTGGCCGCGGTGCCCGTCGGCGTCGTAGACGAACACCTGGGCGCTGACGCCGATCTGTGGTGCGGCGACGCCGGCGCGGCCGGGCTCGCCGAGCAGGGTGTCCATCAGGTCGGTGACGAGGGCCCGCAGTTCGGCGTCGAAGGTGGTGACCGGCTCGCATTCGGTGCGCAGGACGGGGTCGCCGATGATCCGGATGGGCCGCATGGTCATGACCGGCAGTTTATCGCCGGTGTCGGCGGGTTCGGCGTCCGGCCAGGGTGGCACGGATCGGGGCGGTCTTCGCGGCGGCTTCGGCGACCTCGGCGGCGGGGTCGCTGTCCCAGGTGATGCCGCCGCCGGCCCAGGTGTGCAGGTGCTGGCCGTCGGCGGCGGCGGTGCGGATGGTCAGGCCGAGGTCGACGCGCCCGGGGGCGACCCAGCCCAGCGCGCCCATGCTGGCGCCCCGGCCGACGGGTTCGAGGGCGTTGATCTGGGTGAGGGCGGCGAGTTTCGGGGCGCCGGTGACGGACCCGCCGGGGCAGGTGGCGCGCAGCAGGTCGGCGAGGCCCAGGCCGTCGGCGGCGGCCGCCCGTACCGTCGACTCGGCCTGCCACAGGTCGCACCATCGGCGGACGGTGAACAGGTCGTCGACGGTGACGCTGCCGGTGCGGGCGATGCGGGCGAGGTCGTTGCGTTCCAGGTCGACGATCATGACGTGTTCGGCGCGTTCCTTCGCGCTGGCGAGCAGTTCGGCGCGGCCGGCGGGGGTGGCCGGGCGGGTGCCCTTGATAGGTCGGGTGATCAGGTGCCCGTCGGTGACCTCGATGAGGGTTTCCGGGGAGGCGCAGCCGATGGCCCAGCCGTCGCCGGTGAGGACGCCGGCGTAGCGGGCGCCGGGCAGCGCGCCGAGGCGGCGCAGGGCGGGTAGCGGGTCGCCGGTGTAGCGGGCGGCGGCGTGTCCGACGAGGTTGGTCTGGTAGACGTCGCCGCGCCCGATCGCGGCGCGCACGCTCGTGACGGCGTCGGCGTGCTGGCGGCGGGTCCAGCTCTCGGTCCACTCGCCGAGCCACCACCCGGACGCGGGCGGGTCGGGTGGGCCGGCCGGGGCCGGGTGGTGGTCGTAGACGACGACGGTGAGGTCGGGCAGCGTCGGCGCGGGCTCCGGCGCCGTGGTGGGCGCGCCGGCCAGGTGCGCCCCGGCGGCGGCGGACAGGTAGAGCGCCGCCCCGCAGACCCCGGCACGGTGATGGTGAGCGGTGGCGGGTCGGCTCAGGTCGTGCAGTGGCAGGCCGTGCGCGGCGAGGAACTGCTCGGCGAGGGCGGCGGGGTCGCCTCCGTCGCGCAGGTGCCACTGCAGGCGGGCGCGTTCGGTGAGCGCGCCTCGGCACGCGGCCGGGGCCGCCGGCACATCGACCGGTGCGGCCGGGCCGCGGTGGGCGGCCACGGCGATCGGGCCGCTGCCCGCGGCCGTTGTGGCCGGGCCGCTGCCCGCGGCGCACACCTGTGGGAGCGTTTCCACGCCGTACGGTCCGACCTTCCTCATCCGTTCAGTGGATTTCCGGTGCGACAGCCGGGCACCTGCTCGATGCTGGACACTTTCGCTTGGTACTGTGCGTCACTGGTCATGTGAACCATGACACAGTGCCCCCACAGTCCGGAGAACCCGATGTGCCAGCACCAACCGACCTGCCCCTCCGCTGAAGCCACCGACCGGGAAGCCGCGCGAGTCCTCGCCTGCTTCCGTGAGCAGGGCTGGAGCCTGCTCTGCAATGGTGTCATCGTCTTCGAGGACACCGGCGAGATCCTCCCCGACGGCAGCAGCATCGCACCGCACCGCGGCCCCGCCCGCCACGCCCTCGTGGCCTGACCGACCACTCAGCGTCACCGACTAGCCGCCATTCGACCCAGGCCAGTCCCCCGGTAAGGGACGCCACGCCCAGGTCGCAGCGGCTGCCGGGGCGGCACACAGCGCCCGCCCCGGCGCGCCCGTCGCCAAGCTCAGTCTTCGAACGCCTCCGGTGACGGGCACGAGCAGACCAGGTTCCGGTCGCCGTACGCGCCGTCGATGCGCCGCACCGGCGGCCAGTACTTCCCCGCCCGGTCCACCCCGGCCGGGTACGCGCCCACCGACCGCGGGTACGCGTGCGACCACTCGTCACCGCTGACCATCGCCGCGGTGTGCGGCGCGTTCGCCAGCGGGTTGTCCCCCGCCGGCCACTGCCCCGACCCGACCTGCTCGATCTCCGCCCGGATCGCGATCATCGCGTCGCAGAACCGGTCCAGCTCGGCCAGGTCCTCGCTCTCGGTCGGCTCCACCATCAGCGTCCCGGCCACCGGGAACGACATCGTCGGTGCGTGGAAGCCGTAGTCGATCAGCCGCTTCGCCACGTCGTCCACCGTCACGCCGGTCGCCTTCGTCAACGGCCGCAGGTCGAGGATGCACTCGTGCGCCACCAGGCCCTTGTTGCCGGCGTACAGCACGCCGAAGTGCCCCCGCAGGCGCGTCGCCACGTAGTTCGCGGCGAGGACCGCCACACCGGTGGCCCGGGTCAGCCCCTGCGCGCCCATCATCCGCAGGTACGCCCACGGGATCGGCAGGATGCCCGCCGAGCCGTACTTAGCCGCCGAGATCGCCGGGGTGGCGTCCACGTGCGCACCGAGGGGGTCACCGGGCAGGAACGGCGCCAGGTGCGCGCGTACCGCCACCGGACCCACACCGGGGCCGCCGCCGCCGTGCGGGATGCAGAACGTCTTGTGCAGGTTCAGGTGTGACACGTCCGCCCCGAACTTGCCCGGCTTGGCGAACCCGACCAGGGCGTTGAGGTTCGCCCCGTCGACGTACACCTGACCGCCGGCGTCGTGGACCTTCGCGCACAGCGACGCGATGCCCGTCTCGTAGACGCCGTGCGTCGACGGGTACGTCACCATGATCGCGGCGAGCGCGTCCCGGTGCTTGTCGACCTTCGCGTCCAGGTCGACGAGGTCGACGTTGCCGTCCTCGTCGCAGGCCACCACGACGACCCGCATGCCGGCCATCACCGCCGACGCCGCGTTGGTGCCGTGCGCCGACGACGGGATCAGGCACACGTCGCGGTGCGTCTCGCCGCGCGACGCGTGGTAGGAACGGATCGCCAGCAACCCGGCCAACTCACCCTGCGAACCCGCGTTGGGTTGCACGCTGACCGCGTCGTAGCCGGTCACCTCCGCCAGCCACGACTCCAACTGGCCGATCATCTCCCGGTACCCGACGGTCTGCGAGTCCGGCGCGAACGGGTGGATGTTCGCGAACTCCGCCCAGCTGACCGGCTCCATCTCCGTGGTGGCGTTCAGCTTCATCGTGCACGACCCGAGCGGGATCATGCCCCGGTCCAGGGCGTAGTCGAAGTCCGACAGCCGCCGCAGGTAGCGCAGCATCGCCGTCTCCGAGTGGTGGCTGCGGAACACCGGGTGGGTGAGGAAGTCGGTGTCGCGGCGCAGACCGGCCGGCAGGGCCGCGTCCGCGTCGCCGTCGAACGCGGGCACACCGAACGCCGCCCACACCTGCGCCAGGTGCGCGCGGGTGGTCGTCTCGTCGCAGGACACGCCCACCCGGTCGGCGTCGACCAGCCGCAGGTTCACGCCCCGCTCGGCGGCCGCCGCGACCACCTCGGCGGCCCGGCCCGGCACCCGCGCGGTGACGGTGTCGAAGAACGCGACGTCGGCGACGTCGACGCCACCGGCGCGCAGCCCGGCCGCGAGCCGCGCCGCCATGTCATGGGTACGCGCCGCGATGTCCCGCAGCCCGTCCGGGCCGTGGTAGACGGCGTACATGCCGGCCATCACCGCGAGCAGCACCTGCGCGGTGCAGATGTTGCTGGTGGCCTTCTCCCGCCGGATGTGCTGCTCCCGGGTCTGCAACGCCAACCGGTAGGCCGGGTTGCCGTCCGCGTCGCGCGACACCCCGACCAGGCGCCCGGGCAGCATCCGCTCCAGGCCCGAGCGCACCGCCAGGTAACCGGCGTGCGGACCACCGAATCCCATGGGTACGCCGAAACGCTGGGTGGTGCCGGCGGCGATGTCCGCCCCGATCTCCCCCGGTGCCCGCAGCAGCGTCAACGCCAGCAGGTCCGCCGCGACGGTCACCAGCGCCCCGACGGTGTGCGCGGCCTCGACCAGCGCGGCGTGGTCGCGCACCGCACCGGACGCTCCCGGGTACTGCAGGTGCAGCCCGAAGAACTCCGCGGGCAACTCGTCGCGCTCGACGTCGAGGACCCGCACGTCGATGCCGAGCGGCTGCGCCCGGCTGGTGATCACCGCGATGGTCTGCGGCAACGCGTCGGCGTCGACCACGTACACCGGGCTCTTGCTCTTGGACGCCCGCCGCGCCAAGGTCATCGCCTCGGCCGCGGCGGTGCCCTCGTCGAGCATGGAGGCGTTCGCGGTGGCCAGGCCGGTCAGGTCGGTGACCATGGTCTGGAAGTTCAGCAGCGCCTCGAGGCGGCCCTGGCTGATCTCCGGCTGGTACGGCGTGTACGCCGTGTACCACGCCGGGTCCTCCAGCACGTTACGGCGGATCACCGCCGGGGTGTACGTGCCGTGGTACCCCAACCCGATCATGGAGACGGCGACGGTGTTGCGGGCCGCGAGGGCCCGCAGCTCGGCGATCGTCTCGGCCTCGGTGGCCGGATCCGGCAGGTCGAGGGTGCCGTGCCAGCGGATCACCTCGGGGATCGCGGCGTCCATCAGCTCGTCGATCGAGCCGTGCCCGACGACCTCCAACATGCGACGCTCATCGTCGGGGCCGGGACCGATGTGACGGGTGGCGAACTGCTCGACGGTCATAGGGGGCACTCCCGGGGCGAGGTCGACGTGTCGGCCTCCCCCTCTGTCACACCCAGGTGCGGCGCTCCACAGTGCCTGCCCACGAGGTCCTTTTGCCTGAGAGGTTCCGGGGAGGATTTGCCCCTTCGGCGCCGCCCTGCGTGCTGTCGGGCGGTCTCTCCCACGTGGGTGTTACCGGCACGGTCAACGCTACCAGCGACGGTGTTACGGCCAGATGTCCTACCCCCGGGCCGTGCACACAGCGGGCTTTCACCCCGTGACCGTTACACCCCGGCCGCCGTCACACCCCGGCCGGCGTGACGACCTCGCTGCCGCTGACCCGGGCGGCCAGCTGCGGCAACACCGCGCCCAGCGGCGCGTCGACGCACACCCTGGCGTGCCCGTCACCACGGGTCGGCCCCTGGTTCACGATCGCCACCGGGATGCCCTGTTTCGCCGCCCGAATCACGAAACGGCGCCCGGACATCACCGTCAACGACGACCCCAGCACCAGCAACGACCGAGCCCGCTCCACCGCCGCGAAACACCGCGCCACCCGCTGCGGCGGCACCGTCTCGCCGAAGAACACCACGTCCGGCTTCAACATGCCGGTTCCGCAGATCCCGCAGTCCACCATCCGGAACGTCGCCACCTGCTCGTCGGGGAGATCGACATCACCGTCCGGGTTCACCGCGGCGACCCGGGCCACGAAGTCCGGGTTCGCCTCGCGCAACCGCCGGTCCAACTCCTCCCGGGAGGTCAGGTTGCCGCAGTCCAGGCAGGTCACCTCGTCGAGGCGACCATGCAACTCGATCACCGACGTGCTGCCGGCCGCACCGTGCAGACCGTCGACGTTCTGGGTGATCACCGCGTCGACCAGACCGGCCCGCTGCAACCCGGCGACCGCCCGGTGCCCGGCGTTCGGCGCCGCACCGGCGATCAACCGCCACCCCAGGTGGCTGCGCGCCCAGTAACGCCGCCGGGCCAGCGGATCCCGGGTGAACGCCTGGAACGTCATCGGCGTGTGCCGCCGCGCCACCCCACTCGGGCCCCGGTAGTCCGGGATGCCCGACTCGGTGGACAGGCCGGCACCGCTGAGCACCACCACCCCACCGCCGGCCACCAGCGAGGTCAACGCGTCGAGGCTCTCCATCACCCCTTTATGCTGCCTCAACCCGCCACCCGCCGCCGAACCCCCGCTCGGGCCGGGGTTCGACGGCGCGACGGCACCGCGACGGCTACCCCACGACGACGTCGGCGACGACGCAGGCGATGTTGTCCGGCGCCCCCTCGGCCCACGCCAGGTCGACCAACGCCCGCACCGTGTCCCCTGGATCCGTCGGCGCCGCCAACGCCGAATGCAGCGCGGCCCGGTCGACGACCGCGGACAACCCATCCGAGCAGAGCAGGTACCGGTCACCCGGCCGGGCGGTACGCAACGCCAGGTCCACCTCCACCTGCGCCCCGGAGCCGAGAGCACGCACCAGCAACGCGCGCTCCGGATGCGCCGCGGCCTCGGCCCGGTCGAGCCGGCCCTGATCCACCTGCGCCCACACCCAGGTGTGATCCTGCGTGAGCAGCGACAACTCACCATCGCGCAACAGGTACGCCCGGGAGTCACCGACGTGCGCGAGAGCCAGTTGGGAACCGCTGCGCACCAACGCGGTCAGCGTGGTACCCGGCTGGTCCTCGTCGGTGGCCAACCCACGCACACTCCGGTCAGCGTCGGCGACCCCACCGGCGAGCATCGTCAACAGATCCACGGCCGGCGCGTCCACCAGCGCCAGCGGGGTGAGAGCGTCGATCGCGGCGGCACTGGCGGCAGCCCCACCGGGCCCCCGGATGCCATCGGCGACGGCCAGCAACCGGTCGCTGGCGTACGCGGCGTCCTCGTTGCTGTCGCGCACCAAACCGGTGTCACAACGGGCGGCGTAGCGGACAGCGACAGCGGAACTCGGGTCAGACATGGTGGCGCCCCCTTCAGACAGGTGGTCAACGAGGATGGTCGCGAGCCGGGCGCGAGCCGCCGTGTCAGCGGTGACCCGCCGCCAGTACGCGGTGATCGCCTCAGCCGCCGCCGCGGGATCCAACCCACACACGACGCGAATCGTCGCCAACGGCATGCCGATGCCCCGAAGCTGGGCGACCAACCGGGCCGACGGCAACTGGGCCGGGTCGTAGAGCCGATACCCGGACTCGGCGTCGACAGCGGCCGGTGGCACAAGCCCCACCTGGTCGTACAGGCGCAGCGCCTTCGGCGTCAGTCCCGCCGCCTGCGCGAACACCCCGATGGTCATGAGCCCCACGTCGACACCCTCCTCGTACCGGCCACGGCGACCGGCACACCCAGGTTGAGGGTTACCCGAAGGTCAAGGTCAAGCCCGTCCGGGCAGGGGGACCCGGCCCCGGGCTGTCGCTGCGCCGCACCCACACCGCCGGTAGGTTGGGCGCATGCGTGTCGTCATCGCCGGAGGCCACGGCAAGATCGCCCTGCTGCTGCACCGTCGCCTCGCCGAGCGCGGTGACACCCCGGTCGGACTGATCCGCAACCCCGCGCAGGCCGAGACGGTACGCGCCGCCGGCGCCACACCCGTCGTCTGCGACCTGGAACACACCCCGGTCGCCGACCTGACCGCGCACCTCGCCGACGCCGACGCGGTGATCTTCGCCGCGGGCGCCGGCCCCGGCAGCGGCGCCGCCCGCAAGGACACCGTCGACCGGGCCGCCGCCGCGCTCCTCGCCGACGCCGCGACCAACGCCGGTGTCCGCCGCTACCTGCTCGTCTCCTCGATGGGCGTGGACGACCCACCGGCCGCCGGCACCGACGACGTGTGGGCGGCATACCTGCGCGCCAAACGCGCCGCCGAGGACGACCTACGCGAGCGCGACCTGGACTGGACGGTGCTGCGACCCGGACGCCTCACCGACGACCCGCCCACCGCCACCGTCACCCTCACCCGGCACGCCGGACGCGGCGCCATCAGCCGCGCCGACGTCGCCCACGTCCTCGCCGTGCTCCTCGACGAACCACGCACCACCGGTACGACCCTGGAACTCGTCGCCGGGCCGACCCCGATCGCCGACGCCGTCCGCGCCACCACCACCTGACCGGCCCGCCGACGTGCCTCGGCGCGGTCAGCGCTGCTGGTGCCGGGGCAACGCCGACTGGCCCGCCGCCGCACCGGCAGCGAACGGCGCCCCCGGCGTCTGCGCCGCGATCCGGTCCATCGTGCGCGCCAGATGCTCACTGCCGTCGTCGAGATGCCGCGCCGCTGCCTGCATGTGCGACACCATCATCTCGCCGAAGATCCGCAACGCCTCCCGGGTGGCCACCGTGTCGTCGAAGCTCGGCCCCGCCGCGCTGCGGTACTCCGTCACCACCCGCTCCGCCTCCTGCTTCGCCTCCTGCGCCGCGGCCTGCATGTAGCTCTCGTACTGCACCCGGGCATACTCGGCGACCCGCCGCGCGTAGTCGTGCGCCTGCGCGATGATCTGCTCCGCCTCACGCTGCGCCGCCGACAGCAGATTCACCTCACGCGCCGCCGGGACCTTCGCCGCCGCCCCCGTACTCGGGATCACCCCGTGCCGGTGCAACTCCACCCGGTCGGTCAGCCGCTCGTTCTCCGCCCGTAACGTCGCGATCTGCGTCGCCAACAGGTCCAACTCGTCGGCCACCTGCACCCGGAACCGGTCCACGTCGGCGTTGTCGTAACCACGCCGGGCAAACGACGCGGACCCGAACTCCCACCGCCGAACCCGATCGGCGGTCATCCGCACCTGCACACCGCCGGAAATCTGCATCCCGTCATACCGACTGATCGGGGTCGCGCTCACCTGTTCCCGCCTCCGTCCGCGACTACAGGACTCGCAAGCTCACCGCGCGCGCTCACCTGAGCCCACCTCCCGAAGTGTCACCGGCGCCCGCCTCCTGCACCGCCGTCCGCCAGGCCGAGCCGTACCACTGCGAACCCAGACCCTCGTGATGCACCTGACCCGGGTGGAAACCCGCCTGGACCAACGTCTGCACCGCGTGCGAAACCATCTCATCCGACCCGCACACGAACACGTGCCGGGAACGCCAGTCACCGTCGGCCAACGCCCGGTCCACCGCGTGCACGAACTCCCCCGGCCGGTGCACGTCGGCACCCACCACGTACGTCACCGTCAACCACGGATGCGACGACGCCAACTTGTCGATCGCCTCGCTGTCGTAGAGCTCACTACGAGAACGCGCCGCCACATAGAGGTCCACGCGTCGGCGCGCACCCTCCGCCGCCACCTGCTCCACCAACGCCTTCACCGGCGCCCAGCCCGTACCCGCCACCAACAACAGCAGGTCACTCGACCCCGCCGACCACAACGCCAGCCGCTCCCCCACCGGCGCCGCCAGGTGGACCCGATCACCCACCGCCGACCCGTACACCAACCGCGACGACACCGCGCCACCCGGCGCCGCCCGCACGTGCAACTCCAACGTGCCATCCGCGCGGGGCGCGTTCGCCGGCGAGTAGTACCGCCACGAACGCACCGACGGATGCGACACCCCCACCGACTGACCCGGGGTGAACGGCAACAGGTACTGCGGACGCACCGTCAACACCGCCACGTCGAACGCCCGCCGCTCATGCGCCACGATCTCCGCCACCCACCACGGCGGGTTCACCGCCTCGGCGGCCTGCGCGGCCTCCGTCATCACCTGCGCGACCAACCCGTACGCGGCCGTCCAGTCCGCCGCCAACTCGTCGGTCCACTGATCCGCCAGGAAATGCTGCAGCGTCGCCACCAGCGCCTCACCGACCGCCGGGTAATGCTCCGCACGGACCGCGAACTTACGGTGATCGGCACCGAGATCCTGCAGGAAACCCACCAGGTGCTCGACCTGGTCCACATTGGACACGATGTGCCCCAACGCGGTCACCAGGCGGTCCCGCTGCCCGGCCATGTTCGTCGGGAACATCTGCCGCGTCTCAGGATGAGCCAGGAACAACGTCGAGTAGAAGTAGAGCGGCACCTGGTCGCCGTGAGCGGCAACCAGCGACCAGCTCTGCTTGAGTCGGGCCGCGTCCACGCTCAGGCGCCCGACCGGTTTCCGCGGGCCACCACCTGGTCCTGCACCTGCCCCAACACCGTCTGCACATCAGCCAGAACGTCCGCCGGAACACCCAACTCGGTCAGCGTCACCGTCAGGTGCTCGCCCACCTTCGCGTAGTGCTCCACCGGAATGTTCAACGGCTGATGCGCCTCGGCCAACCCACGACCGGTGTACTCGTTGGGACCACCCAACACCGTGGTCAACATCAACGTCAGATGCCGCCGCTGACCGGCCATGTCCACATCGGAGAAGTAACCGGCCAACTCGGGGTCCACGAGCACCTTGTCGTAGAACAGCTCAACCGCCGCCTTGACCGAACTGGCACCGCCAATGCGGTCGTAGTGCGAAGCGGGAGCAGTCTCGTCGGTAACCGTCACGGTCGTTCCTTCCGGGGGTGAAGGGTCCAGAACCGTCAGGGACCATAGCGTGTCAAACGCCTCCGGTCAGCGCCTCCGTATCGGGTTCCCGACAATGCGTTGACACGCTGCGTCACCACTACCGACAGGTAGATCCACAATCGGCCACCGCAAGAACACCCACCGTATCCACAATCGACCGCACAGACCCACCGGCCCCCACCACCGTCACCGAGGGTCGCGAGAAAACCAGCCGGAAAAAGACCGGGAAATGGGAACGCTCAGCCAGCCCGTCGCCGCGCCCGCCGCGCCGCCAACTCGTCACCGACCGGATCCGCATCAGAATCAACCGCAGACTCCACCGGCCCGCTCGTCGCCGGCTCCGCCGGCAGATGCGACAACGACCCCTGGATCTCCTTGAAAGCCCCACCGATCGCGATCCCGAAAACGCCCTGACCACCCTGCAACAGGTCGACCACCTCCTCCGGAGACCGGCACTCATACACCGTCGTCCCATCGGAGATCAGCGTGATCCCAGCCAGATCCTCCACACCACGCGACCGCAACGCCTCGATCGCCTTACGGATGTTCTGCAGGGACACCCCCGCATCCAACAACCGCTTCACGACCTTCAACACCACCAGATCCCGGAACGAATACAACCGCTGCGTCCCCGAACCCGAGGCGTCCCGCACGCTCGGCACCACAAGCGTCGTCCGCGCCCAGTAATCCAACTGCCGGTAACTGATGCCCACCGCGTGGCAGGCCGTCACACCCCGGTAGCCAACCGAACCCTCACCCTCGACCGCCACCTGCGGCGACGAGGCACCCGGCTCAACCCACTCTCGACCCGGATCGGAATCCTGCGGCTCGTGCATCCGGACAACCTCCCCGTCAGTGCGGCGACGCGTCGTTTCCGGGACGCGCACCCCTCGACACGGCAACCCTATAGCCACCTTCAGGGGTTACCACGGAGGAACCGACGCGACACGCCGCGCAGCCACCGAGAAAGATCACCAACCGCACCACGGCATCACCGACCGTGACACCCGGGCCCACCTCAGCCCGCGAAATCCTCCGGACGCACCTGCTCCAGGAACTCGCGGAACTTCTCCACCTCGTCCTCCTGCTCATCAGGGATGACGATCCCCGCCTCGCTGAGGACCTGCTCCGAACAACGAATCGGCGCACCGACACGCAACGCCAACGCGATCGAATCGCTCGGCCGCGCCGACACCCGCACCCCATCACCGATCAACAGATCCGCGTAGAACACGTTCTCCTTGAGCTCAGTGATCTCCACCGCCTGCAAGGGCGCCTTCAACGCCGCCAACACATCCCGCAGAAGATCATGAGTCAACGGCCGGGCCGGCTTGACCCCCTGCTGCTCGTAAGCGATAGCCGTCGCCTCGACCGCACCGATCCAGATCGGCAGATAGCGGTCCCCCTCGACCTCCCTGAGCAGGACGATCGGCTGGTTGCTAGGCAACTCCACCCGAACTCCGACCACGCTCAGCTCGCGCACCGCCGCCTCCGTGTCGTTGTCACCTACGCCGCACCGCGCCCTTCCCTGCACGGTACACGGACCGCGACACGGCCGTCCCATGCGCTACAGCACCACGCCCGCGCCAGAAAGGGGTTACCCCGGCAAGCCTACGGCACGCTTCCCGGAAGAGATCTTTCCGCTCAGCCACCACCCACCGGGCACCATCAACGACCCAACGTCGACCGCAAACCCACCCGCACCAACGCCGCGTGCAACTGCTCCGACAACGCCACCAACTCCCGCGCCGTCTCCGCAGCCCGCGCCCGCGCCGCCGGATCACTCTGCCGCGCCAACGGCGCCACCAACTGCGCGAACAGACCCACCTCACGGTCCGCCGCCGTCCGATAACCCCGCAGGTGCCGAGGCTCCAACCCGTACGACGCCAAACCCGCCACCGCCGAGGCGATGATCAACGCATCCGCGTCATACCACCCCGGCGGATCCGACACCAGCACACCGAGCCGCTCCAACTCCACCAACGTCGACTCGTCGATCCCACTGCGCGACACCAGATCCGCCCGGCCGAGCCGCACCTGCGACGACTCGGCCGGTTCCGACTCACGACCCGGCACCGCACCATCAGGACCAACAGCCACCAACGCAGGCCGCGACCTCTCCGGCTGCTCACCGGACGAATCCCACTGCGCCAACTGCTCACGGATCACCCGCAACGGCAGATACCGGTCCCGCTGCGCGGTCAACACGAACCGCAACCGCGCCACATCGTCCCAGCTGTACTTCCGGTAACCCGCCGCCGTCCGCTGCGGCTCGACCAGCCCCTCGGCCTCAAGAAACCGCAGCTTCGAAATCGTGGTGTCCGGAAAATCCACCCGCAACTGCCCGAGCACCTCACCGATGCTCATCAGCGGCTGAGACCGGGCCGCACCGGGTGACGTGGAGGCCGCAGGCTCGTTCACCCCCGGCCGGCCTCCTCCTCCGGGCGCGGACCGGCGATGAACACCACCCGGAACTTACCGATCTGAACCTCATCACCATTACTCAACGTGGCCGCCTCGACGCGCTCACGATTCACGTACGTGCCATTCAGGCTGCCCACGTCCCGCACCGTGAACGTCCCACCATCACGGTGGAACTCCGCGTGCCGACGCGACACCGTCACGTCATCGAGGAAGATGTCACTGTCCGGATGCCGGCCACTGGTCGTCACATCGTGGTCCAACAAGAACCGGGCACCCGCATTCGGACCTCGACGAACCACCAGCAGCGCCATACCCGGCGGCAACGAACCGGACATCCGGCTCGGCACCACATCGGTGTCCGGCCCTTCCAGCACTTCGTCGAGCGAACCGAGATTGAGCGTCGAAGTGACGTCGAGTGGGGGGAACTCGTCGTCTGGCCGCGTCATGGGACCACCTCACGGATCTGTTCGGTCGGCGTCGGGTAATGGCGGGTCTGGCCGCCGGGCACGTGCACACCCGGCGGCTGGCTCCCCGTGCCCGGGAAGGCAATTCCGCAACGCTCAACTATTTGGGTTCTCGGTCGACTGGGCGAGCCTAGCCAGCGCCGAAATGCAGGGCAACCGGACGCGCGCAGACAGCACACGCACCGGAACAAGCTCACTCAGCCTTCGGTGATCTTCTGATACGCGCCCGCCGTCAGCAACCCATCCGTCGCCGTCGGATCATTCGGCGTGATCTCCACCAACCAACCCTCACCGTACGGATCAGTGTTGATCAGCTCCGGCGTGTCACCCAACGCCTCGTTGCGGGCCGCAACCGTGCCCGCCACCGGCGCGTAGATCTCCGACACGCTCTTGGTCGACTCGATCTCACCCAACGAGTCACCGGCCGCGACCACCGCACCCGCCTCGGGCAACTGCACGTACACGATGTCACCCAGCGCGTCCTGCGCGAAGTGCGTGATGCCGACCCGGATCACACCCGTGCCGTCACCCGCCACCCACTCATGCTCGGCGGTGTATCGCAGATCCTCAGGAATCACCAGACGCGTCCTTCATCCATCGGTGCCCCGGACCACCCGGGTCCGGCGCGGCCGCGCCGGTCAGGAGACCGGACGGGCGTGTTCCAACTTGATCGGCACGTGCAGCGCCGAAACCTCGGCAACCTCACGCTCCCCAAACGTCACGTTACCGCCGCCACCCCGGACCGACGCCACCACCCCACCAGGAATGTTCAACGCCGTACGCATCGTCGCCGGATCACCGATCACCGTGATCGTGTACGGCCCCGTCAACCGACGCCCCTCCACCACCAACGACCCGTTGTCCCCATCCAGGAAGTACGTCGACGCGATGATCCGCACGGTCGCCCGATCACCACCGGAGATCTGCATCGCCTCCGCCCCCGCGCCCCGCAACTCCTGCACCGCGTCCAACACCCGGTTAGCCGTGATCGGCTTGCCCCCGGAATCGAACTGCACCGTCAGGCCCGGGCCCACCGCCGGCAACGTACCCGCCAGGATCCCCAACTCGTCCGCCCGCCGCGTCGCCTCGTCCAGGGCCGCCTGACGACCCTGCTCACCCGACTGCAACTGCCGCTGGCTGTCCTCCAGCGCACGGATGTCCTGCTGAAGACGGTTCTCCCGCGCATCCAGATCCGACAGGATCCGGACCAGGTCCTCCTGCCGCGTCGCCGCCAACGTCGGGTCCTTCGACGTCGTCTTCAACTGCACGACCAACGTGAAACCCAACAACACCAACAACGCCACGATCATCACCCCGGCCGCACTCAACCGGGACCGCCCAGCCACCACCGGCGCCGACTCCCCGACCGGCTCGGCCAACCCGTCAGAGCTCGCCACCGGCTCGGCCATTCCATCAGAGCTCGCCACCGGCTCGGCCAACCCGCCGGAACTCGCCACCGGCTCCCTCGACCGCGACACCGCGCTCAGATCCACCGTCGCGCCGTCGTCGACCGGCTCCACCACAGGCTCATCACCCGGCTCCGACACCGCCGGCTCACCCTGCGGCGCCAACGGGCTCAACTCGTCCGGATCCGGCGCATCCGGCCGCGGATCAGGCTCACCCGCCGGCCCACCCGGCCGCGCCGGACCCGCCGGCTGCGGCCACCCCGTCCCCGTGTCGGTCTGCTCGTCACTCATCGCAACCCAACCTACGCCCGGAACAGGTGCCGGCGGATCGCCGCCACGTTGCCGAAGATACGCACACCCAACACAACGACCACACCGGTGGACAACTGCCCGCCGACCCCCAACTGGTCACCCAGATACACGATCAGACCAGCGACCAGCACATTCGAGATGAACGACACCACGAACTGCTTGTCGTCGAAGATGCGGTCCAACCTCGCCCGCACACCACCGAACACCGCGTCCAACGCGGCCACCACCGCGATCGGCAGGTACGGCTGCAACGCCGCCGGCACCGCGGGATCAAGCAACACACCGAGCACCACACCGGCGAGCAACGCCAGCACCGCGATCATCGGCCACCTCCGGAGGGGCTAACTGTCGTCGTCGGACCGGACGACCCGGGACTGCCGGACCGGACACCCGACGCAGAAGGGCTCGGACTGACCGACGGCTTGGCGTAGCGTAGCTGCGGCTCCGCAGCCGCCGGCAGGGTGAGGTCGTCCGACTCCCGCACACCGAACGACAACCCGGTCTTCTGCGCGACCTCCCGCATCAACGCCGCGTTCCGACTGTTCTCGAACTTGCGCCGCATCGAACCCGGACCGATCGCCGACACCTCGTACGGCCCGGTCACCGGCCGGAAATCCACCAGCATGGCCTCGCCCGCCGACCGGATCGTCGACGTCGACGTCAACCGCTGCCCGTTGATGGCGATCGCCTCCGCGCCGGCACTCCACAACGCGTTGGCCACCCCCTGCAGATCGCTGTAGAGCACCCGCGGCGGACCAGCTCCGGCGCCGGTCACCGCGTCCGCGTTGTCCGGCGCGTCCGCCAACCGCACCACCACACCGTCACCGCGCACCCGACCCAGCCCCGTACTCGCCTCCAGGTCGCGCAGCCGGGCGGCCGCGGATCCACTCAACGCCGCGTCCCGCTGCCGGCTGACCTCCTCGCGCAGCTGGTCCGCCCGCGTGGACAACCGGTCGGTCTGACCCTCCCGCTCCTTGATCTGCGCCACCAGACCGGAACGGGCCTGGCTGCGCCCCGGCTCGTCCGCCATCGTCTGCCGGTACGCGACAGCGAACAGGAAACCGAGCATCACCACCACGACCAGGCTGATCGTCCGCGCCGACCGGGCCCGCCACCCCCGCACCGGCCCGGACTCCGCCGACCGCCGGCGGGCAGCCGCCGCGTCCGCATACCCCGGATCCAGCGGGTTGCGGAACAGCTCGGTCAGGAAGTCCGGCGCGTACACCCGGTCCTGGCCGGGCTTCCCGAGCTGCGGCGCGCTCACGCCGCCCCTCCCGGGTCACGCGCAGCGCGCACCAACCGAGCCGCCTGTACGACGTACATCGCGCCGGCCACCCAGTAGAGCACCAGGCCCCACCAGGCCAGTCCCCACCCGATCGCTGCCGTCGCCGTCGCCGCGGCGCTCCACTCGGTCGCCAACAGCAACACCGGGAACGCCGCGAGCAGCAGGAACGTGGCGGTCTTGCCCACGTAGTGCACCGGCGGCGGCCCGTACCCGTAGCGACGCAGCACCGCCAGCGAGCCGAGCAGGAGCAACTCGCGGGCCAGCAGCGCCGCGGTGAACTGCCACGGCACCACCTCACGCGCGGTGAAGGCGACCAGGGTGGCGAGGATGTAGAGCCGGTCCGCGAGGGGGTCGAGCAGCTCGCCGAGTCGGCTCACCTGGCGCAGGCGGCGGGCTATCCAACCGTCGACCCAGTCGGTGGTGCCGCCGATGGCGAGCACGACGATCGCCGCCACGTCGGCCCGGCTGACCAGGAAGAGGTAGAGGAAGAGCGGCACGCCCAGCAGGCGCCCGAAGCTGATCAGGTTGGGCAGGGTGAGCACCTGGTTGCCGGGGGTCTGGTCACCGGTGTCCGGCGGTTGCTCTGCCCGGGCCGGCCGACGCGACACCGATCCTCCTCCACGGCACGTGGGCCCCCAGCCGACGTCGGGCGTGGCTGAGGGGTGTGCGTGCTGTCGGGCCGGCCACCGCCGGCTCCCCTGCGGCCCCGGGCGGGGCCCTCCCCTGACACGGCCCGCGATCTCGATGATCGCGGGCCGGTAAGTGCGCTGTCACTATATCGGGCTTGCGCTGAGCTCCCGGGTGCCGCCGCGTGGCATCCGGTGCGGTCTTGCCGCACTGTGGCGTGGATCACCACGTGTAGAGCGTCCTAGGATACTAGTGGAAGCCTGACTCCGGGTCAGGCCGTCTGCGCCGCCGGATCGGTCTGCTGCTCGGGCCCCGGCTGCGTCGCCGCCCGGGCGAACCCGACCAACGCCAGCAACAGATCGTGTTGCATCCGCGTCGGCATCCGATCCAACACCGCCTGCACCGCACGCTGCCGTCGCTCGGCCAACTCCCCCAACAGGGTCAACGCGGCCGGGGTCGGCACCAGCCGCACCTCGCGTCGGTCCCGTGGATCGGCCACCCGACGCAACAGCCCGGTCGCCTCCAGCCGGTCGCAGAGACGGCTCGCCGACGACGGCACCACGTCCAGTAGCTCCGCCAACCCGTTGACGTTGGTCTCCTGCCGGCCACTGATCAGTGTCAGCACCCGCAACTGGGTGGGCGGCACCTGGTGGCGCGACGCGGCCGAGTCGAGGACGGCGATCAGTGCCTCGGCAGCCGCGTTGATCGCCGCGGCGAGATCCGCAGGTCGCTCCACCCGATGTCCCCTGCCGTCGTCGCGCTGCTGGCCGCCCGGCGAAGCGGCGGCCCTCACCCGTTGCCCCGCTCACGTGGACCGCGCCAGTCCAGACAGACCACGACTGCGTCGTCCCGCAGATCGGACTCCGCGTGGTAGGCGTGCAGCTCGCGCATCACCGTACCAACCGCCTCGGCCGCCGGCTGCAACCGCGTGGCGCGCAGGGAGCGCGCCATCACGCGCTGCCCGTACGGCTCCTGACCCGGGGGCTCGGCGGCCCACACCCCGTCGCTCACCACGAACAGGCGGTCACCCGGTTCGAGGCGCAACTCCTGCAGCTCGTAGCGAGTCTCCGCGAACATCCCCAACGGCAGCTGCTGGTCCAGCTTGATCTGTTCCACCACGGACCCCCGCATCCGCAGCAGGTGCGGGGAACCGGCATCGACCGCCCGCACCTGACCGCTGCGAGTGTCCACCTCCAGCAGCAGGGTGGCCACGTACCGCTGGCCCCGGTGTTGGTAGAAGACCGTGTCCGAGGCCAACTCGGCCTGCTCCACCAGGCCCCCGCCGGAACGACGCGCGTTGCGCATCGCGTTGACCGTGACCGAGGTCAGCATCGACGCGGCCAGACCGCTGCCCTCGCCGTTGAGCACCGTCAGGGTGAGACGGTGCCCGTCCAGGGACCAGTCGAAGTGGTCCCCACCCACGGAGTACGCCGGCTCCAGCTGACCCGCCAGGTCGAAGGCCTCGTGCGCCACGCTGCGACCGGGCAGCAGGTCCCACTGCATCTCGGCGGCCATCGTGAGTCGCTCGCGGCGGCGCGCCCGCCGGTAACGGTCGGTCTCCCGGTCGGCCGCGCGCATCGCCACCGCCAGAGCGCCGGCCATGTCCGTCGCGCGGCCGGTGACCGCCGGGCCGGGTACGTCGGAAAGCTCGATCAGCAGCACACCCAGCCGTTCCCCCCACACCGTCAGGGGCAGGTACAGCCGGCACGGGCCCTCGCCGTCGCGCACCGGCTGCTGGCTGCTGAAACAGCGCTGCGCCACGGTGTGACAGGCCAGGAAACCCGCCGCCGGCAGGTCCGGATCCAGCAGCGGCCACAGCCCGCTGATCCGGTAGTCGGCGACGAACACGTCGGTGCGCAGCGCACCCATCGTCGACCGGATCACCCGGTCCGCCGCCTCCGCCAGCTGGTCGGGCGGGGCGTCGCGCAGCGCGCGCGACACCACGTCCGGCACGTCCACCATGGTCGTCCTCTCGAGAAGCTTGCTACAGGGCAAGCATCATACGGACGCCCCCGGACGCCGAATCCGTGCGGTCAGTCGCCAGCCCGGGTCGCGAGCACGCCGTGGAACGCGTCGGGCACCTGCGCCGGTGGACCCTCCGGCCGCCAATCGGTGACGGGGACGATCCCGTCCCCCGTCGGCACCCAGCGACCCAGCAGGGGCGTGAACGCCGCCGGCGGACGCATCCGGAACTGCGGCCCCATCATCGCCAGGGCCTGCGGGTGACCCGCCAGCTCCTCGGTGTCGAAGTCCACGGCGAGCAGGCTGCCCGGTGCGGCAGCGGCGTACAGCTCGTCGAGCGTGTGGGTCAGCGTGTCGTCGTCGAGGAACGCGGCGAGCCCGAGGAAGACCACCCCGACCGGCCGTCGCCCCCAGCCCGGCACGAAGCGGTGCAACTGCGCCGGGTCGATCGTTCCGATGTCGGTCGCGTCACCGAAGCCGTAGCCGGCCCGGTCGCTACCGGCGAGGATGCTCTGCCCCAGCCGGATGGTGACCGGGTCGACGTCGGTGTAGAGCACCGTCGCGTCGGTGGCGACCTCGTGCACGTTGCCGCGGGTAGGCACCCCGGCGCCGAACACCAGGAAACCGTCCACACCCTGCTCGACCATCGCCCGCACCGCCCGGCCCAGGAACGCCCGCAGCTCCCGGAACACCGGTGCGCACGGCCCGTACGCCTGCTCGAACGCGCTCGCGGCGGCCACGTCGACCGGGAAGTGGTGCTCCCCACCGAGCCAAAAGTCGATCATCCGCGCGGTGCTCGGCTGGTCCGGTTCACCCATCGACGACGCCCCCTCCCCGGCCGGTCGTCGCCAGCGTACCGACCCCCACGGGCTCTGCGGTATCGCGACGCGGGGGCGCCCGGGACCGCGATACTGACCGCGGGCGGGAGGTGGGCGGTGAACTCGGCGAACAACGCTGCGGTGGTGGTCGGCGTGGACGGCTCGGAGCCGGCGCTGCGCGCCGTACGCCTCGCCGCCGGCGAGGCCGCGCGGCGGCACCGACCGCTGCGGGTCGTCCACGGATTCATCTGGCCGCTGCTGCACGTGCCGACCTCGCCCGCCCCGGGCGCGCCGCCCGGTGGCGGGCTACGCCACGGGGCCGAGGAACTGGTCAAGGCAGCGGTGGCCGAGGCCGAGGCGACCGCGCCCGGCCTGTCGATCTCCGGTGAGATCATCGACGGCGAGGCAGCCGCGGTGCTGGTGGGCGAATCCACCACCGCCGCGCTCATCGTGCTCGGCGACCGCGGACTGGGCGGCTTCTCCGCGCTGGTGGTCGGCTCGGTCGCGGTGCAGGTCGCCGCGTACGCCGACTGCCCGGTGCTGGTGGCCCGCGGCGCGCATCGCCCCGACGAGCCGGTGCTGGTCGCGGTGGACGGTTCGGCGGCCTCCCGCGAGGCGGCCGACTTCGCCGCCGAGACCGCCGTGTCCCGCGGTGTGCCGCTGGTCGCGCTGCACGCCTACCGGCACCCCGGCAGCAGCGGTCCCGGCGACATGCAACCCCTGGTGTACGACGAGGCGAAGCTGCACGGCCAGCAGGAGCGGATGCTCGCCGAGTGGCTGACCGGGCTGACCGAGGCCCACCCGACGGTGCGGCTCACCTGCAAGGCGGTACGCGGACGAACCGGCAGCGTGCTCGCCGAGGCGACCCGCTCCGCCCAACTGGTGGTGGTGGGTGGGCAGGGGCGCGGCGAGGTGACCGGGTTGCTGCTGGGGTCGGTGAGTCAGTCGCTGCTGCACCACGCGCAGTGCCCGGTCGCCGTGGTACGCGGGCCGCACTAGCACGGGGTTGGGCCGGCGGCAGACGGGTAGACGGCCGCGGTACGCCCAGACCGCCGACGAAGGAGGCAGCAGATGCCAGGACCACGGCCCGGCAGCAACGCGTACGACAAGCAGCGGGCGCGGTTGCGCAACGCGATCGACGACTCCGGACGCCGTGTACCCGACGGCAAGGCCAACCAGGTCGCGAACCGGATCCTGCAGGAGGATCGCGGCCAACGAGGCGTGGTGCGCGGCGACCGTACGTACGGCCCGAAGAGCGAGCGCGAACCGGGCGACCCGAAGTGAGGGCTGTCGACGTGGCCGACGGCGCCATCGCGGGCGCCGTCGGGAGCACCGCGTTGAACGTGGTCAGCTACCTCGACATGGCGCTGCGAGGGCGGCCGGAGAGCGACGTCCCGCAGGAGACCGTCGACAAGCTGGCCGGGATCGCCCACGTGAGTCTGGGGTCCGGGGACCGGAGGGCCAACCGCCGTTCCGGGCTCGGACCCCTGATCGGCTACGGGCTGGGCATCGCCGCGGGCGTCGCGTTCGCGCTCTACGCCGGTGATCGGCGGCAACCGCTGCCGGTGGCCACCGGACTGCTCGGCGCGGGTGTGATGACCATGACCGACGGGTCGATCACCGCACTCGGGATCAGTGACCCGCGCACCTGGCGGCGCTCCGACTGGGTCTCCGACGTCATCCCGCACCTCGCGTACGGACTGACGGCCGCCGCCACCTGGAACAGGTTGCGGCGGCCGTCAGGTCGCAGTCGCTGATCAGCGGGTGCCGCTGTCGTCCTCGGCCACCGGTTCACCGGCCGGGCCGTACGGCGACACCTGCCCCTTGGGCACCGGTCGGCCGGCGTCGCCGCGCGACGTGCCACGGTTGGCCGGATGCCCGCCCGGGGCGGGGCCCTTGTTGTCCTGGCTGGTCGCGCCCAGCGCGTTGCGGCGGAACTCCTGCTGCTGCGGGTTCGTCACGGGGTGTCTCCCTCCGGTACGGCAGGCGGCATCGACCGCCTCCACCGTCGGCATACCCGCCCGCCGGGGCGGCATTCCGGCCCCGTCCGCCGGCGCGACGGCTAGCGGGGCGCGGATCGGGTACCCGGCACCTGTGGGCAACGACCGATCGGTGGTGCGGGTCCTGCTGGACCGGCGCGGCCGCACGTACGCGGAGGAGGCCGGAATCCGGCTCTCCGACCGACCCGGGCCGCTGTACCAGCTGCTGGTGCTGACGACCCTGCTGAGCACCCGGATCCGGGCGTGCGTGGCGGTGGACGCCGCGCGGGAGCTGTTCGCAGCCGGCTATCGCACCCCCCAGGCGATGGAGGCGGCCAGTTGGCAGGAGCGCGTCGACGCGCTGGGCCGGGGCCACTACCGCCGCTACGACGAGCGGACGGCCACCATGCTCGGCACCGGTGCCCGGCTGTGCCTGGACCGCTGGCACGGTGACCTGCGACGGCTGCACCGCGAGGGCGAGGGTGACCGGGTCGGGCTGCGGCGGCGGCTCACCGAGTTCCCCGGCATCGGCCCCACCGGCGCGGACATCTTCCTGCGTGAGGCCCAGGCGGTCTGGTCGGACGTGCGCCCGTACGCCGACCGTCGCGCCCTGGCCGGAGCGAAGCGGCTGGGCCTGCCGGGTTCCCCGGACCGGCTGGCCGGACTCGTCGACGAACCGGACTTCGGGCGTCTCGCCTCGGCACTGGTACGGGTGGCGCTCGGCGAGGAGTCGGCGGGCGAGGTCACCCGCGTCGCCGCCCGCTGAGGCTCACTTCACCGTCTTGTCTCCCGGCCGGGTCAGGTGCCACACCAGCAGGGCGGCGAGCAGTGCGAGGACCACCACCCCGCCGGAGATGCCACGGCCCTCCTCGGGGCTGCGGCCGGCGCTACCGAAGTAGATCACCGCGAGGCCGGCCAGCACCGTGACGAACGTACGCAAACCTCGGTCCTTCACGTGTCGCACGCTAACCGGGCTCGATCGGCGTTGCGCCCGATTTGCAGCTTTTATCCCCTGATCGGGTGACCGTCACCTGTCGCTGACGAACCCGCGCAGCCGCACCCGACGGACGGCCCGGTCGGCGACCTCCACGACCTCCAGGGTCAACCCGGGCAGGCGCACCGTCTCCCCCGCCTCGCCGGGCAGGTGCCGCAGCCGGGCCAGCACCAACCCCGCCACCGTCGTGTAGTCGCGGGACAACGGGAAACTCAGCCGCACCCCCAGATCGGGCAGGTCGTGCAGCGGGAAGTCACCGGGCACCAGCAGGGACCCGTCCGGCTCCCGGACCACACCGTGCACGTCCCGGTCGGTCTCGTCGTACAACTCGCCGACCACCTCGGCCAGCAGGTCCTCCATGGTGACCATGCCGTCGATGCCGCCGTGCTCGTCGACCACCAGCGCCAGTTGCTGATGCTGCTGGCGAAGCTGACGCAGCGCGTCGGCGACCGGCAGGGTCACCGGCAGCAGCAGCGGCGACCGGACCCGCTCGCCCACCGCTGCGGCACCGGCCCGCACCAGGTCACGGATGTGCACCACACCGAGCACCTCGTCCAGGCCCCCGGGACCGGTCACCGGGGCGCGGGACCGCCCGGCGGCGGCGAGCCGGCGCACCCCCTCGTCGGCGCCGAGGCTGGCCGGCAGCGTCGTCACCTCCCGGCGGGCCACCAGGATCTCGCGCAGGGTGCGACCGGCGATGTCGAACGCGCCGGTCAGGATCTCCCGCTGCTGGGCGGAGAGCCCGCGCTGGCTGGCCAGCATCTCCCGCAACTCCTCCTCGGTCATCTCCTCCCGGTTGGCCCGCGGGTCACCCCCGGCGAGCCGCACGACCGCGTCGGTGGCCCGACTGAGCAGCCACACCGCCGGCCGGGACACCCGGGCGAGCAGGTCCAGTGGACCGGCGCTCAGCAGCGCCCACCGCTCTGCCCGCTGCATGGCCAGCCGCTTCGGGGCCAACTCGCCCAGCACCAGCGTGACGAACGTCAACAGCACCGTCACCAGCAGCACCGCGGCGGGGCGGGCCGCACCGCCGAGGAAACCCAACGGGCCGACCAGCGGCTCGGACAGCGACACCGCAGCCGCCGCCGACGCGAGGAATCCCGCCAGGGTGATGCCGAGTTGGATGGTGGCCAGGTAGCGGTTCGGGTCACGGGACAACCGCACCAACCGGTCGCCCGCGCGGCTGCGCCGACCCAACCGCCGCAACTGCCCCTCGCGCAGCGTCACCAACGCCATCTCACTGCCCGAGAGCGCGGCGTTGACCAGCACCAGGACGGCCACCAGCGCCAACTGCCCGAGCTGACCGCCCATCGCGCACCCCCCGTCCGCCGCCTGAAGCTCACTCAACCGCAGCGCGGCCAGCTCCGGACCCGTTTACGACCGCGCCCCCGCTCAGTCGACCTCCAGGTCGTCCAGCGAGATGGAGTGCGTCATCAGCCACCGGGCCAACGCCGACATCCCGAACAACCACAGCGGCACCGACTCGGTGGGCCCGTTCGTGGCGTAGATGGCGAAGCGCAGGTCCGGCGCGCGGTACGCCTCGATCCGCCACTGGTGCTGGCGGTCCCGCCAGACCGCCGAAGGGTCCATGGCGTCACCGTAGGCGACCACCGCCGACCCCGGGGCCGGTTGCTCAGGTGACGACGATCCGGGCGTCGTCGGGCAGTCGCCGGGTCACGCCTCGGCGGTCCAGCAGCTCCAGCAGCGGCACCGCCACCCGGCGGGTGGTGTCCAACGCCTGCCGGGCCGCGGAGAGCGTGAACGGCTGCGGCAGCCCCGCCAGGACCCGGACCGCATCGTCGAGCGCACTGGGCAGCAGCACCACGTTGTCGGCCAGCCGCAGCAGGGCACCGGCCCGCACCGCCGCGCCGATCTCGCGTGGGCCCAGACCCAGGTCGACGAGGTGGTCCGCCTCGGGCGCCCGGAACGGACGGTCGCCGTACTCGGCGCGAACCCGCTGCACGGCCCGGGCCACCGGCTCCGGCAGCGCGTCGGCGCCCGCCGCCCCGACCCGCCCGGCGTGGATCCGCAGCGGCGGCCGGACCAGCGCCTCGACCAGCACCCGGTCGGGCAGGGCGAGACGCTGACGCAGCGCGTCCACCGGCATCCCGGGCTCCAACGGGTGTTCCCGGGCGTAGCGGGAGACCTCCTCGGTCACCTGCTCGCCGAGCCACCGCCAGTGCGGCGGGTCGGCCAACCAGTCACCGGCCACCGGCTCCGCGCACGCCGGCCGGTCACGCCCCCGCTCGGCGTGCACCGGCACACCCATCCGGAGCAACGCGCCGGCCCGGATCAGCCGGCGGCGGCGCAGCTCCCCGGCCAGGTCGGGACGACCGTCCAGCTCGGCGAGGACCTGCGCGCGGGCGGCGGCGGCACCCCGGCGGGCCAGCGGCGGCGGCGCGACGTCCAGCACCCGCACCCCGCCGCTGACGTGGTGCCGACCCGGGTCGCGCAGCAGCGCCCGGTCGCCGACCCGCAACGGCAACGGACGGGCCAACCGCAGGCGTACGGTGTCCGGGCCGAGCGGGCGGACCCGGGCCGGCACCGCCGCCGACCCGACGTGCAGGGTGAGGGCGGCCGGCAGGTCGGCCGCGGGATCGCCGGTCAGCCGCACGTCGACGAGGTCGGTGCGGTGGAACCGGCCCGGGCTGAGCAGCGCGTCGCCACGGCCGATCCGGTCGCGGGGCGTACCGCGCAGGTTGACCGCCACCCGGGC
Organism: Micromonospora sp. WMMD961; assembly: GCF_029626145.1. Lineage (NCBI taxonomy): Bacteria > Bacillati > Actinomycetota > Actinomycetes > Micromonosporales > Micromonosporaceae > Micromonospora > Micromonospora sp. WMMD961. The sequence continues at coordinate 3,888,302 of NZ_JARUBJ010000002.1, forward strand.
CACCGCCGTCACCTCCGGTCGGGCCTCCCGCAGGGTGTGCAGACCACGTACCCGGACCGCTTCGTCGGCCCCGGCCAGCTCCAACTCGTCGCCCACCCGCAACCGTCCGCCGCCGAGGGTGCCGGTGACCACGGTGCCGCTGCCCCGCACCGTGAAGCTGCGGTCGACCCAGAGGCGCACCGGGTCGTCCACCAGCGGCGCGGGCACCCGGGCGGCGAGCCGGTCCAGGGCGGACCGCAGCTCCGGCAGGCCCGCGCCGGTGAGACCGCTGACCGCGACCGCCGGCACCGCGCCGAGGCTGGTCGCCGCGATCTCGGCGCGGGCATGCGCAGTGGCCGGCCCCGGGTCGGCCAGGTCCGCGCGGGTCACCGCCAGCAGGCCGTACGCGACACCGAGCGCGTCGAGCGCGGCCAGGTGCTCGGCGGACTGCGGCATCCACCCCTCGTCGGCGGACACCACGATCAGCGCCGCCGGCACCGGGCCGACACCCGCGAGCATGTTCGGCACGAACCGCTCGTGCCCGGGTACGTCGACGAAGGCCACCGTGCCGCCGGACGGCAGCGTCGTCCAGGCGAAGCCCAGGTCGATGGTCATCCCCCGGCGGCGTTCCTCGGCCCACCGGTCGGGTTCCATCCCGGTCAACGCCCGGACCAGTGTCGACTTGCCGTGGTCGACGTGTCCGGCGGTGGCGACGACGAACACGGTCAGTCGTCCCCGGGGACGCGCAGCACGGCCGTCCGGACCGCCTCGTCGGCCTCGGCCGGCACGCACCGCAGGTCGAGCAGGAGCCGACCCCGGACCACCCGACCGAGCACCGGCTGCTCACCGGTACGCAGCGGCCCCGCGTACCGTTCGGGCAGGCTCAGCGCCCACGAGTCCAGCTCCACGCCGGGTGCTCCGCCGCCGCCGACCACCGCGACGGCCGGCACCACCTCCGCCTTGCGGCCGTCCGCGCCGAGCCGGTCGCGCAGTCGCTCCACCCGTTCGCGCAGGGCACCGGGGTCGGCGTGCAGGGCTGACCGGGTCGGTGTGTCCGGCTGGTGCACTGTCGCGGCCAGCGCGGCCAGGGTGAGCTTGTCCACCCGCAGCGCCCGGGCAAGTGGGTGACGACGCAACCGGTCGATCACCTCGACGTCACCGAGCAGCAGCCCCGCCTGCGGGCCGCCGAGCAGCTTGTCGCCGCTGGCCGTGACCAGCGCCGCGCCGGCGCGAAGGGTGCTGGCCGCGTCCGGTTCGTCGGGCAGCAGCGGATCCGGAGCGAGCAGCCCGGAGCCGATGTCCGCGACCACCGGCACGCCGAGGGTGGCCAGTTGTCGCACCGGGGTCGCCGAGGTGAAGCCGGTGACCTGGAAGTTCGACGGGTGCACCTTCAGCACGAAGCCGGTCTGCGGGCCGAGGGCGGCGGCGTAGTCGGCGAGGGTGGTGCGGTTGGTGGTGCCCACCTCCCGCAGCCGCGCGCCGGTGCTCTCCAGCAGGTCGGGCAGGCGGAAACCGTCGCCGATCTCGACCAGCTCACCCCGGCTGACCACGATCTCCCGGCCGGCGGCCAGCGCGGTGGCGGCCAGCACCAGCGCGGCGGCGCCGTTGTTGACCACGTGTACGGCGCCCGCGTCGGGCACGGCGGCGGCCAGCGCGTCGAGGGCGTCCCGGCCGCGACGGGCCCGTCGGCCGGTGCCCAGGTCCAGTTCCACGTCGGTGTGCCCGGCGGCGGCGACCACCGCGGCGACGGCGGCGGACGACAACGGCGCCCGGCCCAGGTTGGTGTGCAACACGACGCCGGTCGCGTTGAGCACCACGCGGGGGCCGGCCGTGGGCAGCGCGGCGACCGCGGCGTCGCGTACCTCGTCCGGGTGCAGTTCGCCCCGGCGGGCCCGGTCCTGGGCGCGGGCGATGACCGCCTTGACCCGGTCCCGACCGAGCGTCGCGCTGGCGGCGGCGAGCCGAGGGTCGGCGAGCAGCGTGTCGGTGCGCGGCACCCGCCGTCGCGGGTCCGTCGGCCCGTCGCCCATCGCGTCATCTCCTGCAGTGGTTTGGCGGAGACGGACGGGAATCGAACCCGCCTGGCCCGGGTCCCGGACCACACCGGTTTTGAAGACCGGGAGGGGCACCAGCCGCCTGAACGCCTCCACCGGACATTCGATCACAGCACGGGCAGGACCGCCCGGTCAGGTGGAAGTTCCGCCGGCACCCCGCCGGGCTTCCACCCGCTCGCGCTGCGGCACCACCGTGTACCGGGGGTCACGGGCCGAGGCGACACCGCCGTAGAAGATGCCGAACCGGGTCACCACCGAAGCGGCCAGCAACGCGGCACCGGAGAACGCGCCGACCGTCCGGCTACGGCGGCCCAGCAGCGCCCCGGCAACCCCTACGGCGGTCAGCAGCCGGCCGGCGCGCAACAGCCGACCGGGACGGCCCAGCCGGTAGGGCTCGCTGAGCAGACCGAGACGGGTCTCCACCCGGTGCGCGCCGTACAGCTCCAGCGCCGCGCCGGCCACCGCCATCCGCCGGGCCGGCCCGGTCTGGGCCGGCGGCGCGGCGAGCAGACCCACGCCCGCGCCGCTGGCCAGCGCACTGCCGGCGAAGATGACCGGCAACTCGGGGTACGCCTCATGCCACGACGGCACCGCCGTGTCGGCCAGCAGGACCCCGGTGTACGTGGCCAGCGCGGGCGCGGTGCCGGCGGCGAGCAGCCCGGCGGTGTGCCCGACCGACGGCAACGCCCGACTTGCCCGCCCGAGCAGACCGTGGCGCGGCAACACACCGGCGGCCTCGGCGATCGCGGCGACACCGGCGGCCGGCCCGTACGCGGTGAGGATCCAGGTGCCCATCGACATCGGCGAGGTCGGCTTGGCCACGCGCAGCATGTGGTGGAAGCGGGCCGGCCGCCCGAGGTCCTTGACCAGGAAGACGGCGCTGGCGCTGACGGCGGCCAGCGCGGTGAGCCGACCGGCGCGCCGCAGCGCCGGCCGCCCGGTGAGCTGCCCACCGGCCGCGAGCAGCGACGAGCCGGCCGCCAGCCCGCCGGTGAACAGGTACGCGGCGATGTCCCACTTCCAGACCGGCCCCTTGAGGATCGGCCGACCGTAGTACGACGTGAACTCGGCCTCCGGTACCCGCACCTCCTCGCCGCCGCGACCGCCGCGTCGGCGGCCCCTGCGTCGAGCGGGCTGGTCGGCTGTGTCTCCCGGCACCGAGGGCCCCTGTGGCCGGGCCGTCTGGTGCCGCGTGGCGATCTCCTGCGGCGGGGCGGTCGCGTGCTGGTCGTCGGCGACCACCGCTGCGCCGTCGGTCTCCGGGCGTGCCGAGACGCCCGGTCGGTCGGCACCCTCGGCGGCCAGCCGGGCACGGAAGCGGCGGAACAGGTCGCCCACCTCGGGGCGCTGCGGACTCACGAGGAACCTCCGACGAACGCGGCGACGGTGGCCGCCGCCATGGCGAGTGCGGCGAGGCCGGCGCGTTTCCACATCTTCGGCAGGTCGCGGGTGGTCACGATCGGGTCCGGTGGCAACCCGTACACCTCGGGCTCGTCCAACAGCAGGAAGAACGCCCCGTCACCACCGACGCCGTCGTCCGGGTCGTGCCCGTACAACCGCGCCTCGGAAACCCCCCGCCCCCGCAACGTCGCCACCCGCGCGGCGGCCCGCTCCCGCAACTCCTCCAGGGGCCCGTACTGGATCGACTCGGTCGGACACGCCTGCGCACACGCCGGCGTCATGCCGGCACCCAACCGGTCGTAGCACAACGTGCACTTCCACGCCCGACCATCGTCCTTACGCTGATCGATGACGCCGTACGGGCACGCCGAGATGCAGTACCCACACCCGTTACAGATGTCCTCCTGCACCACCACCGTCCCGAACTCCGTCCGGAACAACGACCCCGTCGGACACACGTCCAGACACGCCGCATGCGTGCAGTGCTTACACACGTCCGACATCATCAACCACCGGAAATCCGTCCGACCCTCCACACCGGAACCCCGACCCGGCGGCTGCGCCCCCGGCATCCCCAGGAACTGTGGACCCGCGCCCGCGTCGACCGACCGCTGCGGGCCACCGTTGACCGGTTCGCCGAGCACGTCCGCCGACGGCGGGTGCGGCCCGGCCGGGCGGGGCTGCTCGATGAACGCCACGTGCCGCCACGAGTTCGCGGTCAAGGCGCCGGTGTTGTCGTAGGACATGCCGAGCAGGTCCAGACCGCTCTCCGGGACGCCGTTCCACTCCTTGCACGCCACCTCACACGCCTTGCACCCGATGCAGACGCTGGTGTCGGTGAAGAACCCCATCCGCGGCGGCGCGTTCTGATAACCCGCGTCGGGCGCCGGGTCCAGCGGGCCGTACAGGCTGTTCGGGTCAGGAAGCACCGCGCTGCTCCCCCTCGCTGTCGGTGGTGACCGCCGGAGCATTATGGCCCGGGGTGATCCCGGCCCGCCGCTGGTAGTCGGCGACCAGGTCCCGCAACGCCGGGCCGGTCGGCCGACGGCCGGGCCGCACGTCGCAGGTGCCGACCTTGCTCTCCTGGATCAGGACGTTCGGGTCCAGGCTGATGCCGAACAGGTCGTTGGCCGAGTCACCGGTCACCAGACCCTCGAAACCGAAGTGGTACGGCAACCACACCTGGTGGATGATCCGGTCGTCCACCCGCAACGGCCTGAGCCGATCGGTCACCAGCACCTTCGCCTCGATCACCGCCCGACCACTGACCAGGTGCGCCCAGCCCAGATGCGTCAGGCCCGCCTCGGCGGCCAGGGCCGGGGACACCTCGACGAACATCTCCGGCTGCAACTCCGCCAGCGGCGACACCGTCCGACTCATCCCACCGGCGGTGTGGTGCTCGGTGAGCCGGCTGACCGTGAACACGTACGGGAACACCTGACTGTGTTCCTGCGGCGGGCTCGGGTTCACCGAGTTCACCGGATGCGCGTACATCTTGCGGGTCGGGTTGGCCTGCTGCCGGTAGAGCGGGTTACGAACCGGCGACTCCACCGGCTCGTAGTGGGTGGGCAGCGGCCCGTCCAGGACACCGCTGGGCGCGTACAGCCAGCCCTTGCCGTCGCCCTGCATGACGAACGGGTCGTCACCGGCGATGCCCTCCGGCCCGGACGCGCCCGGCGGGGGCCGGTACGACGGCGGTTTGGTCTTCTCGAAGTCCGGCACGTCGTGACCGGTCCACTCGCCCTTCTCCGCGTCCCACCACACGTAGCGTTTGCGTTCACTCCACGGGTTGCCGTCCGGGTCGGCCGAGGCACGGTTGTAGAGGATGCGCCGGTTCGCCGGCCACGCCCAACCCCACTCGGCGGCCACCCAGTCCTGCTCGTGTCGGGACTTGCGCCGGGCCGCCTGGTTGACGCCGTCCGCGTACACCCCGGTGTAGATCCAGCAGCCGACGGCGGTGGAACCGTCGGCGCGGGCCTCCGCGAAGCTGGACAGTGGACGGCCGGTCGCCACGTCGTACCCGTTGATCTCGCGCAGCACCGCCTCGGCGCTCGGCTCCGCGTGCGGACCGTGCGTGGGGTAGTCCCAGGTGAGGTCGAGCAGCGCCCGGTCACGCGGCAGCGGTGAGTCGGCCAGCTTCTCCCGCAGCCTGCGGCCGAGGTGGTAGAAGAACCACAGCTCGGAGCGCGCGTCGCCCGGCGGCTCGACGGCCTTCTCCCGCCACTGCAACAACCGCTGCGTCTGGGTGAACGTGCCCTCCTTCTCCACGTGCGACGCCGCCGGCAGGAAGAACACCTCAGTGCGGCACTCCTGCGGCACGATCTCCCCGGTGGCGACCTCGGGACCGTTCTGCCAGAACGTGGCACTTTCGATCATGAACAGGTCGCGGACGACCAACCAGTCGAGGTTGGCCATCCCGAGCCGCTGGGCGCGGCCGTGGGCTGAGCCGACCGCCGGGTTCTGACCGAGCAGGAAGTACCCCTTGACCTGCCCGTCGATCATGTTGAGCACCTGTTGGTAGGTGCCGTGGTCCCCGGTCAACCGGGGTAGGTACCCGTAGCAGAAGTCGTTCTCCGGCGTCGCCGCGTCACCCCAGTACGCCTTCAGCAGGCTGGCGGCGAACGACCGCGCGTTGCCCCAGAACCCCTTCTGCCCGGGGTGCCGGATGCTGTCCACCCACTCGTCGAAGGTCGGGTGGTCGGCGTGGTGCGGCATCGGCAGATAACCGGGCAGCAGGTTGAACAACGTCGGGATGTCGGTCGACCCCTGGATGCTCGCGTGCCCCCGCAACGCCATCACCCCACCACCCGGGCGGCCCATGTTGCCCAGCAGCAGCTGGATGATCGCGCCCGTGCGGATGTACTGCACGCCGACGCTGTGCTGGGTCCAACCCACCGAGTAGATCAGCATGCCGGTGCGCTCGCGGCCGGAGTTCTCCGTCCACGCCCGCGCCAACTCCAGGAACTGTTCCTGCGGGATGCCGCAGACCCGCTCCACCATCTCCGGGGTGTAGCGGGCGAAGTGCCGCTTGAGGATCTGGTAGACGCACCGCGGGTGCTGCAACGTCTCGTCCCGCCGGGTCTGCCCGCCCACCTGCGCCCCGTGCGACTCGTGCGTCAGGCCGGAGGCGCTGTCCCGCTCCTGGGCGGTGTGCCCGCTGCCGGACGAATCCTCGTGCCCCTCGTACTGCCAGCTGTCCTGAACGTACGTCCCGGTCGCCGGGTCGAAGCCGGAGAAGAAGCCGTCGCCGTCCTCGGTGTCGCTGAACTGCTCACTGACGATCGTGGCGGCGTTGGTGTAGGAGAGCACGTACTCCCGGAAGTCCAACTCGTTCTCCAGGATGTACCGCACCACCCCACCGAGCAGCGCGATGTCGGTGCCCGCCCGGATCGGCAGGTACGAGTCCGCGACCGCGCTGGTGCGGGTGAAGCGCGGGTCGACGTGGAAGACCTTCGCCCCACGGCGCTTGGCCTCCATCACCCACTGGAAACCCACCGGGTGCGCCTCGGCCATGTTCGAACCCTGGATGACGACGACGTCAGCGTTGGCGATGTCCTGCTGGAAATCCGTCGCACCGCCACGACCGAAGCTGGCCCCCAGACCGGGGACGGTGGCGGAGTGTCAAATACGGGCCTGGTTCTCGATCTGCAGCGCCCCCATCGCGGTGAACAACTTCTTGATGAGGTAGTTCTCCTCGTTGTCCAGCGTCGCCCCACCCAGGCTGGAGATGCCCAGCGTCCGGTTGAGCGGCCGGCCCTGCGTGTCGACGTCCTCCCAGGTCTGCTCACGCGCCGCGAGCATCCGGTCGGCGATCATGTCGAGCGCGGTGTCGAGGTCCAGGTCCTCCCACTGCGTCGAGTACGGACGCCGGTAGCGGACCGTCGTCTGCCGCAGCGGACTCGTCACCAGACTCTTGCTGGCCGAACCCTTCGGGCAGAGCCGACCCCGCGAGATCGGACTGTCCGGGTCGCCCTCGATCTGACTGACCTGCCCGTCCTTGACGAACACCCGCTGCCCGCAACCCACCGCGCAGTACGGGCACACCGAACGGGCCACACTGTCGGCGGTCTCGGTGCGGGCGGTCAGCCCGGCCGAACGGGCCGACTGCGCCGCCGCGCCCCGACCCAGCGGATCAGTGCCGGTGAGCTGCCGGTAGACCGGCCACCCCTCGATGAAGGTCCGCAGCCCCATCCCCCGACACCCCCTCCCACGCGAGCGACCACATGAACATAGGTCAACTGAGAGAGGTTCGCGAGTGGGGGCGGTCAGACAGCGCCGCCCCCGGCCTCGTGGCCGGGGGCGGCGCTGGTGTCGGTGTGCAGGTCGCCTCTCGGCGAGTGGCACGACGCGGCTCCAGCCGAACGGTATTCCGCGAGGGCGATTTAGGTGAGGCCCGGGGACACTGGGTCACACCGACACCCTCCACAACCAGCCGGACCCCCACCTTGTTCCCCGCCCAGGGGTGGCGTGGATTGCCGCGCGGTCGCCGCGTGTTCCCGGGCGGCGGTCGTGGCACTGCCGCGCGACGCCACCGCACGGCCCCCGCCCACCGGCACGGCCGGCCACCGGCACGGCACGGCCCGGGCCACCGGCACGGCACGGGCCACCGGCACGGCACGGCCCGGGCCACCGGCACGGCACGGCCCGGGCCACCGGCACGGCACGGGCCACCGCGATGCCCAGCCCCGCCGCACGGCGGGGGGCTGGCCACCGCGATGCCCGGCCCCGCCGCACGGCGGGGGGCTGGCCCCCGGGGTGCGTTGCCCCGCCGTGCGGCGGGCCAACGCACCGCGGCATCGCGCAGGCGCGGCCCACGCCCCGCGCAGGCATCACAGTTCGGCCGCCTGCCTGTCGTTGTCTGACCACCTCACCCAGGCGACCGGTTCCCCGAACCGTCTGACCGCCGGCGTACGACCCTCACACCCGACACAGGCCAAGCCTTTCTCGACACGCACTACCCGGCGGCGGCAGGACCCAGAATCGCGAGATCTTGGAAAGTTTCCGTTACGCGAGAACGGAAACTGTCCAAGATCTCCCGGACGAACGACGGCGGAAGCGCCGGGAGCCGACGTCGAGCCCACGTCGCGCGGCGCTTCGGCAGCAGACGCGGGCGCCCGAGGTGGATATGCCGCTGGCCGGCACCCCGTGGTGGGGTGCCGGCCAGCGGTCGTGCGGGTCGGTGCTGCGGTGCGGTGGGTCAGCTGTTCCAGTGCTGGCCGACCAGGTCGGTGGCCTGCTGCTCCCACTGGGCGTACGCGTCCGGGTAAGCCGACACCTGCACGGTCTGCGCGGCCTCGGTCAGCGGCATGTCCTGCCACCCGTCAACCTGCTTCAGGCCCTTCAGGAACGCCGTGGTCGAGTACTCGGGGTCGGTGATCTGCTCCGGGGTACCCCAACCACTGGACGGGCGCTGCTGGAACAAACCCAGCGAGTCATGGTCGTTCATATCGCCCAGGTGGCCCAGGTTCTCCAACTTCGACTCCTGCAGACTCGTCGCGATCGAGATGACCGCGGCCCGCTCCGGCAGGCCGGCCTTCTTCGTCGCAGCGATGATCGCCTTCACGTTCGCGGTCTGCTCACCGTTCAGGTCGATGTGCGACTGCTCGCCCTGCGGCTTCGGCGCCATCGACTGCACGGCAACCGCGACGGGCTTGGCATCAACAGGGTTGGCATGGGCGGCGACCGGACCGGCGAACACACCACCGGCAAACGCCAGACCAGCAACAGACAACACACTCTTACGCATGATCGTGTTCATGGGGGAAGCTCCTTCGGGGGTAAGGACACCCGCGCACGGGTGAGCACCTCGTCGGGCGCTATAAGAGGGGAAAGTCTTGGGGTCGGCGGCCAGCGAGCGGGGACTCGCGGCGCCGGGTCCATGTGTAACGACCGGGGGGCCGGGGTCATTCCGGGGGCGGCCCATCCATCGGCACCCCCATCGAGGCGGTGCCTGCGGGTCGTTCGTGGGGATGTAACGACCGGGTGCACGCTGGCATTCCAACCTGTGCGACCAGCCCTCACGGGCCGGGGGCGCGAGTCGGTGGTGCTGCGATCGTCAGGATGTGTAACGACCCCGGCCCGGCCATGATTCCGGCCCACGGGTGCGCCCCGTCACCGCCCACAAACCCCCACCAAGTGACGAACCACCCACACGGCCCGGCTCGTGCACCCTCACACCACCGCGGCCAGGGTTGATCCACTCGCCCTCACGAAAGTCGGGGCATCCGGGACGGCGGGACACCCCGGCTTCAGGGAACCCGAGTCGATCACGAATGAGCCGACCGCACTGAACTGCGCAAACCGGACCAAAACTGCGGCGGGTGTGGTCGTGCCGACGCGCCTGGAGCAGCGCTCTGGAATCGACCTGAGCGACACCGGCTCTGGTGGGCGTTACCCTGACACCATGCAGGCCGTCTCCCCCACCGCGACCGGCGTGGCCTTCCTGGCCCGGCCGGGCCGCCCTGCCGTGGTGGCGAGAACGCTCGCCGAGCTGGCCGGCCCCACACGCGGGGTGGTCGAGTTGCCGGTGCGGTTGATGTGGAACGCCGAGCGCACCTTCGACCTCGCAGACCCCGACCAGCTGCTCTGGATGTACGAGAACGTGCTCCGTGAGACCACCCGCGCCGAGGACCTGCGTGTCCTCATCAACGGGCGCACCCTCCGCCGGGTGTGGCGACTGCTCAACCTGCCTCGGGGCGTACGCCAGGCATGGGAGAGCCGGCACCGCGGCCTGCGCGCCGCGTGACCGAGCCTCATCTGCACGAGTTCTACCGGGAAGTCGCCCGGGTGGCGCTCACCGCCGCCGGGCCGTACCGGTTCGTGTTGGGCGGCGGGGTGGCCTGGGCGGCGCACGGGTTGGTCGCCCGTCCGACGGAGGATGTCGACCTCTTCGCGGACGTCGAGGGTGCCGCCGCGGCGGCGTCCACCGGTGTACGGGTGGCGCTGGAGCGGGCCGGGTTCCTCGTCAGCGACGCCGACCCCGACGGTGATCTCGCTGAGCTGTTCGACGGGTACGACCAGGACATGAAGGACTTCGTGGTGAGCCGCGACGGCCGGCATATCCGGCTCAGCCTCGCCCGGTTGGACCGCCGGCAGAGCCCGGTGGTGATGGACCTCGGCCCGGTGATGGACGTCCGGGACCTGGTGGCCAACAAGATCGCGGCATTGGTCAACCGGCGGGAGGTCCGCGACTTCGTCGACGTGGCGGCGGCGCTGGAGCACTACGACGTGGCCGAGCTGTTGACGCTGGCCCGGCAGGTCGACCCCGCGCTGGATCCAGCGGACGTGCGCGCCGCCGGGCGTTACCTGGATCGGCTGTCCGAGCAGCGCTTCGGACGTTACGGCCTGAGCGCCACCGACGTCGCCCAGGTACGGCGGCGCTTCGCCGCCTGGCCGCGCTGAACGCCGACGCTCCCCATAAGCGAAACCCGACGCCCGGCAGCGCGAACCCGACCCCTGCGACGCTGGATTCCGACGCCCGCAACGGGTCGCGCGGGTCGCGGGCACCCGAGCAGTGCCCGCGACCCGGATTACCTGGTCGGCCGGGTCGGCCGCGAGGAGCGACCGTCGGGGCTGACGTGGCGGGAGTGACATTTGGTGGTTATGGTGCGCGAGGCGCCCACGAAGCGCGTCCACCCCCATGAAAGGCACGTCATGACCTCTCCCTCCGGCCCGTCGCGTCGTCAGGTGCTCGTCGCCGCCGCAGCGGCGGCGACCGCCCCGCTGATCGCCGCCGCGCCCGCGCAGGCGGCCGGCCCGGCCCGGTCACGCACCTGGGACCTCACCCTCCTGGGCACGTCGGACACGCACGGCAACGTCTACAACTGGGACTACTACCGCGACGCCGAGTACGACGACAGCAAGCAGAACGACATCGGCGTCGCGAAGCTGGCGACCCTGATCAACCAGATCCGTCGGGAGCGGCGCGGCAAGGCGACGCTGGTGCTCGACGCCGGCGACACCATCCAGGGCACCCCCCTGGCCACGTACTACGCCAAGCAGGAGCCGATCACCGCCACCGGGGAGAAGCACCCGATGGCCCGGGCGATGAACGTCATCGACTACGACGCGGTGACGCTGGGCAACCACGAGTTCAACTACGGACTGCCGCTGCTGGACCTGTGGATCCGCCAACTCGGTTTCCCGGCGCTCGCCGCCAACGCTGTCAACGCGAAGACCGGCAAGCCTGCCTTCCTCCCGTACGTCATCAAGAAGGTCTCTCTCGGTCTCGGCGCGCCCACCCTGCGGGTCGGCATCCTCGGTCTGACCAACCCCGGCGTGGCCATCTGGGACAAGGGCAACGTCGAGGGAAGGCTGCGCTTCGACGACATGGTCGCGACCGCCGCGAAGTGGGTGCCAGTCATGCGGGCCCGTGGCGCGGACCTCGTGCTGATCTCCGCGCACGGCGGTGACAGCGGCACCTCCAGCTACGGCCCGGAGCTGCCGAACGAGAACCCGGTGGCGTTGATCGCCCAGCAGGTGCCAGGGATCGACGCGATCCTCTTCGGTCACGCGCACAACGAGGTGGTCGAGCGGTTCGTCACCAACGAGCGGACCGGTGCGCAGGTGTTGCTCTCCGAGCCGTCCAAGTGGGGCCAGCGGCTCACCCGGATGGACTTCACCCTGACCCGCGAGCGTGGCCGGTGGGCGATCACCAGGAAGGCCGCCACCATGTTGAACACCAACACGGTGGTCGAGGACCCGAAGGTGCTCGCGGCCGTGCGGGCCCAGCACCAGAAGACCGTGGCGTACGTCAACCAGGTGGTTGCCCGCTCCACCGTGGAGTTGTCGGCGGCCGAGTCGCGGTACAGGGACACGCCGATCCTGGACTTCATCAACCACGTGCAGACCGAGGTGGTCGGCACGGCGCTGGCCGGCACGACGTACGCGGACCTGCCGGTGCTGTCGATCGCGGCCCCGTTCAGCCGTACCGCGGTGTTCCCCGCCGGCGACGTCAAGATCCGCGACGTGGCCGGCCTGTACGTGTACGACAACACCCTCGAGGCGGTCGTGCTCAGCGGCGCCGAGGTGCGTGCGTACCTGGAGTACTCGGCGAAGTACTTCCGGACCGTCGCGCCGGGTGTCCCGGTCGACCCGGAGCAGCTCAGCGACCCGGCCGTGCCGGACTACAACTACGACGTCTTCTCCGGCGTCGACTACGACATCGACATCTCCCGGCCGGTCGGGCAGCGCATCACCCGGCTGGTGCTGACCGGCACCGACACGCCGGTGGCCGACGGCGCGCAGTTCGTGGTGGCGGTGAACAACTACCGGCGCAGCGGCGGCGGCAACTTCCCCGGCATCGTGAAGACGCAGGTCTACAACGCGCAGCAGGAGATCCGTCAGCTGCTGATCGACTGGGCGCAGGCCAGGGGGACGATCGACCCGGCCGACTTCTTCCAGCCGAACTGGCGGCTGGTACGCGAGGGCGTGCCGGTCTTCTGATCGCGCAGCACAGACGGGCCGTGGGTGGCGACACCTGCGGCCCGTTTGTCGTTGTCAGCCCTGCACGTTCCAGCGGACCGGGTCCTCCATTGTCCAACGGGCCGGCTGTTGCGGACCAGCACCGCACACATCCTGTAGGGCGTCCTAGGATCCTGGGAGAACAGCGGTGGGCCGGCGTGGCGTGGGTAGTCGGTCCAGCATCGCGAGGGCCGCCCGGATCGACCGACGCCGCAGCATCTCGTCGAAGCTCGCCCGGCCCTGGCAGAACTGCACGAACATCCGCCAGCCCGGCGGAGTCGCCAACAGGGCGTGGAAGACGTCCGGGCGGCGGGTGAACACGTCCAGCAGGCGAAACCCCGCCCGCATCTCCGGCACCAGCCGCACGTCGACCGCCCGTTCGTACCCGGCCAGATCACCGTCGACGACTGCCGCGCCGGCCAGCTCACCGGAACGCAGCGCGAAGCTGATGCCCTCCCGGCTCCACGGCTCCAACAGACCCGCCGCATCCCCCACCACGAGCACCCGGCCGGTGCGCAACGGTGAATCCTCGGCACGGCACCGGGTCAGGTGACCGGAGTCGTGCTCCGTCGGCAACCCGGTCAACCCCAGCCGGTCGACGAACCGCCGCAGGTACTCCCGGGTCCCCTCCCCCGCTCCCCGACCGGCGATCACGCCGACGGTCAACCGGTCACCCTTCGGGAAGACCCAGGCGTACGAGCCCGGCATGTCGCCCCAGTCCAGCAGCAGCCGCCCCCGCCACCGCTCCTGCTCGGTCGGGGGCACCGGAATCTCCACCTCCAGACCCAGGTCCACCTGCCGGTACCGAACCCCGACATGTCGTGCGGTCACCCCCGACGAACCATCGGCGCCGATCACCGTGCGGGCCGCGATCGTCGTACCGTCGGCGAGCCGCAGGCGTACCCCCTCGGGGTCCTGGTCGATCGCGCGGACCGCGACCCGCTCACGCATCTGCGCGCCGGCGGCGACGGCCGCCTCGCGCAGCCGGTCGTCGAACTCCTCGCGGCGCACCATCGTCACGACCGGACTGTCGTTGCGGCGGGTGAACTCCCGGCGGCCGTCGCGGGTGAACGTGACACGGTCCACCCGGTCGTGCGCGGGCACCTCGATCCGATCCGCGACGGCCGCGAGGGAGGTGCCGATCAGGCCACCGCCGCAGGTCTTGTACCGCGGGTGCGCGGCCCGCTCGACAACAAGCGTGGAGACACCGGCGCGGGCAGCGGCGTGTGCCGCGGAGAGCCCGGCGGGGCCGGCGCCGACGACGACGAGGTCCCAGACGATCACGAAAGCAGCCTAGGGCACCGACCGTCCGAACCGCCCGCGCGCCGACCGCCCGATCGGGTGTGCATCTTCGGTCACCGAGGGGGTAACCGGCGCGCGGCAGCCGCCCCGCGGTGGCGGACGAACGGAGGAGGAACCATGCAGCAGGTGCAACTGTCGGAGGCCGAGCAACGGGTGTACCAGGCGGTCACCACCCTGGAGGCACGCGGGCAGGTGCCGTATTCGGACCTGATCGCCGAGGAGTCCGGGTTGACCGAGGAGCAGGTCGGCAGTCCCCTGCACCTGCTCACCGAGAAAGGCCTGCTGCACCGCGAGGACTCACCGATGGCGGGCCTCGACTTCGGCCCCCGGTTCTGCGCCCGCCAGATGGCGTGACCCGCAGGACCCGACGAGACGATTCGCCCCCCGCTGACCCGGGTAGCGGTCAGGAATGCGTGGTCGACGGTCGACGGGGGGCTCGATGAGTGCGGCGCAGCCGGTGACGGCGGCCGAGAACCGGCGACGCTGGCAGGCCGTCGGCGTCGGGTTGGTCGCCGCGTTCATGACGCTGCTCGACGTGAGCATCGTCAACGTCGCGGTGCCATCCATCGATCGGGCGCTGCACGCCTCACCGAGCGACCTGCAGTGGGTCCTCTCCGGGTACGCGCTCACGTTCGGCCTGGCGCTGGTCCCCGCCGGCCGCTTCGGCGACGCCCGAGGACGGCGCAACGCGTTCGTCCTCGGTATCGCCCTGTTCACCGTGACCAGCGCACTCGCCGGCCTCGCCCCTTCCCCGGCCTGGCTGGTCGTCACCCGACTCCTTCAGGGCGCCGCGGCCGGCATCGTCAACCCGCAGGTCATCGGACTCATCCAGCAACTGTTCCGCGGCTCGGAACGGGCCCGGCCCTTCGGGCTGCTCGGCGCCACCATCGGCATCTCCACCGCGGTCGGGCCGTTGCTCGGCGGGCTGCTCATCGCCATCGGCGGCGAGGAACACGGGTGGCGCTGGGTCTTCTTCGTCAACGTGCCGGTCGGCATCCTCGCGGTGATCCTCGGCTGGCGTCTGCTGCCCGGCCGCCCCGCCGGTCAGCCCGGCTGGCGTCAACTCGACCCCGTTGGCGTCCTCCTGCTCGGTGTGGGCGTCGTCCTGGTCCTGCTCCCGCTCGTGCAGGAGCAGCAGTGGCAGACCCCGTGGAAGTGGGCGCTCATCCCGATCGGTCTGGCGGTGCTGGTCGTATTCGGCCTGTGGGAGCGGCGCTACGCACACCACCACCAACCCCTGTTCGACCTGCGACTGTTCCGCCTCCAGTCGTACACACTGGGTTCACTGCTGGCGCTGGTCTACTTTGGCGGCTTCACCGCCATCTTCTTCATCTTCACTCTGTTCCTGCAGATGGGGCTCGGCTACAGCGCACTCGTCGCCGGTCTCGCCATCACCCCGTTCGCCCTCGGCTCGGCGGCCGCCGCCGTACTCGGTGGCCGCATCGTCAACCGCGTCGGCCGACCGCTGGTCGCCATCGGGTTGCTCACCGTGGTGATCGGGCTGGGCGCGACCGTGGTCGTGCTGCACCTCGCGCCCGACGCGCCGGCACCCTGGGTCGCCGCCGGCCCACTGCTCGTCGCGGGCATCGGCAGCGGCCTGGTGATCGCCCCCAACCAGACGATCACCCTCTCCGAAGTGCCGGTAGCGCAGGCGGGTAGCGGCGCGGGCATGCTCCAGACCGGTCAGCGGATCGGCGCCGCAGCCGGCATCGCCGCCGTCGGCTCGATGTTCTTCTCGTCCCTCGCCGACAGCCGCGGCGATTGGACCGCGGCCTTCGAACGGTCCCTGCTGCTGGCCACCGGCATCATCGGGCTCGCGCTGATCTGCGCGCTGATCGACATCGTCCGCAACCACAACCACCACTGACCGGGGTACGCCGCTGGCCGGCACCCCGGTTGGGGATGCCGGCCAGCGGTGCGGTGGGTCAGCTGTTCCAGTGCTGGCCGACCAGGTCGGTGGCCTGCTGCTCCCACTGGGCGTACGCGTCCGGGTAGGCCGACACCTGCACGGTCTGCGCGGCCTCGGTCAGCGGCATGTCCTGCCACCCGTCGACCTGCTTCAGGCCCTTCAGGAACGCCGTGGTCGAGTACTCGGGGTCGGTGATCTGCTCCGGGGTACCCCAACCACTGGACGGGCGCTGCTGGAACAAACCCAGCGAGTCATGGTCGTTCATATCGCCCAGGTGGCCCAGGTTCTCCAGCTTCGACTCCTGCAGACTCGTGGCGATCGAGATGACCGCGGCCCGCTCGGGCAGGCCGGCCTTCTTCGTCGCGGCGATGATCGCCTTCACATTCGCGGTCTGCTCGTCGTTGAGGGTGATGTGCGACTGCTCGCCCTGCGGCTTCGGCGCCGCCGACTGCACGGCAACCGCGACGGGCTTGGCATCAACAGGGTTGGCGTGGGCGGCGACCGGACCGGCGAACACACCACCGGCGAACGCCAGACCAGCAACAGACAACACACTCTTACGCATGATCGTGTTCATGGGGGAAGCTCCTTCGGGGGTAAGGACACCCGCGTACGGGTGAGCACCTCGTCGGGCGCACCAAACAGGGGAAAAATCTTGGGGGCGGCGGCCAGCAGACCGAGGGCCTGCGGCGCCGGCGTCGGCGACCTACGAGCGAGGGCTCGGGCGCCGGGTCCATGTGCAACGGCCCGCCGGGCGGGGCCATTCCAGGTCGGCCGATCCCGGCGAAGCGGGGTACCGGTCGGGCCGGGGTCCAGGTGTAACGACCCGCGGACCGGGGCCATTCCGGGGGGCGGCCGATCCGGTCGACCGGCCGTGGTCCTGCGATCGTCAGGGTGTGTAACCACCCCCGCCCGGCCGTGATTCCGCCTGACGGGTGCCGCCGGCCACATCCAAAAAACACCCGAACCGAGCAAATCGCCCAGGTCGACCTGAGCTGAAGGCACCACCGTCATCCACGCCCGCGAAACTGCTCAGCTCGGGCGTGATCAGCTCGACGTCCTTGATGTCGGGGGTGTCCAAGACGGTGAGATACCGCGACTTCACGGAATCCGAGCCCATCAAGACGTACGGGGTGGCCGAGCGCCCCCGTACACCGATCGGCCCGCGACCCCTCAGCAGACCCGGACGGCCGGGACCCGGCCCGCACGAGGCTGACGCCCGTCGGAGTGTTCCGACGGGCGTCAGCCTCAGTGCGGTTCCGGGCATTGCCCGGTGGTGCGGGTCAGTGCGCGGCACCGCCGAGGCGCTGGCGGCGACGCCAGGCCAGGGTCAGCAGCAACATGACCGCTCCGGCGCCGACCAGGCCACCGCCGAGCTTCATGGGCGTGCCCATGCTGTCACCCGTGACGGGCAGCGGCTGCTTCTTGTGCAGCACCCGCAGCTCGGTCGAGGCGGTACGGCCGGACTCCCGGCCGGTCGCGGTGAAGGTCAGCAGACCCGTCACCGACGGCTTGTAGCTCCTGGTGAAGCGCCCCTGGGCGTTGGTGAACGCCGTGAAGTTCAGCGGTGCGCTCGCCTGGTACGCCACCGGGGCCATGGCCACGGTGCTGCCGTCGCTGCGGCGAGCCGGCGCCTGACCACCGGCCGGAGCGGCCAGCGGGGTGACCGTCACCGAGATGTCGACGGTCTCGTTCGGGCCGAAGTTGGTGCCGGTCAGGATGACCGTCTCGCCGAGGAAGATCGTCGGTCGGTTGACGGTCAGTGACGCCACTACCGGCGGGTACGGCGGCGGTTGGGGCGGGTCGGTGGTCGCGCTGGGCGCCGGCTGCGGCTGTGCCGCCCCCGCTGCCGTCGGCACGGCCACCACGGCCAGGCCGACCGTGAGCGCCATGATGATGCGGGATAGCCGCATGATTGGTTCCCTCCTACTGGTCACAGCTTGGTGCGGAATGAACTTGGGTGGTCCAGGGGCTGGCGGTGGGGGTCAGCCACAGCTCGGCTTGCCCGACGCCGGTCTTGGCCGTCAGCACGGTCACCTCCAACGCCTTCTCGGCGCCGGGAGCGACGTCGACGCTGGCGGTCGCCACCTGGCGGCGGCGTTCGGTGCCGCTACCAACGGCCGTCTCGGCCCCGTCGAGCCGGGCCTCGAGCACCGCTCCACCTGCAGGGCTGAAGATCGACACCAATGTGCGGACGGTGTACGGATCACCAGCCATACCGAGACCGAGGACGGACTTGGTGAGTCCGGACTTCGGTGCCGTCGAGCGCAGGGTCACCCGCAGGCGGAGCTCGCGGCGGCCGTCGGGGCGGCATTCGCCGACCGTCAGGTTCGCCGTCTGTCGTAGGTAGTAGCCGAGCTTCGCGCCGCTGCCGTCGTTGAGGAACACGCCGACCGTCGGCACGGTGTCCTGTTCCGGAAGCGTCCCGGCCATCCGGCTGTCGCCGAACGTCCGCTGTTCCTCAGGTCGGGCACTCCAGAACAATATCCGCCGTTCGGTGATAGCACGGTCAAATGCGGACAACAACACCCTAGGGTTGACATTCTTCTTGAAGAAGGCGTCGAAGACGGCAGCCGCCGACGCGGCGAAGAACTTGTCCTGCTGTTCGACGTCGAGCTGCCGGTAACTGTCGTTGAGCAGGGTCTGCACGACCTTCTCGCTGGCCAGCGGGACACCGCCGGGCACCAGCACCGGGCCGGTCGCCTTGAGTAGATAGGACAGCACCACCGGATCGACGGCGAGCACGCCGTCGACAGTGGTGCCCGTCTTGCGGCGGAACATCTCGCGGTACAGCGTCGCCGCGGTCGGGAAGTGCGGGGACAGGTTGACGTCGGCCGGGTAGATGCCGGGCAGGTCGGTCCAGAGCGCGCGGGTCTCGGCGGGCACCTTCAGCGCCGGTTTGAAGAAGCCAAGCGAGGACGAACTGCCCTGCTTGCCCATCGTCACCGCGCCGTCCTTCGCCTCGATCATCGCGTACGCGCCGAACATGCCGCCGGTGGCGCGCAGCTCGGCAAGGTTCTGCGAGACCAGCAGGTACCGCCGTGGTCCGCTCGCGCCGAGCAGTGGCGGCAGCAGGCGGGCACCCTGGTCGGCAGCCGTGGTCAGGCTGGCCAGGCGGTCGATCTCGCCACGGAGGTCGACAAGCGCCTGCCGGACCTGGCTGACCAGGCTGTCGGCCGGTACCGCCGCGAGGTCTCGGCGCGTACCCTGCACCGACTCGTTGACCCGGGTCAGCTCGGCGGAGACCCCACTGAGCCGGGCCAGGTCCAGTCGACCGCCGGTCGGCACCAGGCTGGTCAGGTCCATCCGGAGCAGGGTCGGGAACGCCTGCCGCGCCAACTCGTCGATGGCGGCAGCGATCTGCCGAACGGCATCGAGGTCGTCGCCCACCATCGGCGTATGCCGACCGAGTTGCCAGCTCGGGTCGTTGGTCGCCGCCCGGGCTGCGCGGGACTGCTCCTGGAGAGCGACAAGGGTCCGCAGGGCGCGGTCGGTGTCCCCGCCGACCACCTGGGCGCTCAACTCCCGGGCGAGGCCGGCGGCGTTGAGCAGGTGAGCGCGCGCCTGCCAGCCGCGAAAGCCGACCCAACCGCCGGCCGCCAGCAGCAGCGAGCCGACCACGAGGGCGCTGAGGAGGGCTCGTCGCAGTCGGGCACGCCGACGGCGCCGGGACCGGCTCCGCCGCCGGGTCGGCCGTTCGCTTTCCGTCACACCACACTCCCATTCGGGGAATCGGACAGATGGTCGATTCCCTGACGTTCTTAGCACGCGCCAGGGGACTTCATACCGTTATCGCAATAAGTGCCGCTTAAGCGAGGTTTCCTCGCGGCTCCCGGACCGGCGCTGCCGCCCGCCCCGCCGCCTCGTGCAGCAGCCGCTCGATCCGGTCCACCCCGGCGGGGAGGGACATCTCCCTCAGGTACGCCGACCGCCCGCGGCGACCCATCTCGGTCCGGGTGGGCGCGGGGATGGTGGCGGCCAGCCAGAACCGGTCGGCCAGCGCCGCCCAGTCCTCCGGCGGGCAGGAGAGACCGGCCCTGGCGCGTTCGACCAGTTCGGCAGTGTCACCGCCCGCCGACGCGACCACCGGGGCGGCACAGGAGAGCGCAGCCTGGAGCTTGCCCGGCACCGTGCCGCGCAGCTCCGGAAGGTCACGCAGCATGACCAGTTGGTAGTCGGCGGCGGCGTACAGCTCGGGCATGTCGACGGGTGACCGTCGCTCCACGAAGCGGACGTTGTCCGCACCCAGGTCGGCGGCGAGCCCCCGCACCCGCCGCTCGTCCGCGCCCGAACCGACGAGGACCAGGTCCATCGTCCGGTCCAGCGCCGCCGCCGCCCGGACCGCGGTCTCCAGTCCCTGCCGCGCGCCGATGGTCCCGGCGTGCATCACCACGCACCGACCGTCCCGGCGGACCAACCGGCGGGCCGCCGCCCCGGGCGTCACCGGATGAAAGATCCGCTCGTCGGTCCAGTTCAACACCTCTCGGACCCGGGTCGGGTCGGCGCCCGCGGCGACCACCAGATCCCGCATCGACGGCGCGGCCACCGCGATCCGCGCCGCGGCCCGATAGATCCGGGTCATCGCGCTGCCCATCCGCGCCGCCCAGCGATCCTCGCCCGCCTCCTCGGCGCCGTCGCGGGTCCAGACATCCTGCACGTGCAGCACCGCCGGCACCTGCCCGAGCAGTCGGAGCACCCCGGCGGCGGCGAACGTCGTCGCCGGCAGTTGGAACACGTAGAGCGCGTCCACGTCGCTGAAGTACCGCCGGGCGGCCCACGTCGCGCTGCCGGCGAAGGAGAGATAGCTGGCCATGCGGACCTTGGTGGACGTGACCCGCCCGGGGTAGCGCGGCACCCGTCGAACCGTCAGTCGTTCGCTGTGCGTCTCGTGGTGCCACCGCTGCCGCCAGCCGGGATACACGTGGCCGCCCGGGTAGTCCGGAAATCCGGTGAGCACCCGAACCTTGTGCCCACGCGCGGCCAACTCCTCCGCGAGGCTCCCCGGAATGAACGCCGGCTCAGGCGGAAAGTGGTACGACAGGATGCCGATCCTCACTGACCCGCCCCCGTCCGGCACGGATTCACGTCGGCCGGCGCGGCACCACGGCCGACGGGCGTTCCGCGCGCGTACGATGCCGACAACCCCTCCCCGCGCGACCACCGGCGTCGACGCACCGCCCTCACGGTGTGGACACCCGTGTCCGCACCGATGAGAGGGACTCCGATGGCTGATCGCGTGTTGTTCGTCTGCCACGCCAACCTGTGCCGGTCGCCGATGGCCGAGTTCCTGGCCCGCCGACTGCTGGCCGACCGGCCCGTCACGGTGGCCAGTGCCGGCACCGACGCGATCGACGGGCTGGGAATGCACCCGTACGCGATGGAGATCGTGACCGCCAGCGGCAGGGACCCGGCGGCGTTCCGCACCCGGGCGCTGCGGCCGGAGTACCTGACCGACGCGACGCTCGTGCTGACCGCGACCCGGCGCCAGCGCTCGGTCTGCACGGCGCTGGCGCCGGCGGCGCTGCACCGGACGTTCACGGTGCGCCAGTTCGGCCGGCTGGCCGCGGCGGCCGAGCCGCCCGCCGGGTCGGCCGACGACTCGTTGCAGGCGGCGATCGCCGCCGCCGCCCTGGCCCGGGGACGGCTACAACCCGCCGCCCCGGACGCGGACGACCTCCAGGACCCGATCGGCGGCACCGCCGCCGACTTCCGACGCTGCGCCGAGGAGATCGAACGGTCGCTGCGACCCCTCGCTGCGCTCATCGGGGCAGCCGGGTGAGTTCCTGGGTGTGATCGGTGACGCCGTTGACCCCGTCGGTGGTCGCGACGTGCCGACCGGACGCGCTCCGTTGTTCGGCCGGCACCGATGCCGTGGGCGCCGAGGTGACCACCCGGTAGGCCTCGTACTGGTAAGCCTCGGCCTTGGCCACCTTCGCCATGTTCAACACGCACCCGAGCAGTCGAACCGACACCGAGTGCAGTGAGCGCGCCGCGGCGGCGACCTGGGCTCGCGAGGTACGGCCCTGCTGGGTCACCAGCAGCGCACCGTCCGCCTGCACGGCCACGACCACGCCGTCGGTCACCGCGAGCAGCGGTGCGGTGTCGATGATCACGATGTCCGCCGACTCCCGCAGCGCCAGCAGCAGGTCCGACATCGCCTTGGAGCCGAGCAACTCGCTCGGGTTCGGCGGGGCGGAACCACTGGGCAGCACCAGCAGGGACTTGTCCCCCCAACGCTGCACGACGTCGCCGACCTGCACGTCGCCGACCAGCACGTCGGTGAGGCCGACACCCGCGTCCAGACCCAGGTAGTCGTCGACCTTCGGACGGCGCAGGTCCGCGTCGACCAGCAGCACCCGCCAACCCGCCTCGGCCAGCGCGATGGCCAGGTTGCAGGAGAGCGTGGTCTTTCCCTCACCCTGCAGGGCGCTGGTCACGGCGATGACCCGAGCAGGCTCGTGGACATCCACGAAACGCAGGTTGGTACGCAACTTGCGCACCGCCTCGGCACGGGCGGAGGTCGCGGCGTCGCCCACGATCAGCGGTGCGCTGCGGGCGTTGCCCTCGAACGGAATCTCGCCGAGCAGAGGGCTGCCGGTGGCCCGTTGCAGACCGGCGGCGTCGCGCAGCCGCACGTCGGCGACTCCGCGCAGGATCGCCAGGCCGATACCGAGGATCAGACCGATCAGGCCACCGAGGGTGAGGTTCCGGACGGGCTGCGGCGAGACGGGGTTGGCGCTCACCCGTGGGCCACTGACCACCTCGATCTTGACCGGCGCCTTACCCTCGGGCGTCGTCTCGACCTTCTGTACGAGTTCGACGAACTTCGCGGCCAGGGTTTCGGTCACTCGCAACGCGCGGGTCTGGTCGGTGTCGGTGACCGACGCCTGGAGCATGACGGTGCCGGTCTCGGTGGAGGTCTTCACCCGTCGCTGCACCTCGTCGGCGGTGAGACCGACCGGGGTCTCGGCCACCACGCTCTGTGCCAGTCGGTCGCTGGTGAGCAGGTCCGCGTACGACTTGACCCGCTGTTGGAGGAAGAGCCCACCCTGGTAGGCCTCGCTGACGCCGGTGTTGGGGGTGGTGACGAAGAACGTCACCGACGCGACGTACCGAGGTTGGGCGCGCACGGTCAGGAAAGCCGATACGCCGAGGGCGACCATGACCGTGACCAGTGTGACCCACCAGTGCCTACGCACGTGACGCAATTGGCGGAGCAGATCCATCAGGCGCGCCTCCGTGCCGGTCCGGTTACGCCAAAGAACTTCACGAAAACCCCCAAGGTCGTCTCTAAACTCGTGAAACCATTAAAGCGGTTCATGCGGCTTATGTCCGGAGTTATGCATTTTCTTTAGTTCGACATGCGTCCGGATGACCAACCCGACAACGGTCCATTCGGCAGCGGCGACAACGAGGAAAAAGTCGAAAGCCGGCCAGGTGACGTCCGATCGGCCCAGCGGTCGCCGCCGACGGCCAAGCCGGAGGGCGACGGGATCCGTGCGTCGTGACGTCCGAGGTGGCCCCTCGTGGTGGCCAGGAACTCAACCGGGAGCTGGACGGCGGGGACCTCCGCGGCCCGCACCGGGCCGCACCGCCGGTGGGGCCGCGCTCTGCGGAACGCCGCCGCCGGCGCTGATCTACTCGGCGGTCGTCCCGAGCGCGGGCGGGGAGGCACTACGTGGCTGGGCCGTTGCGAAACCCGCCGACGTCGCCGTCGCACTCGCCGCACCAACGGCGGTCAGCAGACACCGCGGCCAGCACTCGCGGCGGCCAGCACACACCGCGGTAGACCGCCGGGTGGCGAAGTGGGAGAAGTTCGACGCCGACGGCGTGCCCGGCGTCCACCAGCGGACCGTCGGGCGTCGGGCGGAAGCACGACCCGACGCCCGCCCGTACCGCGATCCGGTCAGTGTCGACGGTCAGCGGGCGGCAGGTCCTCGGTCTCCTCGACCACCGCCTCGGCGGCCGGAGCGGTCAGGTCGTCGCCCGGCACCGCCACCTCCTCGACACGATCCTGCTCGTCGGGTTTCCCACCGGGCTGCGGCTCGGGAGCGGTGGCAGCGCCGGAGAAGCCGTACTCGTTCGGTTCGTCGTGCCGGCTCATCTGGTCATCCTCCCGATTTCCTGGTTTCGCGTCCTAGCGCCAACGGTAGGTGGCAATCGTCGTCGGCGCAGGGGGCCGGGGATTGTCGCCCGGACCACGGCGCCGGAGCGCTCAGCGCCGCTCCGAGCAGTTGACGCAGGGCGATGATCGCCACCGCGCCGGCCAGACCGTTCCAACCCGGATCGCCGGCCAGCCGCAGCAGACCGGCCGCGGTCAACAGGTCCAACAACAGTCGGACGCCGGTTCGCAGCGCCCCGGTGCTGACCACGGTGACCACGCCGACGAGCAGGGCCAGCGCGGTGACCGCCGTGACCAGGTGGTCCATCACCGGCGACGCTCCCCCTCGGCCACCTGACGCTGTTCCTGACGGATCTCCCGACCCAGGAAGTAGTTCAACGCCGTCCGGATCGTCGCGATCGCGGCCAGTTGTCCGATCTGCGCGAACGACGGTGACACCGCGGTCCGCAGCACGTCCGCCGCCAGCTGGAACTCCAGCCCCAGCGTCAGGAACCGACCCAGCGAGAGCCGGATCGGCGTGAAATGGGCGGCGGTACGGTGTCGCAGCCCCTCGACCACGAACCGCACCGCCGCCCAGACCGCGCCAACGAAGATCACCAGCGCGCCGGCCACCTCCACCACGGCCACCAACACCTGGTCGCCGTGTCGCAACAGCTCGGCCGGCTCCACCCCGGGCCGTTACCCGCCCTCGGGGCAGCTAGTCGGCACTCAGGTCAGCTCGTTCACCGCCTCCAGGATCAGCCACAGACCGGAGATGGCGAACAGGATCGCCGCACCATACTTGATGGTCTTCTCCGGCAGCCGACGACCGAGCATCCGGCCGACCAGGATGGCCAACGCGTCCGCCGCCACCATGCCGATGGTGGAGCCGAGCCAGGTGCCGAACCAGCCGTACTTGGTGGCGAGTGTGATCGTGGCGAGCATCGTCTTGTCACCCAGCTCGGCCAGGAAGAACGCCACCGACACCGCCACCAGCGCGGTCTTGTTCGTCTTCTCCGCCTTGCGCTTCTCCTCCTCGGTGAGCTTGTCCCCCCGCAGGGTCCACGCACCGAAGCCGAGGAACGCCACACCGGCCACCAGCGAGATCCACTCGGTCGGCAACACCGCCCCGAGGCCCGCGCCGATGGCGACCGACGCCAGGTGCACCACCGCCGTGGCGACCGTGATACCGATCAGCACCGGGATCGGCTTGAACCGCGTGGCGAAGGTCAACGCCATCAACTGGGACTTGTCTCCCAGTTCCGCGACGAAGATGACACCGAAGCTGACGACCAGCGCGGCGAAAAATCCCTCCATGACGTCCTTCCCGCTCATGCCGGGAGGAGGTACAGGGGCGCCCTCGACCCGGCTGCAACAGCCTGAGTCGAAGGTCTCGCCCGCCCCGGAGACCGGGGCCGCGTGGCCGGATGCGGAACGCACCAGTATGTCGACCACGACATTGGGGGCTACTCCCCTTCGCCCGCTCAGCCTATCCGATCACCAGCGGCCCCCTTCGAGGCGGGCGAACAGGCTCAGCGGGCCCGCGCCAACGAGACCCCGAAGAGCCCTCCCGGATCCGTCCAGAACTCCGCCGTGGCGAAACCCGCCGCGGCCAACTCCGCGGCGATCCCCTCCGGGTGGAACTTCGCCGAGACCTCTGTGCGCAGGTCCTCGCCCGCCGCGAAGTCCACGGTCATGCCCAACACACGCACCCGCATCCGCCGGGTCGCCCGCAACCGCATCTCGATCCACTCGTGCTCCGGATCCCAGAGGGCGACATGGTCGAACGCCCCCGGGTCGAAGTCGGCGCCCACCTCGCGATTGAGCACGTGGAGCACGTTGCGATTGAACTCGGCGGTGACCCCGGCCGCGTCGTCGTAGGCGGGCACGATCACCGACGGATCCTTCACCAGGTCCGTACCGAGCAACAGCCAGTCGCCAACCTCCAGCGCCGCACGCATCGCCGTCAGGAAATCGGCCCGTTCGGCGGGCAGCAGGTTGCCGATGGTGCCACCGAGGAACACCACCAGCCGTCGGCCACCGGTGGGCAGCCGGTCCAGTTGCCGGGTGAAGTCCCCCACGATGCCCCGAACCCGCAGGCTCGGATAGTCGGCGGCGATCTGGGCGGTAGACCCCTGCAGGGCGCTGACCGACACGTCGAGCGGGACGAACGTGCCCAGCCCACCCCGGCGGGTGAACGCGTCCAACAACAGGCGGGTCTTCTCCGACGACCCGGAACCCAACTCGATCAACGTCTTGGCCCCGGTCAACGCCGCGATGTCCGGAGCCCGCTCGGCCAGCACCGCCCGCTCCGCCCGGGTGGGGTAGTACTCGGGAAGTCGGGTGATCTCCTCGAACAACTCGCTGCCCCGGGCATCGTAGAACCACTTCGGCGGCAGCCACTTCTGCTCGGCGCTCAGCCCGGCCCGAACGTCGTCGCGTAGACCACGCTCCAGATCGCGCCCTTCGAGGTAGACCTCCAGCGGTTCCGCCGTCATCAACTCGCCTCTCTGCTCGATCAACAGTTGCGTACCCACCCGGTGCCGCTCACCCGGTCGGAAGTGGACGTACCCGCACCCCGTCCGCGGTCGCCAGGACCAGGTGCCCCTCCGGTACCGCCCGCCACCCGGGACCGTCGTCGTGCGGCTCCGAGGCGATCAGCACCGAACCGGGTGCCTCGCGAACCGACAACGCGTGCCCAGCCACGCTCGCCACCGCCCGGCGGCCGTCGGTGAGCAGCAGGTTCAGCCGCGACCCGGGAGCGGCCCCGCCGACCTCGGCCACCGTCCGCCCGACCGCGTCCGCCGGGTCGTCCCCGGCGCGCAGCCGATGCCGCACCAGCGCCCAGAGCAACGCCGAGTCGGTGGCGGCGTCCAAGGTGAGCAGGTCACGAACCGGCAGACCGGCGGCGAGCGGCACCACGGCGTCCGGCCAGCCACGGACCACACCGTTGTGACTGAACAGCCACCGCCCCTCGGCGAACGGCGCGGCGGCGCCGTCGAGCACCGCCATCCCGACCGTGGCCGAGCGCACCGCCGCCAGCACCGCGCCAGTGCGGGTCACCGCCGCGAGCTGGGCGATGGTCGGGTCGCTCCAGATCGGCTGCGCCCGTCGATAGCGCACCGGCTCACCCTCGTCCGGGTACCAGCCGACGCCGAACCCGTCGGCGTTGATGGTGCCGCCACCACGCATGTCCCGAGGCGCCCAGGACTGCCGCACCAACGAGTGCGGCGGGTCGAACAGCACCTCGGCCAGGGTGACCGGCGGCCCCAGGTAGACCAGGTGACGACACATCAGCGCGCCCTGCCCCCCGGACCGCCGATCACCGGTACGACTCCTCCGGTCGAGCGTCGCGAGCACAGCGGAAACCGCTGAAGATCTGCCGGCGGATCGGATAGTCCCAGTTGCGGAAGGTGCCCCGGCAGGCCGAACGGTCAGTGCCGAACGAGCCACCACGCAACACCCGGTAGTCGTCGCCGAAGAAGACCTCCGAGTATTCGCGGTAGGGAAACGCGGTGAAGCCCGGATACCCGCCGAACGCGCTCGACGTCCACTCCCAGACGTCACCGATGAGCTGGTGCACACCCGACGGCGACGCCCCGGCCGGGTACGCACCCACCGGCGCCGGCCACAGATGCCGCTGACCCAGGTTGGCGTGCGCCGCGGTCGGATCCTCGTCACCCCAGGGATAACGACGCGACCGCCCGGTCGACGGATCCCACCGGGCTGCCTTCTCCCATTCCGCCTCGGTCGGCAGCCGCTTCCCGGCCCACGCCGCGTACGCCTGCGCCTCGTAGAAGCACACGTGCACCACCGGCTCGTCCCCGCGCACCCGATCCCACCGGCCGAAACGCCGGTACGACCACTCGTCGCCGTCCCGACGCCAGTGCAGCGGCGCCACAAGACCCTCCCGACACCGATGCGCCCAACCCGCCGGGCTCCACCATCGCTGATCGCCGTAGCCGCCGTCGGCGATGAAGGCCGCGTACTGGCCGTTGGTGACCGGGGCCGCGTCGATGACGTACGCCGGGAGGTCGACACGATGAGCGGGACGTTCGTTGTCCAACGCCCACGGGTCGGTGTCGGTGCCCATGGTGAACTCCCCCGCCGGCACCAGCACCTCAGCGCCGACCCGGACCGACGGCTCAGGCGGCGGCGGCGCGTGCAGCACCGCCGGCCCCGCGCGCAGTTGGTGGGTGGCGAGCATCGTCTCGTCGTGCTGCTGCTCGTGCTGCACGATCATGCCGAAGGCGAACCCGTCCGCGACCAGCGGCCGCTCGCCGAAGGCCACCGTGTCCAGCAGGTCATGCACCTTGTCCCGCACCGTACCCAGGTAGGCACGCGCCTCGGCGGGCGGCAACAGCGGCAACGCCGGGCGGTCCCGGCGCGGCTGCTTGAACGCGTCGTACAACTCGTCGATGTCACACCGCACCGGCTCACGCCCGCCGACGTCCCGGACCAGCCACAGCTCCTCCTGGTTGCCCACGTGGGCAAGGTCCCAGACCAGCGGCGACATCAGAGGTGAATGCTGACGCATCAGCTCACCGTCGTCGACCACCTCGGTCAACAACGAGGTACGCGAGCGCGCCCGGGCCAACTCCACAGCAATCCGGTCACGCAACTGCTCACTGTTCACCGAACCTCCAGCCGTTCGCGACTGCGGGGCTCGCCACCCCGGCTCACTGCTCGCACTCACCGGTCCCCTTTCTTCGTGGCGGCGGCCAGCCGCCGCCGCACCCCTCGCTCGATCTCGTCGTGGGTGTCGGCCGGCAGGTCCAACCGAGGCAGGACGGTCAGCGCCAGGTCGAGCAGGCCCGTCGCGGCAGCGGCCAACGCGGGGTCGGCCAGGCCGCTGCGGGCAGCAGTCGACCAGCGGTGCGCCACCGGGGCGGCGATCGAGAACGCCCCCCGCACCGTGCCCGGGTCGTGAAAGAGGGCACTCAGCACCGCCAGCGGCAGCCGCCAGTCCCGGTCGGGCTGGGCGTCCAGGTAGCGCAGCTCCAGGTAGCCGCGCGGCCGCACCGGCGGAAAGAGCGTGCTGACGTGATAGTCGAGGTCGTCGGTGGTGGGCGGTTGCGGCAACGCACCGTCGAGCCAGTCGGCGAAGGTCACTCCCGGCGGCACGGTCCAGTCCGACCCGTGCCGACGCCGGCAGAGCAGCGGAGCGGCGAGCACGTAACGGATCCAGGTGGCCCTCGGGTCCTCGGCGCCGCAGCCCGGCGTCCAGACAGGTCGGGTGCGGGCCGGGTCGATGGCCAACCAGGCGGCCATCCGGGCGGAGGCCCACCCGGTGCGACGCCCCGAGTGTCGGCTCGCGGAGGCGAACGCCGCGAGCAGCGGCGGACCGACGGCGTGGGCCGCGGCCCACCGGCCGGCGACCTGCTCCGGCTCGCCGGAGTCGAGACAGACCTGCAGGCCGGCTGTGCTGTACATCATGACGCGGCCGGCCGGACCACGCCTGTCGAAGGCGGCGCGCATCGCGCGGTATCGGGGAGTTTCCAGCACCGGGCGGGGCCGTCGGTGTGGGTCGATGCCGCTGCGGCCGAGGATCAGCCCAGCGGCAGCGAGCAGGCCGCTGACCTGGGCGATGTCAGCCTCGGTGGCCTGGATCAACGCGGCGGTCGAGGTGCGGGGCGGGGCGGAGATCTCCAACTGGCCGCCCGGCTCCAGGGTCACCACACCGCCGCCGCGCAGCGGCTCGGCCGGGCTGGTGGGATCCAACGTGGCGGGGCTGTGCCGCCCCAGCGCCGCCCTCAGCCGCCCCGTTTCGACGGGACGGACGGGATCAGACGCGTCATGCACGGTCCACTCCAGTTCGACGCCGGTGTGGGTCGGTGGACCGGTCTTGAAGCAGATCCGGGCGAGGTGCCGGCCTGCGGCCGCGGACTCACGCAGGATGGCGCTGCGCTCCAGCTCGGGCGACGTCACCAACGGTCAGGCCCCCTCTCCAGGTGCCGGCTCAGCGACACCGTTTCACGGTAGACCCACCCACCGACACCGCCGGAGGGCGTCCACGGCGACACCAACCTCTGTCCGACAGACGAATTTCCCATGCCGGGCGGAACTAACCACCCGGGCGCCGACCGCTCACTTCGGAGAGGGGCGGCCCGACGGGGGGTGCGGTGCGGTGGTCTTCGCCGGTGTGGAGGGCTTCGCTTCGGGCACCAGCCGATGGCAGTACTCCTCGACCCGCTCGGCACCGCCGGCGGCGGTCACCAGCCGCTCGAAGCCCGGCGTCCGCAATGCCTTCTCCCGCTGGTCGGGCTTCTTGGCCAGCCAGGCGCGGCACTGCCCGTGCAACGGGCCGGCCGGCGGGCTGTGGGCCGGTGGTGCTCCGGCGGCCGACGGCGTGCCGGGCGACGGTGGGCGGGGCGACGGGGTGCCGTGTGGCGGCGTCTCCGCCGGCGACCGGGTGTTGTCGCCGGACCGGGGCGAATCCGGTGTCGGCGACGCTCGGGGCGGCTCCGGTGCGACAGGTGCCGGTATCCAGTCCTGCCGGACCGCGGCGAATGCGGCGCCCGCCGTGGCGGTGACCGCGACCGCGCCGATCCAGGCCGCCGCGCCGGTGGTCAGGCGTCGACGGCGCGCCGGGTGTGGCACCGACGACGGCTCCGCGCGGGCTGCGCGGAACGCGGCCAGCGCGGCCTCCTCGCCAGCCAGCTCTCCCGGCCGGACCGGGCCGGCGGCCGCTGCGAGCAACCGGGCCACCGGATCGGCCGGGGCTTGCCCCGCTTCGGTGTCCGCGGAGGCACGCGCCTGACCCGGCACAGTGTTCTCCTGGGGGTGGGCGGAGTCGAGCAGCCGTTCGGCGTCGGCGTGGGCGGCCCGCCGGAACGGGTTCATCGGAAGTCCCCTCACGTCAGCCGTCCGCCGGCTCGGCTTGGGACGCCCGGAGGGCGGGGCTGCTGCCCGTGCGGGGCGGCGGCACCCCGTCGACCTCGACCGGCAGTCCGACCGAACCGTCGCGTTCCAGCAGGGCCGCGAGCCGCCGCAGGCCTCGGTGCGCGGCGGTCCGGACGGCACCGGCGCGGCGGCCCAGCACCCGGCCGGCGGATCCCGCGTCGAGCCCGACCACGGCCCGCAACAGCACGGCTTCGGCCTCACGGGGAGGCAGGGTGGCGATCAGGGCCAGGGCCGTCTCGGTGCCGATCGTCTCGGCGGCCCCCTCGGCGGTGTCCGCGTCGCTGGCGAGATGGACGAGCGCCTGCACCGGAACGGGGAGAGCGGGACGTCGACGCAGTCGGCGCAGGTGGTCCATCGCTCGGTTACGGGCGATGGTGACGACCCAGGCGCGGAACTCCCCACCGGTGAAGCTGGGCAGGTCGCGCGAAATCTGCAGCCAGGCCTCCGAGGCGACGTCCTCGGCATCCGCGCCGACGAGTGCGGTCAGGTAGCGCAGGAGTCCCGGCTGGAGGCTGCGGTAGAGGACGCGGAAGGCGTCCTCGTCCCCATCCTGTGCGGCGCTGACCGCCTCCGACAGGTCGCCGGTCATCCGCGACCCGCGGGCTGCTCGGGGCATGCCGGCCCGATCCGCCGCACCGAGGCGGACCATCGGGTACGAGACGCACACCCGACCAGCTGCCGCACCCGTACCGCCCCCCGCCGATCTGATCGCGCCCGCGACCCGGGTGGTCCGGGCCGGATGCCGGGGCACCCTGAGGTGGTCGGCGGCGCGCGCCGAGGTCGCCGGGGACCCGAGCCGGGCTAACGCTAGGAGGGGACCGACGACGCGACAAGCCGGCGCCGCGTCACGGAAGAGTGACAATTATCAACCATGCCGGACGGCGTGTCGGCGTCACACTCCGTGACCTGAGGCTGCGGTCCGTGCTCGGTGGCGGTTTCCGACGAACCGTCGGGCGTCCACACGCCGAAAGATGTCAGCTTTCGTCACACCACGTCGTCGTCACGTCACAAGAACGTGGTGTCCACACAGGTCAGGGCGGTGACCGCGTGAGTGCCACCCGCGCGGGTGACCGACTGCGGTACGCCGTACAGCGCCACTCTGGGTACGGTAATGCGGTGTTGTCATCGGAGGTCGTGCTCAGCGGTCGATACCGCTTGGACGAACGTGTCGCCACCGGCGGTATGGGCGACGTCTGGCGTGCCTCCGACCTGATCCTCGGCCGGCAGGTCGCGGTCAAGGTCCTGCTGCCGGCGCTGGTCTCCGACCCGGGCTTCATCGCCCGGTTCCGGGCCGAGGCCCGGATCATGGCGGCGCTGCGGCACCCGGGCATCGTGCAGGTCTTCGACTGCGGTGCCGAC
The DNA here is from genome assembly GCF_029626145.1 of Micromonospora sp. WMMD961. Taxonomy (NCBI): domain Bacteria; kingdom Bacillati; phylum Actinomycetota; class Actinomycetes; order Micromonosporales; family Micromonosporaceae; genus Micromonospora; species Micromonospora sp. WMMD961. The sequence goes on from NZ_JARUBJ010000002.1 coordinate 3,920,772, forward strand.
GACCTGCCCGACGGCGGCGGTCGAGCGGACTACCTCGTGATGGAGTTCGTCGCCGGCGAGCCGCTGTCCAAGCGGATCGAGACGGCCGGCCGGCTCGACGTGGCCGAGACGATGTCGATCGTGGCCCAGGCGGCCGCCGCGCTGAACGCGGCGCACCGTGGCGGCATCGTGCACCGGGACGTCAAGCCCAGCAACCTCCTGGTGCAGGAGGACGGCACCGTCGTCCTGGTGGACTTCGGTGTGGCCCGGTCCACCGACATCACCAGCATCACCAGCACCAACGCGGTGCCCGGCACGGCCCTCTACATGGCCCCCGAGCAGGCAGCCGGCCGACCGGTGAGTGGTGCCACCGACATCTACGCGCTGGGCGCGGTCACCTACTGCTGCCTCACCGGCAGCCCGCCGTTCACCGGCGACAACCCGCTGCAGGTCGCCGTGCGCCACCTGGACGACGAACCACCGGAGCTGCCGCACGACATCCCGGAGGCGGTCCGCGCCTTGGTGTCCCGGGCCCTGGCGAAGGACCCGCAGGACAGGTTCAGCAGCGGGGCGGCGATGGCCGAGGCCGCCCGGACCGCGGTCACCGGCGGCGAGCCTCCGACGGCGATGGCCACGCCGGTCCCGTTGCGCGACGCCGGCCCGGGCACCCGCACCGACGTGCCGGCCGGCGCGGCGGTGGCGAGCGCGGGACAGGCCGGGCGTCAACGGCGGCGAGGTCCGCTGGTCGGCGCGGCCGCGGCCATGCTGGTCGCGCTGGTCGGGCTCGGTGCCGCGCTGGGCGCGGCGCGCAATGCCGGCGAGGATCCGGCGGTCAACCTGCCCACCACCTCGCCGACGGTGGCGCCGAGCGGGCCGCAGGAGCTGCCGGCGGCGAACGAGCAGGTCGTCACCGGTGACCCGGGCCGAACCGGTCGGCCGCATGTCCCCGGCAACCCCCCGTCCGCCTCGACCTCCGCGACGCCCAGCACGCAGCCCAGCCAGACGACCAGTCCGCCGACGCCGACCGGGACGCCGACCGGGACCACCGCGCCGACGGGCGGCCCGACCGGCGAGCCGAGCACTCCGCCGACGTCGGCCACACCCACGGCGACGGAGAGCACGCCGACCATTCCCGACGACGGGGACGGCGGGTAAGCCGACCGCGCCAACCCCCGGCACCTTCCCAGCAGCACCGATATCCCCAAAACGGACTTACGTCACTGAAGACGCCTCTAGGCTCTCTGCAGGCCATTTCCACCAACTGCCGCAGGAGCCTGGGTGAGCGCTGAAAAGCTGGTCGTGATCGGTCAGGGGTACGTCGGGCTGCCGCTGGCCCTGCGAGCCGTGGAAGCGGGGCTGGACGTGGTCGGTCTCGACGTCGACGCCGACCGGGTGAAGCGGCTCGCCTCCGGTGAGTCGTTCATCGAGGACATCCCGACCGACCGGCTGGGCCGGGCGCTGAGCAGCGGCCGGTACCACCCCAGCACGGAGTACTCCGACGCCGAGGGCTTCGACATCTGTGTCATCACCGTGCCGACTCCGCTGCGCGACGGCACTCCCGATCTGAGCTTCGTCGAGCAGGCCGGTGTCGGCATCGGCCCGTACGTCCGGCCGGGTTGCACCGTGGTCCTGGAGTCGACCACGTACCCCGGTACGACCGAGGAGCTGTTGCGTCCGCTGTTGGAATCGGCCAGCGGCCTGAGCAGCCCTGGCGACTTCCATCTCGGCTACAGCCCGGAACGGATCGACCCGGGCAACCCGACCTGGAAGCTGGAGAACACCCCGAAGGTGGTCTCCGGTGTGGACTCGGCGTCGCTGGCCCGGGTGGACGAGTTCTACCAGCGCCTCGTGCAGCGCACCGTCCCGGTGGACTCCACCCGAGTCGCCGAGTTGACCAAGCTGATCGAGAACACGTTCCGCCAGGTCAACATCGCGTTGATCAACGAGCTGACGATGCTCTCGCACCACCTCGACATCGACGTCTGGCAGGCGATCGACGCGGCCGAGACCAAGCCGTTCGGCTTCCTGCCGTTCCGGCCCGGCCCCGGAGTCGGCGGGCACTGCCTGCCGATCGACCCGTGTTACCTGTCGTGGCAGGTCAAGCGCCGTCTCGGCCGGCAGTTCCGGTTCATCGAGCTGGCCAACGACGTCAACCACGAGATGCCCGAGCACGTCGCGCAGCGGGTCATGGCGGGATTGAACCGCAAGGGTCGGTCCGTCAGCGGCGCCCGGCTGTTGCTGCTCGGACTGGCGTACAAGAAGAACACCGGCGACATGCGGGACTCCCCGGCGGTCGACGTGGCCCGCCGGTTGCAGGCCCTCGGCGCCGAGGTCCACGCGGTGGAGCCGTACGCCGAGCCGCACCAGATCCCGGCCGGGGTCACCGTGGTCGGGCTCTCCGAGCGGGAGGTGAGCGCCGCCGACGGGGTGGTCGTGGTCACCGACCACGACAGCTTCGACTACGACCTCGTGGTCCGGCACGCCCGCTACGTCTTCGACACCCGCAACCGGTGCGTCGGCCCGCTGGTCGAGCGCCTGTAGACCCGGCACCGCTGGCCGGTCCCGCCGCCGGGGAAGATGGCGGGACCGGCCGGCGGATGTCCGTCCGGCAGCGGGGTCCGACACCGGTCGGCCCGGACCGCGAGCGGGTCACTGGTCGGCGAGCGCCTCGACGACGGGACGGGACAGCGCCCGACGGGACGGCAGCACCGAGGCGAGCAGAGCGGCCACCACCGCCACGGCGAGGGTCAGACCGAGCTGACCGAGCGGCAGCACCACGTGGAAGTCCCCGCCGAGGCGGCCCAGCATGGCCATCGCGGAGGCGCTGACGCCGGTGCCCAGTCCGACCCCGAGCACCGCGCCGACCAGTGCCATCAGCACCGCCTCGACGGCGAGCACGGCCCGCATGCGCCCCCGGGTGAGCCCGACCGCCCGGAGCACAGCGTTCTCCCTGGTCCGCTCGACCACCGACAGGCTCAGCGTGTTCGCCACGCCGACCAGGGCGATCACCACCGCCAGGCCGAGCAGCGCGGTGACGAAGACGAGCAGCATGTCGACGGTCCCGGTCAGCATCGTCTTGTACGCGCCCTGGTCCATCAGGTTCACCGTCGGGTAGCGACCCAGCACCGTCTCGATCACCTCCCGGGCCCGCTCGGCGCTCACCCCGGCGGCGGGGTCGATCTCGGCAAGGAACCCGCGCTGACCGGGGAAGAGCGCGGCGAAGTCCGCGTCGGCCATGTCGATGACGTACCCGGTCGGCACGCCGTCGCCGGAGGTGTCGTCGGTGACCACGGCGGCCACCCGGAACGACCGGCCCTGGACGGTCACCGGCGAGCCGACCTGCCAGCCGCGTGCCCGCGCCAACTCCCGGTGCACCAGCACCCGGCCCGGCCCGAACCGACCGGCGTCGCCGGCGAGCACCCCGCCCAGCGTCCGGCCGACCAACGCCGGGTGGGCCGCGCGGATCTCCACATCGGCGACGACCGTGCTGCGCTGCTCGTGCACCACACCCAGCTCGGGCCGGGCGGCAAGCTCACCGGCGAGCGCGGCCGGCAGGTCCTGGCCGATACCGCTGACCACGAAGTCGGTTCCGATCTGGGCGTCCACGCTGCGTTCGATGCCGTCCCTGGTGCTGCGGGCACCGACCATGAACGCCGACACCAACCCGATCCCGATCACCAGGGCGGTGGCGGTCGCGGCGACCCGCCGCGGGTTGCGGATCGTGTTGGCCACCGCCAGCTCACCGGTCGCCCCGAGCACGCGACGTGCCGGCCAACCGAACACCCGCGCCAGGGCCGGGACGAGCACCGGCCCGAACAGCACGATCCCGAAGAAGGCCAACACCCCGCCGACCGCCACCAGCAGCACCTGACCGGCGCTGGCGGCACCGGCCAGCGCCGCGACACCGACGGCCAGCACCACCGCGCCGCAGGTCAGCCGTACCCGGCCGGCCGCGCGAGCGGGCTGCACCGCAGCGTCGGTGAGCGCGGCCACCGGGGCGACCCGGGTCCCCCGCCAGGCCGGAAGCAGAGCGGCGCACACGGTCAGCCCGGTGCCCAGGAGCAGACCGGTGAGGACGGTCGCGCCGGTCACGGTCAGGCCACCGGCGACCGGCGCGTCCAGTCGCGACATCACCATCCGCATCCCGCCGGCGAGGGCCACCCCGAGCAGCACCCCGCACGCGGAGGCGACCAGCCCCAGCACCGCCGACTCCAGCACGGCAGCCCGGAAGACCTGACCCCGCGTGGCGCCGATCGAACGCAGCAGGGCGATCCGCCGGGTGCGCTGCGCCACCACGATCGCGAACGTGTTGGCGATGACGAAACCGGCCACCACCACGGCGACCCCGACGAAGATCAACAGCAGCATCCGGAACTGGTCCACGTTGCGGACCGCGTCCTCGACGGCCTCGTCGAGGATCTGCTGACGGCTCTTCACGACGGCCTCGCCGCCGATCACGGCGCGCAGCCGGTCGGTCAGCGCCGCGACGGAGGCGCCCGGCCGGGCCGCCACCAGGATCCGGCCGTACCCACGCTCGCCGGTGAGGGCCAGGGCGTCCGGTCCGACCATGCCGACGAACGGGCCGCCGACATCACGGGCGGTACCCGCCACGTCGACGGCGCCGACCAGGGTGTACGGCCGGGCCGGACCGCTGGCGCCGCCGACGCGGACTGCGGCGCCGAGCGCGAAGCCCTCCGCGGCGACCGTCGGCGCGTCCAGCACCACCTCTCCGGCGCGGTCGGGCAACCGTCCGGCGACCACGTCGTACGAGCGCAGGGCGTCCTCGGTGGGGATCGCGACGAGCATGGTGAAGCCGAGCACCGGTCGACCGTCGACGCCGACGATCCCGGCCGTGTTGGTCAGCTCACCCGCCGCGGCGGCCACCCCGTCGACCGCACGCACCGCGTCCACCAGCGTCGGGGGCAACACCTCCCGGCCGGCCGAGTAGACACCCAGGTCGGTGTGGCGGTCGAACATGCCGGCCCGCTCGTACGTTCCGGCGCGCATCCCGTCGACGAAGATCATGGTGCCGGCGACGAAGGCGACACCGAGCACGACGGCCAGCGCGGAGAGCAGCATGCGCAGCGCCTCGGCGCGCAGCGAGCGCAGGGTCAGGCGGATCAAGCGGGGCTCCCGGTGCAGGTGGCGGATCGGACCCCTCCGACGCTATGGCCGGCACCCGTCCGTCGATCTCCACCTGCGCTCTCGACCTGCGTGCGCCCCGGGTCGCGGTGCGTCCGCCAGCCGCTACGACCCAGGTCGTACGCGACGTCATCCGCCGGGTGTGACCAACCCGCTCTCGTACGCCAGGACCACCGCCTGGACCCGGTCGCGGAGCTGGAGCTTCGCCAGGATCCGCCCGACGTGTGTCTTGACCGTGGCCTCGGCCACGTGCACCCGGTTGGCGATCTCCGCGTTGGAAAGCCCCTGGGCGACCAGCAGCAGCACCTCCCGCTCCCGCTCGGTGAGCTGCGCGAGCCGAGGGTCGGCGCTCGGGGCGGTGCCGAGCTGCCCGGCGAAACGGTCCAGCAGCCGCCGGGTGATCGACGGGGCGACCACGGAGTCGCCCTGGGCCACCACCCGGATCGCGGCCAGCAGGTCCTCCGGTGGGACGTTCTTGAGCAGGAACCCACTCGCGCCGGCCTGCAGGGCCGCGAACGCGTCGGCCTCGGTGTCGAAGGTGGTCAGCACCAGCACCCGGGGTCCACCGGCGGGCCGCTCGGCGCAGAGTCGACGGGTCGCCTCCACCCCGTCCATGGTGGGCATCCGGATGTCCATCACGACGACGTCGGCGTCGGTGCGGGCGAGCACCCGCAGGGCGTCGGCGCCGTCGATCGCCTCGCCGACGACCTCCAGGTCGGGCTGGGAGTCCAGCACCATGCGGAACCCGGCGCGAACCAGCGCCTGGTCGTCCACGATCACCACCCGGATCGTCATGCCGCGATCACCTCCGTCGCCGGCTCCGACCGTAGCGGTAGCCGCACCTCGACCTGCCAGCCCCCGACCGGCCGGGGGCCGGCGGTGAGGCTGCCGTCGTACACCGTCACCCGCTCCCGCATGCCCAGCAGACCGTGACCGCCCGACGGCGCCGGGCTGACCAGTGGACGGCCCAGACCGTTGTCGAGGACCCGGACCAGGACGGCCTCGTCGCTGTAGGTCAGGACGACCTCGACGCCGGCGCCGACGCCGGCGTGCTTGAGCGCGTTGGTCAGCGCCTCCTGCACCACCCGGTAGACGGTCAGCTCCAGCCCCGGTGGCAGCGCCGGTGGCGCCCCGGTGACGGTGCTGCGGACGCGCAGCCCGGCGTCGTCGAACCGGGCCAGCAGGTCGGGCAGCTCGGCCAGGGCGAGGCGGCGGTGCTCCGGGTCGGCGGCCACGACGGGGCCGTCCTCGCCGCCCGGGCCCGCGTCGCGCAGGACGCCGACCAGGCGACGCATCTCCTCCAGAGCCTGCCGGCCGGTGTCCGCGACCACCTTCACGGCGGTACGCGCCTGGGCAGGGTCGCGGTCGAGCATGAACCGGGCGCCGTCCGCCTGGACGATCATCACCGCCATGCTGTGGGCGACCACGTCGTGCAGCTCCCGAGCGATCCGCGTGCGTTCCTCGGCGACCGCCGCCCGGAACTCGGCCTCCCGTTCACGTTCCAGGGTGGTGGCCCGTTCCTCCAGGCTGAGCACGTAGAGCCTGCGGGTTCGCACGTTCAGCGCGACCAGCCACACCGCGCCGGTGACCAGGGCGTACCACAGCGCGGTGACCCACCACTGGATGACGCCGGGGGTCTGCGCGGCGGCCAGCAGCACGCCCACGGCGGCGACCGCGCCGGCCAGGACCCCGTCGCGGAGCCGCTCGCCGTACTTCACCACGCTGTAGAGCGCGATCAGGACGGCGACGTCGTAGACGAGTGGCCCCCACTCGGCGACCACCTGGACCAGGGCGAGCGCCGCGACCGCCACCGTCACCGCGCTCGGGTGGGTACGGCGGAACAGCAACGCCACCGCCATCCCCACGCCGACCAGGGTGGCCGCCCACCCGCCCGGCTGGTTCACCGCCGAGGCCACGGAGACGAGCACCACCAGGGCGGCGACGGCCACGTCGAAGGCGACGCCGCGAAGCGGGCGACCGAACAGGGTGCCTCTCACGGTCACCCAGGGTACGTGCCGGGACGCTCTCGGCCCTCGCGCCCCGCACTCGGGCTCAGGAGCCGAGGATCTCGCGCATGCGGTCGATCTCGACGGTCTGCTCGGTGGCGACGGCATTGGCGAACTCGTTGAGCGTCAGGTCGGAGCCGACCGTCAACAGGTTGGTGGCCATGTCGATGGCACCCTGGTGATGCTCGGTCATCATCCGGACGAAGAGCCGGTCGAAGTCGGCGCCACGGGTCGCGGCGAGCTGCCGCATCGCCTCGGGCGACTGCATGCCGCGCATGCCGCCGTGGTCGTGCCCCTGGACCTCCGCCGGGAGGCCACGGGTCTGCAGCCAGCCGCGCATCATGGCCATCTCCGGGCCCTGGCTGGCCCGGATGCGCTCGGCGATGGCACGGACATCCGGGTCGGCGGCCCGGTCGGGGGCGAGCTCCGCCATCGCCAGGGCCTGCGCGTGGTGCGGGATCATCATCCGAACGAACACGACGTCCAGCGAGTTGTGCGGGGCGGGGCCGGCGTCGCGGACCTCGTGCGCCGGTCGGGTGGCCGCCGTCTCGCCCGGGCGGCCGGGCGCGATGACGGTCAGGTCGGTGGGGACCGGGCTGGCCGTCGGTGGCGCGGCGGAGGTGGCGGGCGCGGAGACCGGCTGCGCGGTGTCCGTAGCGGTGTCGCCGCCGAGACGGATCACCAGGAACGCCACCAGCGGCAACACGAGAGCCAGTGTGACGACGGCCAGGGTACGTGCGCGCCGGTTGGTCATGGGCCACTCCCTGAGGTCGAGGTCATCGCGATGTTATCCATTGAAGAACACACTTTGATGTGACCCAGCTCACATCGACGTTCTTCGTCGGACGGTAACGTGTCGACCATCGCCTCCCCCTTGCGAAGGGCCCCGCCGATGATCAGACTCCACAAGCCACGGTTACGACAACTGCGCATCGTGGCGCTCGCCACGACCGGCCTCCTCGTCGCCAGCGCCCTCGTCGCCCCGGCGAGCAACGCCCAGACGGTGCCGCAGGCGGCCCCGACCCCCGCGCTCACCAACGCGATCCCCGGCGTCGACGAGATCGTGAGCAGCCCCAACCTGCGTCAGATCGCCAACGTGCCCAAGGTCGCCCCACTGGACGCGACCAACAGCGACATCGCCTTCCAGGGCAGGTACGCGTTCGCCGGCAACTACAACGGCTTCGTCATCTACGACATCTCGCGGCCCAGCGCTCCGACGGTCAAGGCCCGGGTGCTCTGCCCGGGGTCACAGAACGACATCTCCGTTCACGGTGACCTGCTCTTCCTCTCCACCGACTCGTCCCGCAGCGACGACTCCTGCAACAGCACCACGCAGGGGGCGGACGTGAAGGGCTCGTGGGAGGGCATCAAGGTCTTCGACATCAAGGACAAGGCCAACCCGCGCTACATCAAGTCGGTCGAGACGGCCTGTGGCTCCCACACCCACACCCTGGTCCCCGGCAAGGACCGCAAGACCGTCTACCTGTACGTCTCCTCGTACAGCCCGCGGGCCGAATTCCCGGACTGCCAGCCGCCGCACGACTCCATCTCGATCATCAAGGTGCCGCTGAAGAAGCCGACCGACGCCGCGGTGATCGCCACGCCGAACCTCTTCCCGGACGGCGGTTTCCCGGGCAGTGAAACCGGCTCGGCCACGACCGGCTGCCACGACATCACCGTCTACCCGGCCAAGGACCTGGCCGCCGGCGCGTGCATGGGTGACGGCATCCTGCTCGACATCAAGAACCGGGAAGCACCCCGCGTCATCAACCGGGTCCGGGACGAGGTCAACTTCGCGTTCTGGCACTCGGCCACCTTCAACAACGCCGGCACCAAGGTGATCTTCACCGACGAGCTGGGTGGTGGCGGGGCGGCGACCTGCAACGAGACCGTCGGCCCGAACCGGGGCGCGGACGCCATCTACGACATCACCGGCCGTGGCAACGCGCGGACGATGACCTTCCGCAGTTACTACAAGATCCCCCGGGCGAACGCCGACACCGAGAACTGCGTGGCGCACAACGGCTCGCTGATCCCGGTGCTCGGTAAGGACATCATGGTCCAGGCGTGGTACCAGGGCGGCATTTCGGTCTGGGACTTCACCGACTCGGCCAAGCCGAAGGAGATCGCCTTCTGGGAGCGCGGTCCGCTCTCGGCAGACCGGCCTGTCGGCGGCGGCACCTGGTCCGCGTACTACTACAACGGCCACATCTACTCCAACGACATGGTGAAGGGCCTGGACGTCCTGGAGCTGAACGACTGGCGCACCTGGACGGCCAAGCTGACCCGCTACTCGGAGCTCAACGTGCAGACACAGCCCAGCTACCTGGGCTGGTAACGCACCGCGCACGACGCCGGGCCCGGTCCCCGATCCCCGGGGGCCGGGCCCGGCCACGTCCGGACGGGCGCCCACCGCATCGATCCGCCTGCCCTCGTCGGCGGCGGCGCAAACGGTGGGGCTGGTCACCACCGCGTGGGGTTGCCAGGCAGCTGACCAGGGGCTGTGCCAACGTGATCAGATGTGACCCTCGCAGCCCCGCCCGAGCCGACCACGCGCTGGCGACCCCACCCGCTGGACCTGGTGGCGGCCGTCCTCGCCGTGGTCGGCGCGGCCTGCGCGCTGAGCGGGCTGCTCCCCCGCGCGGAGACCACCCAGACCCTGCACCGGATCCTGCCGCTGCTGCTGTTCCTCGGCACCGTGATCGTGCTGGCCGAGCTGACCGCCGTGGCCGGTGTCTTCGACGTGCTGGCCAGTCGACTGGCCCGGGCCTCCCGAGGCAGTTGGGCGGCGTTGTTCCTGCTCTGCGGCGGTCTCGCCACACTCACCACCCTCGTGCTCAACCTCGACACCACCGCGGTACTACTCACCCCGGTGCTGCTCGCGCTGGCCCGCAACCTGCGGATCCCCGCCGCCCCGCTCGCCGTCACCACGGTCTGGTTGGCGAACACCGCGAGCCTGCTGTTGCCGGTGTCGAACCTGACGAACCTGTTGGCGGCCGACCGGGTCGGGCTGGCACCCCTGGCGTACGCGGCCCGCATGGCGTTGCCGCAGCTCGCCGCCGTGGCGGCCACCATGGCCCTGCTCTGGTTCGGGTGGTGGCGGCGGGACCGGCCCGCCGGCGGACGGTTCGCTCCGCCGGCCCGTCACGTGCCCGCCGATCCGGTGCTGCACCGCACGGCGCTGGCCGGTTGCCTGCTCTTCGTCGCCGGCATCCTCGCCGGAGTGGAGATCGAGATCGCCTCCACCGTCGCGCTCGCGCTGGTGCTGGTCGGGTTCCTCGTCCGCTCCCCCGCCACGCTGCGCCCAGGGCTGGTCCCGGTCCGCCTGCTGTTCTTCGTCACCGGCCTGTTCCTGGTGGTGCAGACCCTCGGCCGGCACGGGCTGGACGACCTGGTCGGCACCCTGCTCGGCGCGGACGGTGGCGCGCTGGGCGCCGTGCGCGCCGGTGGCACCGGAGCGCTGCTCGCCAACGCGGTGAACAACCTGCCGGCCTACCTGGCCGGCGAGTCGGTGCTGCCCACCGGTGACCACACCCGCCTGCTGGCCCTGCTGATCGGCACCAACGTCGGCCCGCTGGCCGCACCCTGGGCATCGCTGGCCACCCTGCTCTGGTTCGAGCGGTGCCGGGCGGCCGGGGTGGCGGTGCCGGTGACCCGGTTCGTGCTGACCAGCACGCTGCTCGCGGTCACCGGCACGCTCGCCGCGGTCGGCGCGCTGCTGCTGGTGAGCTGAACGCCGCCCGCTCGCGGCCGGGTGGCGTCAGGTTGCGGCCCGCTCCACGGCGAACAGCTGGCGGGGATCGGACCCGGCGCTGGCGGGCGGGTTCAGTGCCGGGCCGGGCGCGGGCCGACCAGACGACGGACCATCGGCGCGGCGTTCCACCTGGCCGCGCCGACCAGGTCACGGGCGTGCTCCAGGACGGTGTAGTCGGGCCGGGTCAGCCCGTCGGCGATGGCCCGGTCGAGGTCGTTGCCGCAGCGGCTCAGGACACTGTCGAAGTCCCGGCGGACCGGCTCCTGCAGGTCGTAGCCGAACGATCGGTGCAGCCGGGCGAAGAGTGGCTTGTACAGCCGGACCCGCTCGTGCAGCCCCGACGAGTAGGACATCGGATGCTTCGGGCGGCGCAGGATGTAGTCGGGCAGCACGTCCGCGAACGCCCGCCGGACGATCCACTTCTCCTGTCCGTGGCGCAGTTTCAGATCCAGCGGCAGCCGCATCGCCAGCTCCACCACGCTGAGGTCGAGGAACGGCACCCGGGCCTCCACCCCGTGTGCCATGGCGGCCCGGTCGACCCGCTGCAACTCGGTACGGCACAGGTTGCGGATCCGGTGCAGGAACAGCCTGCGCGCCGCGGCCGGGCCGACCTGGTGGTACATCGGGTATCCGCCGAACAGCTCGTCGGAGCCGTCACCGGTCAGCACCACCTTGATGCCGAGGTCGCGTAGCCGCCGGAAGATCGGCACCGAGACGACCGCGTTGATGATGTCGCCGTACTCGGTCAGCTCGGACATCCGGATCGCCTCGCGGACGTCGGCGAGCCGGATGTCGCGCGGGCGCAGTTCGACCACCACGTGCGGCACGTCGAGGTCGGCGGCGAGCCGCCGGGCGTACGCCACGTCGGGGCTGTCCGCCACGCCGACCGTCACCGCGACGCAGTCCGGGTGGATGTCGCGCACCTGCCGCAGGGTCAACGAGCTGTCCAACCCACCGGAGAGTACGACCCCGACGGTCAGGTCGGTCTCCACCCTCATCCGGATCGCGTCGCTCAACGCCGCACGGACGAGCAGGGCGGCCTCGTCCGGGTCGTCGATGACCGGCAGGCCCGCGCCGATGGTGAGCAGGTCGACGTGCGGCTTCAGTCGCAGGTGTCCGTCCGCCTCCGCCCAGCCGTGGTGCCCGGGCGGCACCTCGCCGATCGGGGCGCCGTGCGCGACGAGTGCCTTGACCTCGGAGGCGAGGTGCAGGCAGCCGGGACGGCGCGACCAGTACAGCGGCTTGACCCCGACCGGGTCGCGGGCCAGGTAGGTCCGGCCGGTGGCCCGCTCGACGACCGCGAAGGCGTACTCGCCGCGGAGCCGGGTCACCGCCGCCTCGCCCCACTGTTGGAACGCGGCGAGCAGCACCTCGGTGTCGCTCTCGGTGCGGAAGGCCTGTCCGAGGCGGGTCAACTGCGCCCGCAGCTCCCGGTAGTTGAAGATCTCGCCGTTGAAGCAGAGCAGCCAGCGTTCGTCGGCGGAGGTCCACGGTTGCACCGCCCGGTCCCGGTCGACGATTCGAAGCCGGCGGGTGCCGGCGAGCAGACCGATCTCGGACCGGGTTTCGGTGACCTCACCGCGAGGGGCCAGGACGGCGAGCATCCGCCGGAACGTCGCCGGGTCGGCCTCGGGGCCGATGCTCAACGCGATGCCGCACACCGGGTCAGACCCCCATCTCGGCCTCGTAGGCCCGGCGTAGGCGACGCCGGGCGGTGGGCGCGAGACAGAGGTGCCACGCCTGCCCCTCGTCGATCACGTTCAGCTCTCCAACCTTCTGGCGGTTGAGCAGCAGTTCCGCCAGGGTGTCCCGCGCGCCGAAACGCTCGAACCAGGCCAGCTCGACGTCGACGGAGTAGCCGAGGCAGTGCCCACTGGGCAGCATCGCGGCGTAGCCGAGGCGGCGCAGCCGGTATTGGTGTTCGGCACTGCGGACGAGACTGGTGACCCACAGCGGTGGGGTGGCCGGCGGCGCGGCGGCGGCGAACTCCCGCCCGATGTCGTTGAGCAGCGCCACCACCTCTCGCCGGGCCCGGCGGAAGAGCAGCCCGGCCGTACGCGGGGTGAGGTCCGGCCGGAGACGACGACGCAGCCCGCGCGCGGCCCGACCGATCATGGTGGCGGGCTGCTCCTGGTAGCGGAAGCGCAGCAGGTCCCGGCGGCGCAGCCACTCCAGGTCGACCAGTTCGGCACTGCCGTTGACCTGGTCGTCGGTGACGAACGTCGGCGCGTCCTGCCACCACAGCACGTCGATGCGCGAGAGCAGGTAGATCCGTACCAGCGCGGTCAGGTCACGCGCCGAGGTGCGCTCGTTCGGCTGGTAGCGGGCCATTTCCAGCAGCAGCGTCTCGCGGGCGCCGATCAGGCCCTGCGGGGTGGAGTCGAGAACCGCGGCGAGCGCGGGCTCCCGCAACCGCTCGTCGATGAGCACCTGTCGGGCCCGGGTGCTCGTCGCGTCGGCCAGGGCGCCCACCTCGACCAGCAGTTCGGCCACGGCGGCCCGGTAGGCGGCCAGGTCGGGCTCGGCGGTGGGGAGGCGCCGGGGGGTGGCGCCGGAGGGTCGACGTCGGTTCGGGGCGGTGGGCGACACGGGCGGACCGGGCTGCTGTCCCGGACTACGGCTGGGCACTCGCATGACGGGGTCCTTCCTCCGGTCACGACATTGGGTGTTCGCCCTGAAACACACCGTAATCATCGGGACCGGAACGGACCGAACAATCCTCCTATCTCCCCCCGAACGGAACGCGGGCCGAGCAGTCGGGGTGATCCTCGGGTTGACGCTTTGGAGCTGATGTCGCCAACGAATCAACGCCGCCGGCTCCGTCTTCCCGGGACGGCCCGCCCGGGAGACCCCGCCCGAGCGCGAGCCCGGAGCCCGAAGCCCGAAGCCCGAAGCCCTGAGCCCTGAGCCCTGAGCCCTGAGCCCTGAGCCCGGAGCCCTGAGCCCGGAGCCCTGAGCCCGGAGCCCGGAGCAAGCGGCCCTGTGATGTCACAAACGATTCAGCTCCAAAGGCACCGACCAACACACCACCCATCACCCGCCGGGCCGTCTCGCGTGAGCCCGAGCACGGCCCACCGACGGGCCGCAGCGCATGAGGCATGCCCAGCCCGCCACCTCCCGCCGAGCGCCCGGCCGCCGCCGTCAGTCGCCGTCCGCCGGCACCAGGTCCTGCACCTCGGCGTACGTCGGCAGTTCCGCCGGCGCGGTGAGTACGCCGGCGCGGATCGCCTCGGCGGCGGTCACCGCGGCGCCCAGCGCGGCCCGGAACAGCAGGGAGCCGGTGCTGACCCGGGCCACCCCGGCCCTGCCCAGTTCGGTCAGTCCTGGTCCGCCCGGTTGGTACAGCGCGTTCACCGGCGCGTCGAATCGCTCGGTGAGCACGCGCAGCGTCGCCTCGTCGAGGAGGCCGGGCACGAAGATTCCGTCCGCGCCGGCCGTTCGGTAGGCGTGGGCGCGGGCGAGGGCCTGCGGCAGCGGGTCGGCCACCGGAAGCCACCACGTGTCGGTGCGCGCGTTGACGAACAGGTCCGGCACCGCCGCCTTCACCGCCGCGATCTTGTCGGTCACGCTCTCGGCCTCGGCGAGGGTGCCGTCCGGTCGCCCGTCCTCCAGGTTGATCCCGACCACGCCGAGCCCGGCCAACTCTGCCACGTACCCGGCGACCTCCGCCGGGTCGTCGCTGAACCCGGCCTCCACGTCGACGCTGAGCAGCACCGGCAGCCGGGCCAGCCGGCGGGCCAGGGTCAGGGTCTCCTCGGCGGTGGCCGCCGCGCCGTCGGGAAGTCCGGCGGTCGCGGCGACGCCGAGGCTGGTGGTGCCGATCGCCGGATGGCCGCGCGCGGCGAGCGCCGCCGCCGAGGCGTGGTCCCAGGCGTTGGGCAGCAGCAGGGGGCGGCCGGCGTGGTGCAGGGCGTGGAACGCGGCACGGCGGTCGCTCATCGGACGCTCACCTCCAGGTTGGTCGGAACGCGCAGGGTCGGGTGCGGTTCGTGGCGCAGCGGGGCCGGGGTGCGCCGGCAGCGTTCCCACAGCACGTCGAGCACCCCGGCGGCGAGGGCCAGGGCGTGCCGGTCGCCGGGGCAGCCGCGTTCCCCCGTCCCGAAGGTCAACAGGCTGGCACCGGGCCGACCGGGCCGGAACGCGTGCGGTTCGGGGAACGCCCGCGGGTCGCGGTTGGCCGCGTCGAAGCGCAGCAGCACCGGGCTGCCGGCCGGCAGATCCCGTCCACCCAGTCGCACGCCGGTCGTGGTGACGCGCCGGGTCGCCCGCACCGGCGGGTCGAGGCGCAACACCTCGGCCAGCAGGTCGGCGGTCTCCGCCGAGACCGGCGTTCGCGGGGCGACTGGGGGCCGCAGGTGGTGGGCGGCGGCGCCGATCAGGCCGGCGGTCGCGTCGCACGCCTGGACGAGCAGACCGATCAGGTTCGCCTGCGCTTCTGGCGGGCCGTCCGGCGCGAGCGCCAGCAGCGTCGCCACCGCCCGGTCGGCCCGCGTGGTCAGCGCCGGGTCCACCCCCGGGTGGTACGCCGTCGCGACGACCGCGACCGCCGTTCCGGCGGCTGCCGGATCAGCGAAACCGAGGCGATCGGCCAACGCCCGCAGCGGCACCGGCCGGGCCAGTTCCCGCATCACGTCGAGGCGGTCGCCGGCGCGGTCGAGAACGGTAACGGTCAGCCGCGCCGCGTCGTGTCGCAGGTCGTCCGGGTCCAGCGGGGTCAGCGCCGTCACGACGATCGCCCGCCGCTGGGCGTGGTGTCGCGGTGGACTGAACCGGCTGACCGTGCCGCGCAGCCAGGCGAGGGTGCCGGGCGAACCGGTGTCGACGGCCGGCATCTGGAACGCCGGGCAGGTCAGCGCCGCCCGCACGTCGGCGTGCCGGGTCACCCACCAACCGCGTTCCGGTTCGAACGAGGGCGGCCCACACGCCGGCGTTCCCGGGGCGGGCGGGATGTGCGGCCAGTTGTCAGTCACCGCCCGACCGTAGGGCGCGAACCGTTCGCCCCGCGCCGAACGATGCCGGCGCGGTCACCGCTGCTCGCCCGTCAGGCACGGCCACTCGTGGGCGCCGGGGCTACTGGCGGGTGGAGGGCGTGTTCGGGGATGGCCAGGGCTGCGGCCAGGCCAGGGCGGCCGGCGGGAGTGACACGGACGGCGCGGCCGGTGCCCTGGCTGATCCAGCCCAGGTCGCTGAAGCGGCGGCAGAGTGCGGCGCCGAGCGCACCGGCCAGGTGTGGGCGGCGTTCGGTCCAGTCCAGGCAGTCGCGGACCACCGGACGCCGGGCGGCGCGCAGCACGTCCACCGGTACGCCGAGCCCGGCCGCCCAGGCCCACCCGTCGGGTGTCACCGCCAGTCCGCTGGACCGGTCGAGTCGGCGCGCGGCCAGCAGCGCGTCGTACATCAGCACGCCCAGCCGCCCGGCGAGGTGGTCGTAGCAGGTCCGGGCGTACGCCAAGGCGGCGGTGGCGGTCGTCGCACGCAGCGACCCGGTCGGGGTGGGCGTGGCCGGGGCGTGGCCGGCCAGGTCCTCGATCAACTGGGCCACCGACGGCCCGGCCAACCGCAGGTAGCGGTGCCGGCCCTGCCGTTCCTCGACGAGCAGCCCACCGCGGACGAGTCGGGTCAGGTGGTCGCTTGCCGTCGACGGGGCGACACCGGCGCGCCGGGCCAGCTCGCCGGCGGTCCACGCCCGCCCGTCGAGCAGCGCCAGGCACATCCCGGCGCGGGTGCCGTCGGCCAGCAGGGCCGCCAGCTCGGCCATTGCCTGGCCCTCTCCACCACTCATGACGCCATCATCGCCCTCGGCACCGCGACGACCTCAGCGGAGCCGGGTGAGCGGGGACACCGTCCGGTCCGTGTCGTCGTAGCTGCGAGCGCCGTCGAACGCGCCCGCCGGGCGCTGGCCGCCCGCGACGGCCCGGGCCAGCCGCAGGTCCGCGTTGCGGAACCGGAGCGCCAGGCTCAGGTGCGGCACCCACGCACCCGGCGCATGCCACGGACGCTGCCCCTCGGTGTCGCCGAGGACGTCCCAGACGGCGGCGTGCAGCGCGGTCAGCGGCGGGGTGGGTCGGACGAGCCAGACCAAGGGAGCGCTGCCGTCGAGGACCACGACGCGGTCGAGGGTCACCGGCACCGGCAGCGCGTCGTCGAACAGCTCGGCCAGACGGCGCGCGACGCCGGGCGGAAGATCGTCCACCGCGGCGAGGGTGAGGTGCGGCCGGTTGGTCGGATGGATGTTGCGGGCCAGGCTGGGCAACCCGGCGGCGGCCAGACGGCCCCAGACCGCCCGGACCGCGACCTCCAGGCCGGACGAGCAGACCAGTTCCACCGTACGCACCCCGCCACGTTACCGGGGGTGGCACTCATGTGGCGGTCGGCGCAGCGGCCCAGACGGCGTGATGAAAGGCTTGGCACATGAGTTCCGCACCTGCACAGCACGACGCACTGTCCGACGCCACCCCCGCCGGCACCGACGAGGTGAACGCCTTCACCGAGCTCGGGCTGCGCGCCGAGCTGCTGGGCGCGCTGTCCGCCCTCGGCTACGAGGAGCCGACACCCATCCAGCGGGAGGCGATCCCACCGCTGCTGGAGGGTCGCGACCTGCTGGGCCAGGCCGCCACCGGCACCGGCAAGACGGCGGCGTTCGCGCTCCCGCTGCTGAACCTCATGACCGCCCACCGCCGTGGCGGCGATCCGGTCGCGCTGGTGTTGGTGCCGACTCGTGAGCTGGCCGTGCAGGTGTCCGAGGCGTTCCACCGCTACGGCAAGGACCTGGGCGCCCGGGTGCTGCCGATCTACGGTGGGCAGCCGATCGGACGGCAGCTGCGGGCACTCGACAACGGCGTGGACGTGGTGGTGGCCACCCCGGGACGCGCCCTCGACCACATCGCCCGGGGCACCCTGCGCCTCGGTGGGCTGGCCACGGTGGTGCTCGACGAGGCCGACGAGATGCTCGACATGGGCTTCGCCGAGGACATCGAGGCGATCCTGGAGCACGCTCCGGCGCAGCGTCAGACGGTGCTGTTCTCGGCCACCATGCCCTCGCGCATCGACGGGATGGCCCGGCAGCACCTCCGCGAGCCGGTCCGGATCGAGATCGGCCGGGAGCAGCCGGTCGCGGGTGAGGCGCCCCGGGTGCGGCAGAGCGCGTACATCGTGACCCGCGCGCACAAGCCGGCCGCACTGGGTCGGGTGCTGGACGTCGAGTCGCCCACCGCCGCGATCGTGTTCTGCCGCAGCCGGGAAGAGGTCGACCGGCTGACCGAGACGATGAACGGCCGGGGCTACCGCTCCGAGGCGTTGCACGGTGGCATGAGCCAGGAGCAGCGCGACCGGGTGATGGGCCGGCTGCGGGCGGGCACCGCCGACCTGCTGGTGGCCACCGACGTGGCGGCCCGAGGGCTGGACGTCGAGCAGCTCACCCACGTCGTCAACTACGACGTACCGTCCGCCCCCGAGTCGTACGTGCACCGGATCGGCCGGGTGGGCCGGGCCGGCCGCGAGGGCGTGGCGATCACCCTCGCCGAGCCGCGCGAGCACCGGATGCTCAAGACCATCGAGCGGGTGACCGGCCAGCGGATCACCATCGACAAGATCCCCACCGTGGCGGACATGCGGACCCGTCGGTTGGAGCTGACCCAGGGGGCGCTGCGCGAGAGCCTGCTGGAGGACGACCTCGACCCGTACCGGGTGATCGTGGAGACGCTGACCGACGAGTTCGACCTGATGGAGGTCGCCCTCGCCGCCGTGAAGCTGGCCCACGAGGTGACGTCGCCGGGCTCCGACGACGAGCAGGAGATCCCGCAGGTTCCGGTACGCGGCCCCCGGGAGGGTCGACCGGAGTCCGGCGGCCGGGGCGGCGATCGGCGGGGCGGAGGGCGTCCACGTTCCGGCGGTGGCAACACCGTCCAGGTCTTCGTCGGCCTGGGCCGGCGCGCGGGGGTGCGCCCCCAGGATCTGGTCGGCGCCATCACCGGCGAGACCGGGATCCGCGGCCGGGACATCGGCTCGATCGAGATCGCCGACCGGTTCTCCCTGGTGGAGGTACCGCAGGGGGTGGCCGACGAGGTGATCTCCGGGCTGCGGCAGAGCACGATCAAGGGCCGCAAGGCGACCGTGCGCCGCGACCGCGGCGGCGACGAGCGCTGAACACGCCGCCGGCGACCGCCGGCCTGAACACGCCGCCGGCGACCGCGGGGGTACGACGGTCGCCGGCGCGCCGGGTCAGAAGGGGTACGGCCCGAAGCGGCCCCACGCCACCACGGCGGCGAGCACCAGCAGCACCGCGCAGGTGATCGCGCCCTGGATCTCCGTGCGACGCCCCTGCGGGGTGTCCTGCTTCTTCCGGTCGCGCAGGTGCACCAGGATGCCCCCGATCATGACGATGACCAGCCCGGTGGCGGCCAACGGCGTGAGCACGGTGGCGATGCCGGTCAGTGGGGGCAGCACCAGCCCGACGGCGGCCAGCAGCTCGACGGCACCGAGCGCCTTGACCTGGGTGGGCGGGACCGGGTCCACCCACCGCATCAGTTCACGCAACTTGTCCTTGGGCTGCGTCAGCTTGGCCGCGCCGGCGCCGGCGAAGACGACGGCGAGCAGGATCTGGATGATCCAGAGCACCAGGTTCACGGGGTGTTCCTCCTGGGGGACGCCTCGCGGCGAAGAGGTAGTTGAGGGCTCAAGCGAGACAGTAGACCTCCCCGCGCGTACACAAGGGAACCCCCGCCGTCAGAAACGGCGGGGGTTCTCCGCGTTCGGAGCGTCAGACGGTGAAGAGCGCCGGACCGTCCAGCGCCGGGACGTCGGCCGGGGTCAGTGCCAGGGCGAGCACGTCGGCCACGTCGGCCAGGGTGTGCACGGTCAGCGCCTCGCGCACCTCGGTCGGCAGGTCGTCCAGGTCGGGCTCGTTACGCGCCGGGATGATGACCTCGGTGAGGCCGGCCCGGTGCGCGGCGAGCAGTTTCTGCTTCACCCCGCCGATCGGCAGCACCCGGCCGGAGAGCGTCACCTCACCGGTCATCCCGAACTCGGGGCGGACCGGCCGGCCGGTGACCAGCGATGCCAGGGCGGTCACCATGGTGATGCCGGCGCTCGGGCCGTCCTTGGGCACCGCGCCCGCCGGGAAGTGGACGTGGATCCGGCGTCCCGCCAGGGCGTTCGGGTCGATGCCGAACCGTCGCCCGTTGGAGCGCAGGTACGACAGCGCGATGTGCGCCGACTCCTTCATCACGTCGCCGAGCTGGCCGGTCAGGGTCAGCCCCGGCTCGCCCTCCATGCTGGTCGCCTCGATGAAGAGCACATCCCCACCGGCGCCGGTGACGGCGAGGCCGGTCGCCACGCCGGGCACCGCGGTGCGCTCGGCCGACTCCGGGGTGAACTTCGGTCGCCCCAGGTAGCCGGTGAGGTTGTCGGTGTCGACGCGTACCGGCGACGGGTCGGTCGCCAACGTCACCGCCACCTTGCGCAGGATCTTGGCCAGGCCCCGTTCGAGCTGCCGGACGCCGGCCTCCCGGGTGTACTCCCCGGCGATCAGCGCGAGCGCCTCGTCGGCGATCTCCACCTCGTCGGCGGTCAACCCGGCCCGCTCCCGCTGCCGGGGCAGCAGGTGGTCCCGGGCGATGGCGACCTTCTCGTCCTCGGTGTAGCCGTCCAGCATGACCAGTTCCATCCGGTCCAGCAGCGGGCCGGGGATGGACTCCACCACGTTCGCGGTGGCCAGGAAGAGCACGTCGGACAGGTCGAGGTCGACCTCCAGGTAGTGATCCCGGAAGGTGTGGTTCTGCGCCGGGTCGAGCACCTCCAGCAGGGCGGCGGCGGGGTCACCGGCGTAGCCGGCGGCCAGCTTGTCCACCTCGTCGAGGAGCACGACCGGGTTCATCGAGCCGGCCTCGCGCAGCGCGCGGACGATCCGGCCGGGCAGCGCGCCCACGTAGGTGCGCCGGTGACCGCGGATCTCCGCCTCGTCGCGGACACCGCCGAGCGACACCCGGACGAAGTTGCGGCCGAGCGCCCGCGCCACGGATTCGCCGAGGCTGGTCTTGCCGACCCCGGGAGGACCGGCGAGGGCGAGCACCGCGCCGGAGCCGCGTCCGCCGACCACGCCGAGGTTGCGCTCGGCCCGCCGGTTGCGCACCGCCAGGTACTCCAGGATGCGGTCCTTCACGTCGGCCAGGCCGGCGTGGTCGGCGTCGAGCACCGCCCGGGCCGCGGCCAGGTCGGTGTTGTCCTCGGTACGCGTACCCCACGGCATCTCGAGCACGGTGTCCAGCCAGGTGCGGATCCAGCCCGCCTCCGGGGAGGCGTCACTGGCCCGCTCCAGCTTGCCGACCTCGCGCATGGCCGCCTCGCGGACCTTCTCCGGCAGCTCGGCGGACTCGACCCGGGACCGGTAGTCGGCGGAGCCGTCCGGCTCGTCCTCGCCCAGCTCCTTGCGGATCGCGGCGAGCTGTTGGCGCAGCAGGAACTCCCGCTGGGACTTCTCCAGCCCCTCGCGGACGTCACTGTTGATCTGCTCGGTGACCTCCTGCTCGGCCAGGTAGTCCTTCACCCAGCCGACCAGCAGCTCCAGTCGGGAGGTGACGTCCGGCGCGGCGAGCAGTTCGGTCTTCTGCTCCAGGGTCAGCCAGGGCGCGTACCCGGCCGAGTCGGCCAGCTCGGAGAGGTCGGTCATCCGCTCCACCGCGTCGATGACCTGCCAGGCGCCCCGCTGCTGAAGCACCGAGGTCACCAGGGCGCGGTACTCGCGGGCGAGTTCCCGGGCCCGACCGGCGTAGGCGGGTTCGTCGAGTTCGGTCGCCTCGACCCAGAGGGCGGCGCCGGGGCCGGGCACTCCGGAGCCGATCCGGGCCCGGGACAGGCCACGGATGACGGCGGCGGGCTCGCCCTCGGGCAGCCGGCCGACCTTCTCGATGGTGGCGACCACGCCGACCGGGCCGTACTCACCGTCGATCCGTGGCACGGCGAGCAGCTTGCGGTCGCCGGTCGCGCGAGCGGCGTCGATCGCGGCCTGGGTGGACGGGTCGAGGGTCACCGGGATGACCATCCCGGGCAGCAGCACGGCGTCGGTCAGGGGAAGTACCGGAAGAGTTGCCATCGAACACCTGCCATCACGTTGAGTTGAGCGTGTCTGGCTCAAGTAACAAAGCGTTCCCCTTGTTCCGGTCTGTGACCCACGCCACTGTAGGACCCGGTCCGACATCGCCGACGAACTCCACCTGTCCGAGCGGACGGTGAAATGAATGACCGCCGGGCACGTTCGGGTTCCCACCGGGGCGGAGGCGGCGGCCATCTCCGGGCGCACCGGCCTGCTCGGCGAATGAGGCCACTTCATCGCCCCGATTCACGGTTTTGCTGGGTAACGGAATCGCGACGCGCCGAATGAATGGGACGCATATTGTTGCGGATTACCGGGGTGATAGGTCAGACTTTGGACACATCCCGCCGCACACAGGGAGTAATCGGCAATGGCGAGAAAAGTAATCACGGTCCTGACCGACGACCTCGACGGTGGGAAGGCCGATCGGACGGTCGAGTTCAGTCTCGACGGCGTCGCCTACACGATCGACGTCTCGGACGAGAATGCAGGCGTCCTGCGCAAGGCGCTGGATCCGTACATCAATGCGGGTCGTCGGATCGGGCGCGGCCCGGTGGAGGGCACCCGCTCAGCCCGGCGTCCAGGGCGACCCGCCGGCGCGGGAATGGATCGCGAGCAGAACCGAGCAATCCGGGAATGGGCCGTCAAGAACGGCTACAAGATTTCGGAACGGGGTCGGATCCCGGTCGAGGTCGTCGAGGCGTACAAGAACCGCTGACGCACGAGGCGACGACGGGGCCCTGCCGGAAACGGCGGGGCCCCGTCGACTTGTCCGGGCGTCGGGACGACGCGGCGGCCGGTCACCCAGGGGTTGTCGCCCCGGGTGACCGGCCGCCGTTGGCGCGTCCGCTCAGTTGACGGTGATGCGCACCGAGTCGAACGCCGGGGTCTGGTTGGCCCGCTCCATCATCGGCAGACGGTGTGACCCGTCACCGGCCCAGACGGAGCACTGCGCGGTGCCCGACTCCGGCAGGCCCGGAACCTGGATGGTCACCTCGTCGGGCTGGGCCCCACCGCGGCCGTCCTCGGTCGCGACGAAGAACGCGGGCACCTCCTGCGGCTCCGGCGGGGTGGTCAGGCTGTCCAACATCCGGCACGCGGTGTGGAAGTGACCCCGGACCAGGCCCTGGGCGTTGAGCAGCGAGCTCTCCACGTAGTAGCCCCCCTGACCGGCCGCCAGGAAGCGGTCGCGGACCAGGTTGCGGGTGCTGACCCGCAGGGTGAAGGCCTGGTTCTGGCCGACCTGCTGAGGGAACTGGGTGATGAGCAGCGACGGGTTGTTCGCCGCGGCGCCGACCTCACCGAACTCGGTGCTCACGCAGCGGTTGCCGGTCTGGAAGCCGTCGTGCGGCTGGAGGCGGCTCTCTTCGCAGTCGTTGGCCAGCACGCCGAGACCGGCGCCGGGGGCGTTGCCGCCGTTGTTCCCGCCACCGTTGTTGCCACCTGGGGTGGTGCTGGGGGTGGTGCCGCCGCCGTTGTTCCCGCCACCGTTGTTGGTCGGCTGCACCGTGCACGTGGCGAGTTCCGCCAGACCCTGCGGTCGGGGACCGACACGGTCGATAGCGGTCGTGATCCGGTCCAGCACCGCCCGCCGCTTGCCGGCCAGCGGCTGCAGGATCGCGTTGCGGATGAACGCCTCCCCCTTGTTGCCCTCGGCGGCGAGGCGACGGTCCGCCTCGGCGATCTGTGCCTGCAACTGGGCGAGGTTGCGGTCCACCTCGGCCCGCGCCCGGTCCGGCACCTGCGGCAGCTTGGCCGTCACGTCCGGGCAGGCGATGGCCGTGCCGGTGCCGACCGTGCCGTCCTTGCCGTCCTCACACTCGGGGACCGACTGCTGGCCGTCACCCCAGTGGTTGCGCACCCACCGACCGTTCTGCCACGTTCGGCTGGTGGAGCCGGCACCGGTTGGCGCGGTCGCGCCGGGGCTCGGTTCCACGCATTGCCCGGCGGCCGGGCGGGGCTTATTTGTCCGCCGGTCCTGGGCCGACGAAATCTGGGTCACGGCGACGACTCCGCCGAAGACCACGAGCGTGCCGACAACGGCCAGCAGACGCTTGCTCCGCGCGTTGCCGGATGACCGGCGCGCCCGTGTGGACCTGCGCATCGAATTGCTCTCCTTCTCGATCCGGTAGTGGATTCCTGCCCTCGGCGGACCGACGGATGTGAGATGGCGCGCCACGGAGTCGACCACCGTGACCTACCAGGTAATGCGTCGATGGCCGACGATGCCCTTTCCACACCGTCCCCCGCGCCCCGACGACGCGAGTGGGGAGATCCTGTTCATTCGCGCAGGAGTACGGGGCGGCGACCGGGAAGGTTCAACAGACTCACAGGAAATTGCCGCGGCCCGGTACGGGGCCGCTGCGGCGCGGGGAATCAGCAGGTGGAACGGGCGCCGCTCAGTCGGCGCAGAGGTGGTCGAAGGCGAACCCGCCGACCAGTTCGTCGTGGCGCCGACTCAGCGCGACGATCTGCGCGGTCAACTCGGCGCGCGGCACCAGGTCGGCCACGGCGTTCTGCCGCAGCCGATCCCCGACGGCGACCGTGGCGAGGTCCTCCGCCAGCCGGGCCGGGTCGACACCGCAGGAGAAGCGGTGCTCGGTCACCGAGACGCGCTCGACGAGGCACGCGTCGGGGCGTACGTGCACCCAACTCCACCCCTGCGCCGGCCCGTCCGCCCAGCGCACGTGCAGTCCCCGCACGATCGGGTCGGCCACCCGCCCGGCCACGTAGGCGTCGACCGCCGCCGCGCGGGTCAGCGCCCCGAGGTCGTTGACCGCTCCGGTCCGGCCGTCCGGCAGCCGACCGAGGATGTCCCGGAAACCCACCGGCTCCGGTTCGTCGCCGGAGGCGGCCACGCCGGCACCGCCCGCGGCGTAGGCGCGCGCGTCGATCACGTACTCCACGAGGCGGCGCCCGTGCTCGGCCGCCCGCAACGTCGCAGAACCGATTCGCAGCACGGGCAGGCCGACGGCCTCGCTCACGGCGTCCTTCAGCCGCTCGACGCGCTTCTCCGCCGAGCCGGCGGAGGCGACCGGGCCGATCTCCACGGCGACGATCGCGCGGCCGGTCTCGGCGGAACAGACCACGAAGTCGAAGCTGGCACGGCTGGCCGAACTCCACTGGCTGCCGGTGACACCAGGCGGCCGCCCCTGGACCAGGTCACTGAGCCGGCGGTTCGGATGGACCCGCTGGCCGGCGCGGCTGAGCAGCGTGTCGTGCCCGCCCTCGGCGGATACCGCCCGCAGCCAACCACGGTCGTCGCTGCCGATGCTCGTCATCTGCCTGATCCATCCGCCGGTCGGTCGAGCCGCGCCGAGTCTAGGCGGTCGATCATGACGTACGCCTCGGCGGCACGCCCGCCCCGTGCTCGGCGCCCGCCCGCCACTCGGCGATGCCCGTCGCCATGCCCGCGGCGATGTGCTTCTGCCGGATCGGTTCCCGCCGGTCGACGCTTCACCGCCGCCTGTGACGTAGGTCACAGGCATGCCGTGTTCCAGGGAGCCGGTTGGGGTGTATCCAGCGGAGTCGCCGGTAGCGGACCGGCCGGGAGGTCAGCATGTCGCGACAGCAGCTCGGCACCCGCACCGGCAGCGGTCGGGACGCCCGCCAACGCCGGGACGACCCGCGCGCCCGTCGACCTCGCCTGGCCGGTGATCCGACCATCCTCCGACGCCCCCGTACCGATCGAGCGGCACGTCACCATCGACTGCCACCACGACCCGTGGCCGCCGGTCCGTCCGCGCCGCCGGCCGGCCCCGCGCCGAACGCCGGGAACCCGGGCGCCGGTACCCGCAGCCGACGCCCGCCGCAGCACCGCACCGCCGGGACAGCGGACGTCGCACGCATCGCTGCCGACGCGGCCCGCCAGGTGCCCGGCGTCACCGACGCCCACCCGGCCACCGTCCGGCTGGTCGACGACGCCGTGGGACTCGACCTGCACCTGGTCGGCACGTACGGGCACAGCGTGCCCGCCGTCGCCGAGGCCGTCCGGATCGCCGTCGCCGACCGGCTTGCCGCCGAGACCGGGCTCACCGTGGCCACCGTGACCATCACGGTGGACGACCTGATCGTCCCCGGGGCGGACCATGCCCACACGGGACGGCCGGTCCGGCGCCCCGAAGCGGGCATGCGCGTGGTCAACCGGGCCGCCTCGTCGCTGCTGGCCGTCGTCCTACTGGCCGGCGGGGTAGTGCTGGCCGTGCAGGCGCTGCTGGTCACACTGGGCCGGCCGGCCTCCCTGCTCGCCCGCACCCGCTGGTACGACGCGCTGACCGGCACCCGGTGGCACGACCCGGACGTCCGCACCGGCGCCGGCGCGGCCGTGCTACTGGGCCTGGTCATCCTGGTCGCCCAACTGCGCCGCTGGAGACCGGCCCGGCTGCGCCTCGACGAGCGGGACGGGTGGCACCTCCGCAGACGGTGCGTGGAACGCCGGCTGACCCTCGCGGCCGGGACCGTGCCCGGTGTCCGCCGGGCTCGGGTGCGCGTCCGGCGGCGCGCTGACCAGTGGCGTCCCCGCGTGCGCGCCACCGGTGATCCCGCCGCGCACGCGGAGGTCGAGTTCGCCGTGCGCCAGGAGCTGCGCCGGCTCGCCGCGCCCCGCACCGGCCGAGTCGAGATCCGGCTGCTTCCCCGCCGGCGGCCGGCATGACCGACGCCGCACACCGTCTGCTGTGGACGGTCGTCGCGTTGGTGCTGGTGGCGCTCGGAACGACAGCGATGTGGGTCAGCGTCGGCGCGCTGCCCGGCGACGATCCGGACGCGACGCTGCTCGACGCGGGGCTGCTCGACGCGTGGCGAACGGCCGCGCCGTGGAGCACCCTGGCCGCAGCGGTCAC
This sequence comes from Micromonospora sp. WMMD961, assembly GCF_029626145.1. Lineage (NCBI taxonomy): Bacteria > Bacillati > Actinomycetota > Actinomycetes > Micromonosporales > Micromonosporaceae > Micromonospora > Micromonospora sp. WMMD961. The sequence continues at coordinate 3,947,583 of NZ_JARUBJ010000002.1, forward strand.
CGGCGTGGTCGCCGCCCTCGCGGGGCAGCGCCTGTTGGCGGGTGAGCTGCGGCGACCCCGCCAGGCACTACGCGGCGTGCTGAGCCACCCCGGCCACCGCCCCGGCCGTACCCGCCTGGCCACCGACGTGCTGGTCGGCGCACTGGAGCGCGACCTGACGACCGTCGAATCCGGGGTACGCCGCGCACGGGTGGTGCTCACCGGTACGCCGCAGCGACCCGACGTGTGGATCCGGGTGGATCTGGCGGCCGACGCGCCGGCCGACGACGTACGCGAACACGTCGACGCCGCGGTCCGCCGGTTCGCGACGACCGCCGGCTGCGTGCCCGCGCACCTCGACGTGACCGCCCGCATCGAGCCGGGCCCGCCCTGACCGCGTCGCGCCGATCGGACGGGCATGATCGGTGCCGGAACGGGAGGTACGCGGATGCGGGTGGTGTCGTTGGTGCCGTCACTGACCGAGGCGGTGGCGCTGACCCTGCCGGGAGTGCTGGTCGGGGCCACCGACTGGTGCAGCCACCCGGCCGGGCTCGACGTCAGCCGGGTCGGCGGCAGCAAGTACCCGGACCTGGACCGGGTTCGCGCGCTGCGGCCGGACCTCGTGCTACTGAACGTGGAGGAGAACCGGCGGGCGGACGCGGAAACGCTGCGGGCGGCCGGCGTACCGGTGCGGGTCACCTATCCGCGTACCGTCGCGGGCGCGTTGACCGAGCTGGGCGACCTGCTCGCCGAGTTGGGCGCGCCGACGGAGCCGGCCTGGTTGCGCACGGCCCGGCAGGCCTGGGACGAACCGCCCCGGCTGACGCCGTCCCGCCGGGCGGTGGTGCCGGTGTGGCGTCGGCCGTGGGTGGTGCTCGGCGGCGACACGTTCGCCGGTGACGTGCTGCGTCGGCTCGGCGTGGTCAACGCCTACGACGAGCACCCGGAGCGTTATCCCCGCCCCACCCTCGCCGAACTGCGCGAACGGCGGCCCGAGTTGGTGGTGCTGCCCGATGAGCCGTACACATTCACCGCCGACGACGGGCCCGAGGCTTTTCCCGGTGTACCGTGCGTACTGCTCTCCGGTCGACATCTCACCTGGTACGGCCCCCCACTCGCCGAGGCGCCCGCACTCCTGGCCGACCAGCTCTCCCGGCCGGTGCTGGCCGGTTGACCCGACCCGTGCTGGTCAGGTGACCGACACGTCAGCCGGCCGGGGCGCGCCGCGCGGCCAGGAGGCTGGCGCCGATGGAGATCCCCAGGGTCAGCACCACCACCGCGAGGGTCAACCCGACCGGCAGTTTGCCCACCGGAGTCTCGGCGAGGACGAGTTTCAGCCCGGCGAACGCCAGCAGCAACGCGAGTCCGTACCGCAGGTAACCGAAGTGTCGCAGCAGGCCGGCGAGGCAGAAGTAGAGGCTGCGCAGCCCCAGCACGGCGAATGCGGTGGCCGTCCAGACCAGGAAGGTGTTGGTGGTGATGGCGAGGATGGCCGCCACCGAGTCGACGGCGAACACCACGTCGGTGGCCTCGATGGCGACGAGCGCCACCAGCAGCAGCGTCGCCACCCGCCGGTCGTCCACCCGGGCCGTGAACCGGTCGCCGTGGTAGCGCGCGTCGGTGGGCACCAGCTTCCGGAACAGCCGGACCACGACGTTGCGTTCCGGGTCGACGTCCGGCTTCCCGCGTACGGCGAGCCGCCAGCCGGTCCAGATCAGGAACGCGCCCAGCACGAACCCGGCCCAGCTGAGCCGGTCCAGGAGCTCGGCACCGGCGAGGATGAACAGCAGCCGGAAGACGAGCGCCCCCACGACTCCCCAGAACAGCACCTTGTGCTGGTAGCCGGCCGGCACCTGGAAGTAGCCGAAGAGCAGGGCGAAGACGAACACGTTGTCCACCGAGAGCGCCTTCTCCAGCAGGTACCCGGAGAAGTAGGCGATGGCGGGGTCGCCGCCGAGCCCCCACCAGACGACCACACCGAACAGCAGGCCCGCGCTGATCCAGACGGCGCTCCAGAGCAGCGCCTCGCGTAGCTCGATGACGTGGTTGTCGCGGTGCAGGAGCACGTCCACGGCGAGCATCACGGCGATCGCCGCGCCGACCGCCGCCCAGGCCCACAGCGGGACCGTGACTGTCACCTCCGCCACCGAAGCCCTTCCGCACCGGCCACGGTGCGCGCCCCGTCACCCCGCCGGCCGGCCGTTCCCGAGCCTAGGCGAACGGCCGATCCGACGCCGGCGGTCCGGCGAACTCGGCCCTCGTCGAGACGTCGCAGCGACAGCCACGGGCGCCGAGGTGCCGGCGGGGTGGTGGCGTGGGGCGGACGGCACTCAGGCGACCGGCATCACCTGGGCCGGATCGCAGACCGTGTCGTCGGCGTCGTAGGTGATCCTGTTGATCACCCGCACGACACCGCTGACCTGGCCCGCGAGCCGACCGGCGAGGTCGACGGCGGAGCGTCGGTCCACCCGACCGGCGAGTGTCACGTCACCGTGTCGGACCTCGACCGTCACCAGCCCGTCCCGCACGGCAAGCACCCGCCGCAGCACCTCCTGCACCACGTCCTCGCGGATCGCGGCGTCCGAACGCAGGTGCACCCGCAACAGGTCACCACGGCTGACGATGCCGACCAACCGGCCGAGATCGTCCAGGACGGGTAGCCGCTTGACCTGCTCGTGGTCCATCAGCCGAGCGGCGGCCGACAACGGCGTCTCCGCGTGCGCGGTGATCGCCGGAGCGGTCATCAGGTCCCCCGCGAGCAGCGCGGCACCCTTGGCCCGGGCACCACGCCGACGCCGGCTCTCGAAGACCCGGCGCAGCGCCGGCTCGCCGGCGCACTCGACGCGGTGCAGGAGGTCGGCCTCGGACACCACGCCCAGCACCCGGCGGAACCCGTCGATCACCGGCACCGCGCTGACCCCGCGGCGCAGCAGCACGTCGACGATCTCGCGGTACGGGGTCTCGACGGCCACGGTCTCGACCTCCCGGGTCATCACATCGCCAACCTGCCAGGTCCTCATCACGACCTCACCTTCCTCGTCCACCTCGGACGCTACGACCGCGCGACAGCCACCGTCAGGGCCGCCGGACCGGACCGGAGGGGGTCCAACGTCCCGGGCCGGTGCGGTCTGTCGGCCCTGCCGCCGGGAGCGCCGTGGGCGTCCACTGGAGATGCCACCGGGAAGTGCGGTGCGAGACTGAGAAGGGACGTGGATACCATGACCGCGACGACCGACCGGGTCACCGTCGAGAACACCGCTCCGACGGCCGGCACCACTGCAGAGCGGGCCGTCCGGTACATCCTTGCCGGCACCCGACTGGCGCTCGGCTGGATCTTCCTCTGGGCGTTCGTCGACAAGATGTTCGGCCTCGGGATGGCCACCGAGTCGAAGAACGCCTGGATCAACGGCGGCAGCCCCACCAAGGGCTTCCTGACCTTCGGGGTGACGGGCCCGTTCAAGGACATGTACACCGGGATCGCCGGTGCCGCCTGGGCGGACTGGCTGTTCATGGTCGGCCTGGCCGGGATCGGTGTCGCCCTGCTGCTCGGCATCGGCATGCGGGTCGCCGCCGTGGCCGGCGGGCTGCTGCTGGTCCTGATGTGGACCGCCGTCCTGCCTCCGGAGAACAACCCCTTCATGGACGACCACCTGATCTACGCCGCGGTGCTGGCGGTCCTGGCGCTGGTCAACGCCGGCGACACCTGGGGCCTCGGCCGGGTGTGGGCGACGCTGCCCAGCGTCCAGCGGCTGCCCTGGCTGCGCTGACCACAGCGCGCCACCCCTGAGCGGGCGTCACCACCCACGGTGACGCCCGCCAGTGCGTGTCCGAATCCCGCGTCGCCGCGTTCTCGCACCCGCACCGCCCCCGGTCGACGGCCCGGTCCCCGCTCACACCGCGCTGATCGTGCACGTGTCGCCCGGGGCACCGTGTGCGGCAGCCGGGGTGAGATCGAGCAGGTAGCGGGTCCGCCGCACATCGGTGAAGTGTGATCCGGCAGGATCGACGGTGACCGGACACATCACCCGACACGGCAGGAGATCCCCGCATGAACCAGGCAGCAGGCGCCCGATCCGGCAAGCCCGAGGTGGGTCCGATCGAGGGTGCACCGCCCGCCGACCTCGTGATCGAGGACATCACCGTGGGCGACGGCCCGCAGGCGGAGGCGGGCCAGCTGGTCAGCGTGCACTACGTCGGCGTGTCGCACTCCACCGGTGCCGAGTTCGACTCGTCGTGGAACCGGGGCGAGGCGTTCGAGTTCCCGCTCGGCGGCGGTCAGGTCATCGCCGGCTGGGACCGGGGCGTCGTCGGCATGCGCGTCGGCGGCCGTCGCCGCCTGACCATCCCGCCGCACCTCGGGTACGGCGACCGGGGCGCGGCCGGTGTGATCAAGCCCGGCGAGACGCTGATCTTCGTCGTGGACCTGCTCGGCGTGCGCTGACCGATCATCATCGGGGTCGTCGGCTCACGCCGGCGACCCCGCACCGGTCAGGCGGCCAACTGCAGGTCCGCGGTCGCGGCTGCGGACAGACGCGCGGCCTTGACCACCTTGGCCGGCTCCAGGATCGGCATCACGCGGTGCAGACCGCTGGCGCGGAGCACCCGCGCCACCACCGGACTCGGGTCGACCAGGACCAGCTCACCACCGCAGGCCCGGACGCGCAGGTGCGCGGCGAGCAGCGTCCGGACGCCGGCGGCGGAGAGCAACCGCAGATCGGACAACTCCAGCTGAACCACCCGGCGAGCCGGCGCGGACCACAACGCCGACCGGAACGCCGCCACCGTGGCGATGTCGATCTCGCCCGCCACCCGCATGACGACCACCTGGTCACCCACGCTGACCTGCACGTCGAGCCGGTCGCTGTCGTCTCCCATGCCAAGAAATCTAGCCGCCACCTACGACAGTCTCGCCCCTCCGCGGAGTGATTCCGGGTACGCCCAGGGTCATACCCCGAGACGGCCCTCATCCCCCTGAGGGGGGAGCCAGGGGGCCTGCAGCTCCGCTCCCTCCAGACGGTGAGCCACTGCAGGCCACCGAGGTCCGGGGGCGGGCCGGCGGGGCACCCGCCCGCCTCCGACACGACGGTGACCGCGGTGATCGGCACGCCGCGAGCGATGGTCGACGGCAGCCGGCACCGGCGGTGGAGAATAGGCCGATGCTGATCCCTCGGCAACGGCCGCCGCGGCTGATCCGCCCCGTCCGCGAGCCGGCGACCGTTCCTCCGGCGTTGACCGGAGTGTGGGCAGCCACCGACCGCCGTCTCGACCACGTCGAGTTGCTGCCCCTTCCCGAGGGGGCCGTCGGTCCGGAGGACGTGCTGGTCGACGCCGCCGGCCGGGTGATCAGTGGCGACGAGGAGGGTCGGCTCTGGTGGTGGCCGGTCGACGCGCCGGCCGGCACCCGACCCCGGCTGCTGGCCGAGACCGGTGGCCGGCCGCTCGGCATCGAGGTGGACGCGTCCGGTGAGGCGCTGGTCGTCTGCGACGCGTACCGCGGGTTGCTGCGGGTCACCCCCGACGGCGAGGTGCGCGAACTGACCGGGACCGCGCCTCCGGTGCACCTGGCCAACAACGCGACGGTGGCCCAGGACGGCACGATCTACTTCACCGACTCCTCCGACCGGTTCCCGGTCTCGCACTGGAAGCGCGATCTGCTGGAGCACCGCCCCAACGGCCGGGTGCTGGCCCACCGACCGGGCAGCCACCGCACCGAGGTCGTGGCCGACGGGCTGTACTTCCCCAACGGCATCGCGCTGACCCCGGACGAGTCGGCCCTGATGCTGGTGGAGACCAGCACCCACCGTCTGCTCCGCGTCGAGTTGGGCGGCGGCGTACGGGTTCTGGCCGACCTGCCCGCGTACCCGGACAACCTCGCCGCCGTGGGCGACGGAACGTACTGGATAGCGCTGCCCAGCCCGCGCGTGCCGATCGCCGAACGGCTGCTGCCGCATCCGCGACTGCGCCAGCTCGCCGCGTTGCTGCCCGACGCGATGCAGCCGCAACCGCGCCGCTACGGGTTGGTCGCGCTCGTCGACGGCGACGGCACGGTCCGCCGGACGCTGCACGGCCCCAACGGGCACTACTGGATGATCACCGGGGTACGCCAGCACGCCGACCACCTCTGGCTGGGCAGCCTGACCGGTCCGGGAGTGGCCCGCGTACCCCTGGGGTGAACGCCGGCGTCGTTGGCGCACGGTGCTCGGCCGTAGGCGACGGGACCGACGCTGTCGGTCGTAGGCGGCCGCACCGGGCCGGCCGCCAGCGCGGACCGGCCCGGTGAGCCGAACGGGTGTCTCAGCGACCGCTGACCGAGGGCGCCGGTTCCGGCGAGCCTCCGGCCACCGCGCCCGGGTGGGCCGGAGCGACCGGAGCGGGCTTGAGCCCGGGCGGCACCGGCAGCGCACTACCTCGGGCGAACTCGTCCCAGCTAACGTTCCACGCGGTCCAACCGTTGCCCGGCTGCAGTTCCACCTCGGTGCCCTTGACGGTGACCAGGTCCCCGACCTGGGTCACCCCCATCAACCAGTCGGCCGCGGTGGCGGAGACGTTGGCGCAGCCGTGTGAGACGTTCGTGTTGCCCTGATCCCCCTCCGACCAGGGGGCGGAGTGGATGAACTCGCCGCCCCAGGTGTAGCGCTGGGCGTCGTCGACGTCGACCACGTAGCCGCCGTTCGGCTCACCCCGGGTGTCGAAGGTGGTCCGCTCGTGCTTCTCCATGATCACCATCTTGCCGCTCGAACTCGGCGTACTCGGCTTGCCCAGACTGACCGGAATCCGGCGGATCTGCTTCCCGTCGCGCAGGACCGTCATCTGCTTGGTGGCGTTGTCGATCTCCAGCGAGACCTGACGTCCGATCTTGGAGGTCGCGGTCCGCTCGGCGTCACCAACCCGGTCCTTGCCGATCGGCAGGCCCTCCAGGCCGGCCCGGACGCTGATCGTCGTTCCCGGCTTCCAGAAATCGGGCGCCCGGTAATAGACCTGACTTCCGTCCTCGATCCACGACCAGGTGCCCGGCTGCGGAGGATTCGTCTTCACGAACAACCGCCGCTGAACATCCGCTCTGGCCTCTTTTGGAATTGCCGGGTCGAACGCTACGGTAACCGGCATCGCCGTGCCGTACGTCCGATTACCGACGAAATAGAGGGTGCTGGTGATCTGCGGTTTGGTCGACTTGGCCATCGTCGTGAAGGTCGTGGTGCGCGTGGTGGTGGCACCGGAATCACCGGTAGCGGTCACCTCGGCGGTGTAGGTCCTTTTCGGTTGCAACGGAACACTCGGCACCCAGCCCGAGCCGTCCTCGCGCGGCTCGGCGTCGACCTGCTTGCCCTTGTCGTCGGTCAGCCGTACGCCGGTGACCCGGCCACCCTTGACCACGGTGCCCACCTCGGCACTGACCGGCACGTCCCGGGCCTTGTCGCCCGGCGTGACGGCGAGTTCCGGCGGGGCGGCGTGCTTCTTGTCCGAACCGGTCGCGGACTCCCGGCCGACGGTGCACCCACCCAGGACGAGTGGTGCGGCTGCGATGGTTACCGCCAACAGCGTCAATCGCCGCCTACACGTCATGTTCAGTCCCCCCGTTTTCGACTTCCCTATGCCGACATTCTCGCTTCCCGGGCGTGCGTGATTGCGGCATTCAGAAATAATTGGCCGCGCATTTGTCGACACAGTTTTCCGACAATGCGCCGCATGGTGGAACAGGAGCCCACCGGCACCTGTCGTGCCCTTTGCTCTGCTTCCGCGTACGCAACGCCGGCTGTCCGGATGGCGACCTCTCGGGGCGGTTGAGGTGAAGCGGGTCGAAGGCGGCATACGACCGCGCGGACGACCGCCGCCCCGGCCCCTTCCGGCCGGCGCGAGATCGACCCGTGCGGGTGCGGTGGCTGCCGGGTGCAGCGGGCCGCGCGGGACGGCAGTCGGCGCATCAAGCGCGCCGGACGCCCGGGGTCGGGCCGGGGCCGGAGGGTGGAGATTCGGGCAACGCGGCGCACCGGACGGAGGAGGTCATGCTGGCTGGCGCACCTCGGCAGCGCGCTTTTGTCAGTTGGAGCGAAACTTCTGCCGAACGCGACGAAGCTTTGCCTTCGTCCGGAGGCAAGGGTAGGGTCACGATCCAGATAGAGGGTTGCCCATTAGTCGATCAGTCTGCCGCCACCCCTGCCGGGTCGCCGCGTTCCGCTCCTGACAGGGCCGGGCCGCACCCGAGCGCCGTCCGTCACCGACCAGCCGGAGCCCGCCTCCGGCCGGTCCGGCGCGCCCGGGCGACGGCAGCCAGGTCGACCGCCGCCGACGGCATGCCAGCCGTCAGGAAGGGACCACCACCATGGATCGACAGATCAACCGACCGGAGCCGACACCGGCGTCGGAGCCGGTCAGCCGGCGTGGAGTGCTGCGCGCCGCGACCGTCTCCGCTGCTGCCGTCGGCGCCGCCGGCCTGCTCGCCGGGCCGGCCGGTGCCGCGCCCGCCCCGCAGGCCCAGGGCCGGCGCCGGGTGCCGGTGGACCGGATCAGCATCCAGCTCTACACGCTGCGCGACCAACTCGCCGCCGACCTGCCCGGCACCCTGGACGCGCTGCGTCGGATCGGCTACCGGCGAGTGGAGCACGCCGGATTCGTCGGACGCACCGCCGCACAGTTCCGGGCCGCGCTCGACGAGGCGGGGCTGAGGTCCACCTCCGGGCACGTCGGCATCCCGCAGCCCTTCGACGCCGCCACCTGGGAACAGGCCCTCGCGGACGCCAAGGTCGTGGGCTGCAAGAAGATCGTCCACCCGTACTTCGGTCGGGACGCCGGTGGCCAGCCGATCCGGGACCCCGCCGTCTACCGTGCCCTGGCCCGGGACCTGAACAAGGCCGGGCGGCTCGCCGAGCGGGCGGGGCTCGAATTCGGCTACCACAACCACCAACTCGAGTTCGTGCCCCTGACCGGCGGCTCGACCGGGTTCGACATCCTCACCGCGCAGACCGACCCGCGGCTGGTCCACTTCGAGCTGGACCTCTACTGGGTCTGGCGCGGCGCGCACGACCCGGTCGACGTGATCCGGGCCAACCGTGGCCGGATCCGCCAGGTACACGTCAAGGACCTCGACGTCGAGGGCGGTTTCGCCGACCTCGGCGATGGCCTGATCGACTTCGGCCGGATCTTCGCCCACGAGCGGGAGGCCGGCATCGAGGAGTACATCGTGGAGCGCGACGACGCGGGCACCCCGCCGCGCTCCCCCGCCGACGCCCTGGACACCGCCCGGGTCGGCTTCGACTATCTCGCTTCACTCCGGTACTGAAACCACCTCGGGGGACGACCTGATGAACAGGACCGCATTCGTGTCCGCCCTGCTGCTGGTGACGGCCGGCCTGGCCGTGCCACCGTCAGCCGCGGTCGCCGCACCGGCCGCGCCGCCGGACAGCAGCTTCCAGAAAGTGACCCTGAACGACTTCCCGGGCGAGCCGATGAGCCTCGCCGTGCTGCCCGACCTGCGGGTACTGCACACCTCGCGCACCGGCGAGGTCCGCATCCACGACCCGCGCACCGGGCTGAACACCCTCGCCGCCGACATCCCGGTGTACGAGCACGACGAGGAAGGCTTGCAGGGGGTCGCCGTCGACCCGAACTTCGCCCAGAACAAGTGGGTCTACCTCTACTACTCGCCGCCGATGAACACTCCGGTGGACGACCCGGCGACCCCGGACGTCAACGAGGGGGACGCGCCGGAGACGGGCACCGAGGCGGACTGGCAGCGGTTCAAGGGCGCCCTGCGGTTGTCCCGGTTCAAGCTGGACGGGACGAAGCTGAACCTGGCCAGCGAGCAGCAGATCATCGACGTGCCGACCGACCGGGGCATCTGCTGCCACGTCGGCGGCCAGATCGACTTCGACAGCAAGGGCAACCTGTACCTGTCGACCGGTGACGACACCAATCCGTTCGCCTCGGACGGCTACATCCCGATCGACGAGCGGGCCGACCGGAACCCGGCGTACGACGCCCAGCGCACCTCGGCCAACACCAACGACCTGCGCGGCAAGCTGCTGCGCATCAAGGTGAAGCCCGGTGGGGGTTACACGGTGCCGGCCGGCAACCTGTTCAGGCCGGGGGCCGCGCAGACCCGTCCGGAGATCTACGCGATGGGGCTGCGCAACGCGTTCCGGTTCGCCGTCGACCGGCGGACCGACGACGTGTACCTGGGCGACTACTCCCCGGACGCCTCCAACCCGAACCCGGAGCGCGGGCCCGCCGGACACGGTCGGTGGATGCGCATCGACAAGCCGGCGAACTACGGCTGGCCGTACTGTGTGACGCCGACGATCGCCTACCGCGACTACGACTTCGCCACCGGTGAGTCCGGCGCCAAGTTCAACTGCAAGCGCCCGGTCAACGACTCTCCGCACAACACCGGCAAGCGGATCCTGCCGCCGGTCGAGCAGCCGGAGGTCTGGTACCCGTCCGCGGCGTCCGGTGAGTTCCCGCAGTTGGGCACCGGGGGCATCGGCCCGATGGGTGGCCCGGCGTACGACTACGACGGGACCAGCACCTCGCGTACCCGGTGGCCGGCCTACTACGACGGGGTGCCGCTGTTCTACGAGTGGACCCGGGACTACATCAAGGAGTTCCGCCTCGACGAGGACGGGGACGTCAAGGACATCCGCTCGGTGGTCCCGTCCATCGTGGTGGACAACCCGATGGACATGGAGTTCGGCCCGGACGGCTCGCTCTACGTTCTGGAGTACGGCGACGGCTACTTCGCCGAGAACCCGGACGCCCAGCTGTCCCGGATCGACTTCGTGCGCGGCAACCGGACGCCGATCCCGAAGATCAGCGGCACCCCGACGGTCGGGCAGGCCCCGCTGACCGTCGCGTTCTCCAGCGCCGGCACCACCGACCCGGACGGCGACAAGCTGAGCTACGCGTGGGACTTCAACGCGGACGGCTCGGTGGACAGCACCTCTCCGAACGCGAGCTGGACGTTCCCGGAGAACGGCTCCTACACGCCGACTCTGAAGGTGACCGACCGCACCGGCCGGTCCGCCTCGGCATCCCTGCCGCTGGTGGTCGGGCCGACCGCGCCGATCGTCGAGTTCGTCGCCCCGGTGGCCGGGCAGCCCTTCCAGTTCGGGCAGACGGTCGCGTACGAGGTGAAGGTCACCGACGATCTGCCGGTGGACTGCTCCCGGGTGAAGGTCACCTACGTGCTCGGGCACGATGAGCATGGGCACCCGCTCTCCACGGCGACGGGTTGCTCCGGAACGATCCCCACCTTCATCGACGGTGGGCACAGCGGTGCGGACAACCTGACGGCGGTCTTCGTCGCGGAGTACACCGACGCCCCGACCGAGCCCGGCGTACCGCCGCAGTCGGCCTCGGCCACGGTCGTGCTGGACCCGGACCCGGTGGCGGGTCTGGCCGGCTGACCGGTAGACGATGACAGCGGCGGCGACCGGATCACTCCGGTCGCCGCCGCACCCGTTCCCCCTCCGGCCACCGCCGGGTGCGGAAGGCCGCCCGGGGCGACGCAACCGGTGGTAGCTCAGGTCCAGTCGCTGTCGACGTGGTTGTCCCGCCAGCGTCCGCCCACCGGCGGGGTGTCCAGCCGCATCCCCTCGTCGGCGTTGCCGGCGAGGTCGTTGTCCTCGACCCGGCAGTCCACGCAACTGCCCCGATCGGTGATCCACAGCCCGTGCGTCTGGGTCTGGTGGTCGTGGTTGTCCCAGATCCGGTTGCCGCGGATGGTGGCCGAGTCGAACGGCGCGTCGATGGTGATGCCGGCCCGCCGCTGCGGCGCGGCAGCCAGTTCGTATCCGCATCCCGGTGGCGGGATGTCCCCGCTCCACGCGCTGAACCCGTCCGGGCGGACCGGGGCGAGGGTGAGTTCGTCCCCCGTGTTGGCGGCGACCATGGCAACGGCCCGTCCGACCCGCAGGACCTTGCCCCGGTGTCCGTCGTGCGGCCAGGTGGCCGACCGGTCCACCAGGGACCGCTCGCCGTAGCGCACGGCATCGCCCGTCCCGCCGGTGCCTTCGGCGTACTGTCGCCCGTTGTTGCGGATCCGGTTGTTGAGCACCACCGCGTCGGTCATCTGGTGGTCGACGCGGACCGCGTCCAACCCGTTGCCCCAGATCTCGTTGCTCTCGATCACCACGTCCCGGATCGCGCCCCGGTAGCCGCGCCTGAGGTCCTGCGCGTGATAGCCGTGCTGGCCGTTGCCGCTGATCCGGTTGCCCCGGACGGTGTACGGGCCAGGACTGTTGCCGATGCTGACCCCGTCGCGCAGATTGCCGTCGATGACGCAGTCGGTGAGCAGCCCACCCCGCCCGGCCACCGAGGCGGTGCCCTGCGACGACACGTCGAAGCCGGTCTCCAGGTTGCCGGTCATCGTGCAGGCCGAGACGATCAGACCGTCGGCACCCCAGTCGGAGATGCCGAACCGGTTGCCCTGGCTGTGGCAGCCGATGATGCGGTAGCCACGGGGCGGTTCCCAGTAGTCCTTCTGCAGCTCCAGGAAGATCCCGTTGGTGCCGTTGGCCAGGGTGGTGCAGTTGGCGATGGTCAGCCGCTCCACCGGACCCCACCCGCCGATGCCGACCCCGATGCCGGCGCCGCCGATCTGCTCGCCGTTGTCGAGGCGACCACAGCCGACCACCACCACGCCGTCGATCAGGGAGTCCTGGAGGAAGTCACAGCCCAGCCCGGTGGCGGCGGTGTGGTGGATGTAGAGGTTGCGGAACACGCCGCGCACCACGTACTGCAGGCCGAGACCCTTGGCCAGGTAGTTGTACTCGGCCATCGCGACCCCGGAGCCGTCGATCTGGAAGTCGGAGAAGGTGCAGTCGGCGATGTGCCGGTCCCGGTCGGCCCCGTGCTGGACGGTGGTCCAGAAGGCCAGCGGCGTCGGATCGGCGCGGTTGCCCTCGTTGCTGAGCATGAACCGGGTCGCCGCCGGGCCGGCTCCGATCAGCGACACACCGCTGCGCCACACCGTGCCCGCGTCCCGGATCGAGTAGATGCCCGGCGGGCAGTAGATGACGCGGGCCCGCCCGTCCGAGGCGTAGCCGGCGCCGAGGCGGTCCACGAGGGCGGCCAGCGCCGGTTGGTCGTTGGTAGCGCCGTCACCGGTCAGCCCGTACTCCAGCGCGTCGCAGTAGAGCGGCGCGCCCGCCGAGGCGGGTCGTCGTACCCGGACCGAGTTCAGTAGCAGCTCGTTCGCCACGGCCACAGGCTGCCTCCCTTCGACGCGTACGGTGCGCTCCGGCGGGGCCGACTTCCCGATGAGGCCGCCGGGAAACCCGGCCCCGCGGACGCACGCCGGGGAGATCCGGCCCGATGACACACGCCGGGAAGACCCGGGCGTGGGTCGGCCCCGGCGCCGCGGGGCAGCGCCGGGGCCGATCGGGTACGCCGTCAGACGGCGGCGATCAGCAACGCCGGGCGCTCCACGCAGTCGGCAACGTGCCGCAGGAAGCCACCGGCCACCCCGCCGTCACAGACCCGGTGGTCGAAGGTGAGGCTGAGCTGGGTCACCTTGCGGACGGCGAGCTGCCCGTCGACCACCCACGGCTTGTCCACGATCCGCCCGACCCCGAGCAGTGCCGCCTCGGGGTGGTTGATGATCGGCGTGGAGCCGTCGACGCCGAACACCCCGTAGTTGTTCAGCGTGAAGGTCCCGCCGGTCAGCCGGGCCGGCGGCAGGCTGCCGGCCCGCGCGGCGGCGGTGGTCGCCGCCAGTTCGGCGGCCAGCTCGGCGGTGGTGAGCCGTTGGGCGTCGCGCAGCACCGGCACCAGCAGGCCCCGGTCGGTCTGCGCGGCGATGCCGAGGTGCACCCCGGCGGACTGGACGATCCGCTGCGCCTCGGTGTCGACCCGGGCGTTGAGCTGCGGGAACCGGCGTAGCCCGCTGAGGCAGATCCGGGCCAGCAGGGCCAGGATGCTCACCGGCGCGTCGGGAGCCGCCGCGTTGATCGCCGCGCGGGTCTCCAGCAGGCCGGTGGCGTCCACGTCGACCCAGATGGTCACCTCAGGGATCTCCCGCCGGCTGCGGGAGAGCTTGTCGGCGATCACCTTGCGCACCCCGGTGAGCGGGATGATCACGTCACCGTCCCCGGTCGGCGCGAGAGCGACGTGCGGGTCGGGCACGGCGGCGAGTCGGGCGGTCGGTGCGGCCAGCGCCGATTCCACGTCGGCGCGGCGGATCACCCCGCCCGGACCGGTGCCGCGCAGCGTGGTCAGGTCGACGCCGTGTTCACGGGCCAGCCGCCGGACGATCGGCGAGATGACCAGGGCGGCCGGTGATCGTGCCGGATCGGCGGGTGCGGTGACCACGCCCGGGGCGGTGCCGTCGGTCGCGCCGACACTCGTCCGCGCGGCGTCGGGGCGGGCAGCGTCCGGGCGGCCGGCGTCGGTCGGGCCGGTGTCGGTCGGGCCAGTGTCGGTCGGGCCGGCGTCGGTCGGCTCCGGGGCGAGGACCAGCCGCGGCCGACGTCGACGCCGGGTGACACCGCCGTGGCCCGTGCCGTACCCGATCAGCACGTTGCCGGAGCCGGCCCGTTCCTCTTCGCGGTAGGTGGCGTGTCCGGCCGGCTCGTCGCCGCCGTCCAGCGGCGCGATGGTGATCAGCGGCTGGCCGACCGGGCGTACCTCACCCGCCGCGCCGTGCAGGGTGACGACCCGGCCGGCGTACGGGCAGGGCACGTCGACGACCGCCTTGGCGGTCTCCACCTCGACCACGCTCTGGTCGACAGTGACGACGTCGCCCACGGCGACCCGCCACTCGACGATCTCGGCCTCGCTGAGCCCCTCGCCCAGGTCGGGCAGGAGGAAGACCTGCGTCCGTTCGACGGTGGTCATGCCGCCGCCCAACGCGCGTCCGGCTGGTCGTCCCACTGGAGGCGGGCCACCGCGTCGAGCACCCGGTCCACGCCGGGCAGGTGGGTGTGCTCCAGCATCGGCGCCGGGTACGGGATGTCCAGCCCGGCCACCCGCAGCACCGGGGCGTGCAACGCGTGGAAGCAGCGCTCCTGCACCCGGGCCGCGATCTCCGCGCCGACACCCGCGAAGCCCGGTGCCTCCTGGATCACCACGCAGCGACCGGTACGCCGGACCGAGGCGGTGATGGTGGCGTCGTCGAACGGCACGATGGTGCGTACGTCGACCACCTCCAGGTCCCAGCCCTCCTCGCGGGCGGCCTCGGCGGCCTCCAGCGCGACCGGCACCGCCGGCCCGTACGCGACCAGGGTGGCGTCACGTCCGGGCCGACGCACGACAGCCTTCCCGAACGGCTCGGCACGCGCGGGCAGCTCCGCGTCGGCGCTGGCGAAGTAGAGCTTCTTGGGCTCCATGAAGACCACCGGGTCGGGGTCGTCGATCGCCTCGCGCAGCAGCGAGTACGCGTCCTCGACGGTCGCCGGGGTGACCACCTTCAGACCGGGGGTGTGCGCGTAGTAGGCCTCGGACGAGTCGCAGTGGTGCTCGACCCCGCCGATCCCGCCCGCGTACGGCACCCGGATGACGATCGGCACGCTCAACGCGCCCCGGGTCCGGTTGCGCAGCTTCGCGACGTGCGAGGCGATCTGCTCGAACGCCGGGTACGCGAACGCGTCGAACTGCATCTCGACCACCGGCCGCAGCCCGGACATGGCCAGGCCGACGGCGAAACCGACGATGCCGGCCTCGGCGAGGGGGGTGTCGAAGCAGCGGTCCTCGCCGAAGCGGGCCTGGAGGCCGTCAGTGATCCGGAAGACGCCGCCGAGTTGACCGACGTCCTCGCCGAAGACGACCACCCGGTCGTCGGCGGCGAGCGCGTCGGCGAGCGCGGTGTTGAGCGCCTTCGCCATGGTGGTGGCCATCAGGCGTTCCCCTCCTCGTCGCGGGCGGCGGCCAGTTCGGCACGGACCTGCTCGCGCTGTTCGACCAACTGCGGGGTGGGTTGGGCGTACACGTGGTCGAAGAGGCTCAGCGGGTCCACTGTGGGCTGCTCGTTCATCCGGGTTCGCAGGTCCGCCGCGTACGCCTCGGCCTGCTCGGCGACCTCGGCGACGGCCGCGTCGTCGAGGACGCCACGGGCGCGCAGGTAGGTCTCCAGGCGGGCGACCGGGTCGCGGTCGCGCCAGGCGTCGACCTCGGCGCCGTCGCGGTAGCGGCTGGCGTCGTCGGCGTTGGTGTGCGGTTCCATCCGGTAGGTGTGCGCCTCGACCAGGAACGGCCCGTTGCCGGCGCGGGCGTGCTCGACCGCGCGGGTGAGCACGGCGAGCACCGCGACCGGGTCGTTGCCGTCGACCTGCTCGCTCGGCACGCCGTAACCGACGCCCTTGTAGGCCAGCGACGGCGCGGCGGTCTGCCGGGACAGCGGGACGCTGATCGCGTACCTGTTGTTCTGCACGAAGAAGACCACCGGCGCCTTGAACACGGCGGCGAAGTTGATCCCCTCGTGGAAGTCGCCCTCGCTGGTCGCACCGTCGCCGATGAAGGCCAGCGCCACCGTGTCGCGGCCCTGGTACGCCTCGCCGTGCGCCAGTCCGGCGGCGTGCACGCACTGGGTCGCCAGGGGGGTGCACTGCGGTGCGGTGCGTACCTCGGTCGGGTCGTACCCGCAGTGCCAGTCGCCGCGCAGCAGGGTGAGCACCTCGACCGGGTCGATGCCCCGGGCAACCAGAGCCATCGACTCGCGGTAGGTGGGGAACACCCAGTCGGTGTCGCGGACCGCGAGAACTGCGCCGACCTGGCACGCCTCCTGGCCTCGCGAGGACGGGTAGACGGCCAGGCGGCCCTGCTTGGTCAGGGCGGTCGCCTGGGTGTCGAAGCGGCGGCCGAGCACCATCCGGCGGTACAGCTCGCGCAGCGCCTCGACGGGCGGCTCCGGGTAGTCGGTGCGGGCGGGCAGCGGCGTGCCGGTCGGGTCGAGCAGGCGGACCGGTTCGGTGTTCGGCAGCAGCGGACGCGCCGGGTCGGGCGGGGTGGCCGCTCGACGGGTGCGCGGGGATGCCCTGCGGACCGCCTGGGGAGTGGTCGTCACGGCGGAACCTCCTGGGACGTGTGGTGGGCCTATGCTTCCGCCTGTCGGATGATTGACTCAAGATCCACGCGGAAGGCGGGACGATTGGCATGCGGGGAGGCCGACAGTGAGCCAGGAGACCGCCGACGGAGCGGGCCGGGAGGCGGGATCGGGACGATCGGCCCGAGGTCTGGACGAGGTGGATCGGCGGATCCTCGACGAGTTGGTCCGCGACGGCCGCACGTCGGTGCGTACGCTCGCCGAACGGATCCACATCTCCCGCACCAACGCGTACGCGCGGGTGGAGCGGCTGTTGCGCGACGGGGTGATCACCGGGTTCCGGGCCCAGGTGGCACCCGAGGCGGCCGGGTTGGGCACCTCGGCGTACATCGCGCTGACCATCGAGCAGAACACCTGGCGGGAGGTGTCGGCCGAGCTGGCCCGGGTGCGCTACATCGAGCACGCCGCGCTGCTCGGCGGCGACCACGACGTGCTCGCGCTGGTCCGCGCCCCGGACAACGCCGCGCTGCGGGACGTGGTGCTGGGTCGGGTGCAGAGCATCCCGGGGGTGCTGTCCACCCGCACCTGGCTGGTCTTCGAGGAGTTCGACGGTGCTGGCAGCCCCTGGGCCTGAGCGGTAAGGAAGGGCCCCTTACTAACGCCTGGCGTTAGTAAGGGGCCCTTCCTTACCGCTCGGGTGGGGCTTGCAGGGCTTCCCGGTCGGCCAGCTCCAACAGCGGCTCCAGCGAGTGCCGGTCACCGTCGAGGCCGGCGTGCGGGTCGCCGCGCTCGGCGAAGCGTGCCGGCATGCTGAGCACGTCGAAGTCCTCCGGCCGGGCGTCGTCCAACTCCGACCAGTCCAGCGGCGCGGAGACCAGCGCGGCCGGTGTGGGCCGGATCGAGTACGCCGAGGTCACCGTGTGGTCGCGGGCCATCTGGTTGTAGTCGACGAAGACCGGACGGTCCCGCTGGTCGCGCCACCAGGTGGTGGTGACCAGGTCCGGCAACCGGCGCTGCATCTCCCGGCCCAGCGCGAGCACCGCGCGGCGGCACTCACCGAAGCTCCAGCGCGGCTCGATCGACAGGTAGACGTGCAGGCCCCGACCACCGGTGGTCTTCGGGTAGGCGGTCATGCCCAGCTCGGCGAGGAACGCCCGCACCTCGTGCGCCACCGGCACCACCTGCTCGAAGCCGACGCCGGGCATCGGGTCGAGGTCGATGCGTAGCTGGTCGGGGTGTTCCACGTCGGCGGCGGTGACCGGCCACGGGTGGAACCGCAGCGTGCCGAGGTTGGCGGCCCAGATCACCACCGCCAACTCGCTCGGCGCGATCTCGTCGGCGGTGCGGCCACTGGGGAAGGTGATGTGGGCGGTGCGCACCCACTCGGGCGCGCCCGCCGGCAACCGTTTCTGGTAGAACGCGTCGCCCCGGTTGGTCTGCCGGGTGGCGATCGTCGCCCCCTCGAAGACACCGCGCGGCCAGCGTTCCAGCATCGTCGGCCGGTCCCGCAACGCGCGCAGGATGCCGTCACCGACGGCCAGGAAGTAGCGGACCACGTCCAGCTTGGTCAGCCCTCGCTCCGGGAAGTAGGGCTTGTCAGGGCTGGAGACGCGGACCAGCCGCTCCCCCACCCGGATCTCCTCCGCCGCCGTCGCCACGCCCCCGAGAGTACGACGCGGGGGCATGGCGGGCGGGCTACCGGCCGGAGACCAGCGTGGCGGGCGGGCTACCGCCCGGAGACCAGCGTGGCGGGCGGGCTACCGGCCGGGGACCAGCGTGGCGGGCGGGCTACTCCGGCCGGGCTAGCGGCCGGGGACCAGGGTGGCGGGCTGCTGCGGCAGTTCCTGGGTCGGGCCGCCGACCTGTGTCGGCGGCGTCCCGGGTGGCTCCTCGGCGACCGCGGTCTGCTGCTCCGGCGGCACCGCCGGGGACGACCGGCGGGCCACGAAGCCCGGCGTCCAGTCCTTCAACCGCAGCGCCGGCCGCTCGACCAGCTTCCAGGACAGGAACGCGGCGGCGAAGGCGGCGGCCACCGACATCGCGGCGAACGGCACGTAGCCCCAGCGGCTCCAGCCGAGGCTCGCCATCACCTGCTGGAAGACGAACCCGTAGATGTAGATGCCGTACGAGTAGTCGTTCTTACGACCCACCCAGTGCAACTGGCGCGGCATCCGCACCGACAGCCAGACCAGCAGGTACGCGAAGGCCGGCAGACCGATGGCGAAGAAGCCGCCGAACAGCAGTGACAGCCCGAGCGCCACCGCCGAGCCGATGCCCAACGCGTCGTTGATCGGCACCCGCTCCCGGTAGAGATCCAGGGTCGCCCCGAAGGCGAAGAGGAAGCCCAGGTAGACGATGTAGTGGAAGCTCATCCCGCCGACCAGGGGCGAGTTGAACGACCAGCTCGCCGTCGACACCGGGCCACTGAACTGCCCGGAGCTGACCCAGTCGTGCAGGATGCTCAGGTAGAGCGCGACGGTCAGGAACAGCACGAACCGGCGGGCGTTGCGCAGCACCGCCGTCGCCGCGAGCACGCCCACCACGACGTAGCAGAACATCTCGTACTTGAGCGACCACAGGGCGCCGTTGAAGACGCTGGAGTTGCTCTTGTCGCCCCACGGGGTGGTGTCCCGCAGCAGGTCGTGGATGCCGTACTGGCGGACGCCGGTCCACCAGTTTGCCTGGAGGTAGGCGAGTGGACCGCCGGGCTCCCAGGCGTTGTCGAAGAAGCCGGTGGTGCTGCCGTGCTCGCGCAACGCGACGAGCGGGGCGACCACCAGCGCGGTGATCAGCAGGCAGACCCAGAGACCGGGGAAGATGCGCAGCGCCCGGTGCCAGGCGTAGCGGATCAGCCCGGTGCGCCGGGCGCTGCGGGTGATCAGCAGACCGGAGAGGACGAAGAAGCCGTAGACGGCCATGGTGCCGACATTGGTCTGCCGACCGGTGAGGTGGTAGCCGAGGTCGTTGGCACCGAAGCCGAGCGGCTTGGAGTGCGACAGTACGACGCCGACGGCGAGGCAGAGTCGGATCAGCCCGATGCCGTTGCTGCGGCCGGAGAGCAGATCGGCCAGTGTGCCACGGGATCGGACCAGGGCGGGGGTAGTCATGCGGCCAGGAACCTCTCGACCATCAGGCGGGCACCTCGGCGCCGGCGTGCTCCCACAACTGCTTCATCTCGGTGTGCAGATCGTCGCTCGGCGACCAGCCGAGCAGCTCGGCGGCCAGCCCGACGTCGAGGCGCTGCCAGGTGGTCTCGGCGGGGCCGGTGCGCTCGGCCTCGACCAGGTCGGTCGGGACCTCGCTGACGTCGATGAGGAGCTGGACCATATCACGTGCGCTGGCCGCCACCCCCCGGCCGATGTTGATCACGCGGCCGGCCGCGTCGGCGCGGGTCACGGCCAGCAGCACGGCGGCGACGACGTCACTGAGGCCGACGAAGTCGCGCCGGGAGCCGAGCGGGGCCAACTCCAGCCGGGCCCGCTCGCCGGCCCGCTGCGCGTCGCGCAGTCGACCCGCGACCACGCCGAGCAGGCTGTGCCCGGGCTGGCCGGCGCCGATGACATTGCCGACCCGCAGCGTGACACCCTCGATCAGGCCCTGCCGGTGCGCCTCGGTGAGCGCGGTGGTGCAGCGCAGCTTGAACTCGCCGTACGCCATCACCGGCGCCGGGGGCAGCTGCTCGGGCATCGAGGTGTCCACCGGGACCAGCCCGTACTCGTGCACGCTGCCCAACTGGACCACGCGGATCCGCCGCGGCAGTCGGCCGGCAGCCTCGATCAGTCGCTCGACCAGCGTGACGTTGACCGCGAGCATCTGCGCCTCGCTCAGACCCCACATCCCGCCCGCCGCGTTGATCACCACGTGCGGGTCGAGGTCACGCAGCATCTCGGTGATCTCGTCGACGTCGGCGGCGGCCAGGTCCAGTGCGCGGACCTGCACACCCGCACCGATGACCTTCGGGGTGCGCGCGACGGCGACCACGGTGTGGCCCTGGTCGGCCAGCGCCCGGCAGATCGGTGCGCCAAGGAAGCCGGTGCCGCCCAGGACAGTCACCCGCAGTGGTTGCCCGGCGTCGTCCGCCGGGCCTCGTGGAGCGATGGTCATGGCGCCTCCCGGGCTGTCGTGGGTCATCGGCCCGGCCCGAACGCGTGCCGGGACAGGCTGCGTACGCCGGCCATCTTGCCCGAGAGGACCGCCGTCGGCAGGAGGGTGATGGCGTGCAGCCGCGACGAGGTGTAGTGGCGGGCCGCCCGCGCCGCCCGGGGCCAGCCGTGCTCGTCCATCCGCCGCGCGACATCGACGAAGTACGCCCGCGCCTCGGTGAACCGGGAGCCGTTGACCGCGTCGGCGGCGGACTTGCTGACCGCGTGCCGCCGGTACTGGAAGCAGAGGGTGCTGTCGACGGCCATCTGCTCGCCCCGCTGGACCAG
This sequence comes from Micromonospora sp. WMMD961, assembly GCF_029626145.1. NCBI lineage: Bacteria > Bacillati > Actinomycetota > Actinomycetes > Micromonosporales > Micromonosporaceae > Micromonospora > Micromonospora sp. WMMD961. The sequence goes on from NZ_JARUBJ010000002.1 coordinate 3,968,964, forward strand.
GTCGATCACCAGGGCCAGGTCCTGGATGACCTGGAACTCGTCGCGGAAGTCGACGGCCTTGAGCGCGTCCGTGCGCCAACAGATCGACGGGAAGTAGAACCAGCAGCCGCGCAGCAGGCTGGCCGCCAGGTCCTCACCCCCCATCAGCTCGCGGGAGTCGACCCGGGGGGCGTAGAGCCGCCGCTTGGCCTCGTCGACCATGGTGTTGACCACGGTGCCGTCGGCGTCGATGACCTCGACGCCCGGCTGGATCATGCAGACGCCCGGGTACTGCTCGATCACCGATCGGACGGTGGCGACGTAGTTGGGGTGCATGATGTCGTCAGTGCCCATCATCACCAGGTACTCGTGCTCGGCGAGGCCGACGCACTTGCGGTAGTTGCCGGTGACCCCGAGGTTGCGCTCGTTGCGCTGGTAGCGGACCCGCTCGTCGTCGATGCCGGCGAACCACTCGGGCACCCCCGGCTCGGTGCCGTCGTCGACCACGGTGAGGCGCCAACCGGGGTCACTCTGCGCCATCACGCTGCGCACCGCCGCCTGCATGAGAGGCACACTTCCGTAGTACGGCAGCATGATGTCGACAATCATCAGGTCGGCAAACCTAACTGTGCGTGGTGGTGGTGCTCGACAGGCGCGGCCACATTATCAGGCTCCCACGCACGATCGAGCACCGCCGAACCGGACACCGCGACCACACCGACGACGGTCCGACGCCGACGCGGGCGAGCGCTATCATCGTCGCGCCCCGTACCGCCCGCCCCCCGGATCGGACGCCGATGTCAGACCGCGCCGTCGCCACGGACGCGCAGCCCGCGCAGACCAACGCCGGGGGCCCGCCCCCGTCGGCCATCGTGCCCACCCCTCGGCCTCGGCGGCTCGCCCGCCAGTTGGCGCTGAGCGTCTGGTTCTGGCCGACGGCGTTCGCCGCGCTCGCGGTCGGCTGGCGACTCGGCAGTCCGGAGATGTGGCACGACGAGTTGGTCACCATCGACGTGGCGACCCGTTCCACCCGGCAGATCCTGGGCATGCTGGCGAACGTCGACGCGGTGCACGGGGCCTACTACCTCTTCATGCACGGCTGGACGATGTTGTTCGGCACCGGGCCGGCCGCGGTGCGCCTGCCGTCGGCGCTGGCGATGGTCCTGGCCACCGCGTGCGTGGCGCTGGCCGGACGGCGGCTGTTCGACCACCGGACGGGTGTCGCCGCGGGGTTCGTCTTCGCCCTGCTGCCCACTGTCACCCGATTCGGGCAGGAGACCCGTTCGTACGCGTTCGTCGTCCTCGGCGCCGCCGCCGCCACGCTGTTCCTGCTCCGCGCGCTGGACCGGCCGGGGGTCCTGCGGTGGGCGGCGTACGCGCTCGCGGTGGCCGGCACCGGCCTGGTGAACGTCGTCGCGCTGACCATGCTGCTCGGGCACGGGGTGGCCGTCCTGATCCACTGCTGGCGGGAGCGCCGCTGGTGGTCGCTGGCCTGGTTCACGATCGCCACCGCCGCCGGGGCGGGCATCGCCGCGCCGGTGATCCTGCGCGGGATGAAGCAGGCGGGCCGACAGATCAGCTGGATCCCGGACAGCTCACCCTGGACGGTCTGGGAGCAGGTCTACGGCTCGACGTTGATCGCCGTCGCGGTGACCGCGCTGGCCGTGGTGGGTCTGCTGACCCACCTGCGCCGCGACACGCTGACCCGGACGCTGAGCGCGGTGCTGATCGCCGCGCTGCCGGTACCGGTGATCCTGGTGGCCGCCACCGGCGACATCAACTACTTCTTCTCCAAGTACCTGCTGTTCCTGATGCCGGCCTGGGCGGTGCTCGCCGGCGCGGGGCTCGCCGCGCTGCGTCGTCCCCCGCTGGTCGCGGTGGCGCTCGTCGTGGTCGCCGCCCTGTCCGTGCCGGGGCAGCTCGCCATGCGCGGCGAGTACTCGCACAGCTGGTACACCTATCCGCAGGCCCGGGCGTTCGAGCCGTTCTCCTACTCACAGGCCGCCCGGGTCATCGAGGCGGGTTACCAGCCCGGCGACGGCCTCGCCGCAGGCGGCCCCTGGTGGTGGATGCACGGACCCGGGGTGCGTTACTACCTCCCGGCGGACGTCTCGCCGCGCAACGTCTTCCAGCAGCGATCGGCAGCCAAGAGCAACGAGCTGTTCGCCACGGACTGCGCCAACCCGGCGAAGTGTCTGCGGGACGAGCCGCGGATCTGGGTGCTGCTGCCGACGATCACCGACGCGCCGCTGAGCGGACTGTCGAAGAAGCAGGCCGCGGCGCTCACCGAGCGCTATGACGTGGTCCGGGTGACCCACGTGACCGGGCTGACCGTCGCGCTGCTGCAACGGCGGGGCTGAGCGAGCACGGTTACCGCCGTCGGCGCCCGGGTAGGGGGTCGGCATGGCGGAACTGGCGACGCTCTGGATCATCAGACACGGTGAGAGCACCGCGAACGTGGCGGCCACCCATGCCGAGGCGTCCGGCGAGGAGCTGATCGGGCTCAGTCACCGCGACGCCGACGTGCCGCTCTCCCCCACCGGTGCGGAGCAGGCCCGGGCCACCGGCCGTTGGCTGGCCGAGCTGCCCCCGGACCGCCGTCCGGACGTGGCGGTGGTCTCGCCGTACCTGCGCGCGGTCGCGACCTCCGAGCTGGCGCTGCACGGCACGGGGGTGCCGGTCAGCCGGGACGAGCGGCTGCGCGACCGGGAGCTGGGCATCCTCGACGGCCTGACCGGGCACGGGGTGCGTCGTCGGTATCCGGACGAGGCGGAGCGCCGGGCGCGGCTCGGCAAGTTCTACTACCGGCCACCGGGCGGCGAGTCCTGGACCGACGTGGCGCTGCGGCTGCGGACCCTCCTCGGCGACCTGCGCCGGGACCACGAGGGTCAGCGTGTCCTGCTCTTCGGTCACGACGCGCTGGTCTTTCTGCTGCGCTATCTGGTGGAGGGGCTGACCGAGGCGGACCTGATGGCGCTGACCCGTGAGCATGTGATCGCCAACTGCTCCATCACCGACTGGTCCGCCGACGCGCAGGGTCGGCTGACGCTGGGCGGGTTCAACGAGGTCGGCCACCTGCACCGACAGGGCGCACAGCCGACCAGGGAGGACGAGATCCATGCCGAGCCGGTCTGAGGTGAAGGTGATCACGCCGGGGCTGCTGCGGGACTGGGCGCTGCCGGTGCCGGCCGGGGGCAAGGAGAGCCGCGGCACCGTCCTGGTCGTCGGCGGCTCCCGCTTCACCCCCGGCGCGGTGCTCCTCGCCGGGGTGGCCGCGCTGCGCGCCGGTGCCGGGGTGCTCCAGCTCGCCGCCGCCGAGTCCACCGCCGCCACGCTGAGCATCCAGGTGCCCGAGGCGCTCGTGGTCGGGTTGCCGGAGACCGTTGACGGCGCGGTCGCCGCCGATCGGGACGGTCAGCTCGGTGAGCTGGTCGCCCGGGCCGACGTGGTGGCCATCGGCCCCGGGCTGAAGGCGATCGACGAGACCAACCGCCTGCTGAGCCTGGTCCTGGACGCGGCCCGCCCGGAAACGTCGCTGGTGCTCGACGCGTACGCGCTCGGCGCGCTGAGCCACGCGCCGGACCTGCTGGTCGGCTCGGGCCGGCCCGTCGTCCTCACGCCCAACGTCACCGAGGCGGGGCACCTGCTCGGGCGGGACCCGGGCGACGACCTGGACGCCGAGGCGGCCGAGCTGGCCGCCCGCTACGAGGCGGTCGTGTCGCTGTACGGGCACGTGGCCGCCCCGGACGGGCGGGGTTGGCGGGAGGAGAGCGGTGACGCCGGGCTGGGCACCTCCGGCAGCGGCGACGTGCTCGCCGGGTTGTTGGCGGGGCTGCTGTCCCGGGGGGCGGATCCGGCGCAGGCCGCCTGCTGGGGGTCGTTCGCGCACGCGGTGAGCGGTCAACGGCTGATCCCCCGGTACGGCCGGATCGGCTTCCTCGCCCGGGAACTGCTCGACGAGATCCCCGGCACGCTGTCCATGGTCTGATCAGCCGATATCGGCCGTTTCCGTATTTGACCTGCTGGGTACCGGAATCACACCAGCCGAGATCCAGGGAGGTCATGCCCGTGTCGACCGATGCGATCGTCCTGCTCAAAGAGGACCACAAGGAAATGCGCCGACTGTTCAAGGCCTTCCAGGATGCCGAGGAGGGGCCGGCGAGCAAGCGGCAGAAGCTGGTGAACCAGATCCTCGAAGCCCTCACCGTGCACACCTACCTCGAGAACGAGGTGATGTACCCGGAGGTCCGCCGGCTGCTGCCCGACCTGGAGGACGACATCCTCGAGTCGTACGAGGAGCACCACGTCGCCGACGTGCTCTGCGCCGAGCTGGCCAGCATGGACGCCTCCGACGAGCGCTTCAACGCCAAGACCACCGTCCTCATCGAGAACGTCACCCACCACGTCGAGGAGGAAGAGGAGGAGTGGTTCCCGAAGGTCCGCGACGCGCTGGGGCGTAAGCAGCTCCAGGAGATCGGCGAGAAGATGATCGCGCTGCGAGCGGACGCCCCGCGTACCCCCACCGAGCCGAAGGCGATCAAGAAGGCGATGGACGCGATGACCGCCTGAGCCACGCACACGCACCGAGGGCCCGGCGTCGAGCCGGGCCTTCGGCGTACCTCGGTGGGTGGCGTCGCGGAGGTCGCCCGGGACGGCCCCGGCTGGCCCGGTAGGATCGGCCCGGGCCGTTACTGGCGCGTGGGGATGGAGAACCATCGGGGAGCGGCCCCGTCACGAGGACGTTTGCCGAGCGCCTGGGCCTTCCCGCACGCCTGTTGGAGGTCGTATGTCGCGCAACGCCGAGTCCACCGCATTCCGAAGCGCCCTCGAGGTGATCCGGGCCGTCGAGCCACGGGTGGCCGACGCCATCGGCGCCGAGCTGACCGACCAGCGGGAGTCGCTGAAGCTCATCGCCAGCGAGAACTACGCCTCCCCGGCGACCCTGCTGGCCATGGGCAACTGGTTCAGCGACAAGTACGCCGAGGGCACCGTCGGCCGTCGCTTCTACGCCGGTTGCCAGAACGTGGACACCGTCGAGGCGCTCGCCGCCGAGCACGCCCGGGAGCTGTTCGGCGCGGCGCACGCGTACGTGCAGCCGCACTCGGGCATCGACGCCAACCTGGTCGCGTTCTGGGCGGTGTTGGCCGACCGGGTGGAGTCCCCCGCGCTGAAGAAGGCGCAGGTCCGGCAGGTCAACGACCTCACCGAGGCCGACTGGTTCGCGCTGCGCCGCGAGCTGGGCAACCAGCGGATGCTCGGCATGTCGTTGGACGCGGGCGGTCACCTCACGCACGGCTTCCGGCCGAACATCTCGGGCAAGATGTTCGACCAGCGCAGTTACGGCACGGACCCGGCGACCGGCCTGATCGACTACGACCGGGTGGCAGAGGCGGCCCGCGAGTTCAAGCCGCTGATCCTGGTCGGTGGCTACTCGGCGTACCCGCGGAAGGTGAACTTCCGGATCCTGCGGGAGATCGCCGACTCGGTCGGCGCGACCTTCATGGTCGACATGGCGCACTTCGCCGGCCTGGTGGCCGGCAAGGTGTTCACCGGCGACTTCGACCCGGTGCCGCACGCGCACATCGTCACGACCACCACCCACAAGTCGCTGCGCGGTCCTCGCGGTGGCATGGTGCTCTGCCAGCCGGAGCTGGCCGACCAGGTGGACCGGGGCTGCCCGATGGTGCTCGGCGGTCCGCTGCCGCACGTGATGGCGGCCAAGGCGGTCGCCCTGGCGGAGGCCCGCCGCCCCGACTTCGCCGACTACGCCCAGCGGATCGTGGACAACGCGCAGGCGCTCGCGGAGGGGCTGTTGCGCCGGGGCGCGAAGCTGGTCACCGGCGGCACCGACAACCACCTCGTGCTGATCGACGTGTCCGGCTACGGGCTGACCGGCCGGCAGGCCGAGCAGGCGCTGCTGGATTCCGGCATCGTCACCAACCGCAACTCGGTCCCGCAGGACCCGAACGGGGCGTGGTACACGTCCGGCATCCGGATCGGCACCCCGGCGCTGACCACCCGGGGGCTGGGCACCGCCGAGATGGACCAGACCGCGGAGCTGATCCACACCGTGCTCACGCAGACCACCGCCGGCGCCAACGCCGACGGCACCCCGTCGAAGGCGAAGTACACCCTCGACCCGGCGCTGGCTGACAAGGTCGCCCGCCAGGCCACCGACCTGCTGGCCCCGCACCCGCTCTACCCCGGCATCGACCTGGCCTAGCCGCCACTCCCGTCGATCATGGAGTTGTGGTGCCCGGTCCGGGCTGGTGCGCGGCCTTCGCCCACCACCACAACTCCATGATCGACGCGGGGGTGCGACCGTCAGGCCATCGGGCGCTTCAGGTGGTAGCGGTGGACCTCGGTGCTGCCCTGGACGTTGTTGACGTCTTCGGCGGCGGAGACGAGCTCCCACCCCTCCCGGCCGGCCCGGTTGAGGTGCGCGATGGCGGTGTCCCCGAAGGCGGTGATGTCCTTACGGGACCCGTCCGGCGCGTACCAGACGAACGAGACATGGAAATTGCGGCCCTGTCCCTGATAGCGGCGGACGAGCAGGGCGTACTCCCAGGCAACCATGCGGCCTATTATGACCGTCCACCCAGGACAGCGGTACGCGGGTCGTCGCGCATTGCCATCCGATGAACGCGGTGTGTCAACCCGCCCGACGGTCCAGCTCGTCGGTGATCAGCGCCGCGAGGCGATCCAGCCCGACGTCGATCTGCGGCGGCGTCACCGCGCTGACCGACAGCCGCAGCGCGCACACCGGCGCGGTGTCGTCGTAGAAGTGCGCCATCGGCGTCCACAGCACCCCGTAGTCGCGCGCCGAGCGGTCCAGCAGCGCGTCGTCGACCGGGAACGGCACCGTCACCACCACGAAGAACCCGCCGGCCGGCACCGTCCAGCGCACCGCCGCCGGCCCGTCCGTCCCGGCCGGGAACCGTCGGCGCAGCCCGGTCACCAGGTGGCGCAGATTCCGGGTGTACGCGCAGCGCTCCCGGGTGTTCGCCGCCACCAGGCTGCACCCGTTCTCCAGCAGCCGGCCACCGATCACCGCCTGCGCGATCGGTGACGTGTTCACGGTGACCATGCTCTTGATCATGGCGAGCTGGTCCGCGAGCGGGCCGACCCGGCCGTCCGGGCCGGCCACCCGCTGGTCGGCGACCACGTAACCGACCCGGGCGCCCGGCAGGACGGTCTTCGCGAACGAACCGAGGTAGACGACCCGCCGCTCGGTGTCCAACGCCTTGAGGGTGGGCAGGCGCGGCCCGTCGTCGCTGTGGAACAGCCCGTACGGGTTGTCCTCCAGCAGCAGCAGGTCCTCCTCGGCGGCCACGGTGAGCAACCGCCGCCGGTCCTCCGCGGAGATGCTGACCCCGGACGGGTTGGCGAAGTCCGGCATCAGGTAACAGGCGCGCGGCCGCAGCCCCGCCGCCCGGGCCCGGCGCGCCTGGGCCGCCAGGTCGGCCGGGTCCACGCCGGACGGGCCACCGGCCACCGGCCACACCGGCAGGTCCACCAGTCGGGCCGCCCCGGTCAGCCCGACGTAGGTCGGGGCGACCGCGAGCAGCACGTCCGCCGGGCCGGTCCGCAGCGCCCGCAGCACCAGGAACATCGCCTCCTGGCAGCCGACCGTCACCACGACGGCCTCCGGGTCGACGGTGATCCCCTCGTCCACCGCGAGGTTGCGGGCAACCAGGTGGTGCACGATGCCCTTGGTCCGGCCGTACTGCAGCAGCAGCCGCCGGGCCTGCTCGGGCGGGTGACCCAGGTCGTCGGTGAGGTGCCGGTGGAACGTGTCCAGGTGCCGGTGCACCGCCGCGACGTCGAAGAACTCCTCGTACGGTCGCCCGGCCGCCAGCGACACCGCCGCCGGATAGCGCTCGGACACCTCGTTGAGGAAGTTCATCGAGGTCAGCGCCGGGTCGCCCAGCGCAGGGTGCAGGTCGGCGACGGTCAGGTCGACCGGTTCGGTGGCGGTCACCGCTCAGCCCGCACCGAGCGTGCGCAGCTCGGCCGCCGCCGCCGGGTCGGCGCAGCCGGCCAGGGTGAGCGCGTCGGTCAGCTCGGCGGCGAGCAGCGCCAACGCGTCCCGTGCGCCGCGTTCGCCACCGGCGGCCAGCGCCCAGAGCAGCGGCCGGCCGAGCAGCACCCCGGCGGCGCCCAGCGCGAGCGCCCGCAGCACGTCGGTGCCACCGCGGATGCCGCTGTCCAGCAGCACCTGACAGTCGTCACCGACCGCGTCGACGACCTCCGGCAACATGGTGACGCTGGCCGGGGAGCCGTCGAGTTGCCGGCCGCCGTGGTTGGACACCACCACCGCGTCCGCGCCGACCCGGACCGCCTCCACCGCGTCCCGCGGATCCAGCACCCCCTTGACCACCAGCGGCAGGTCGACCTGCTCGCGCAGCCAGGCCAGGTCCGTCCAGCGCAGTGCCGGCGCGAACGAGGAGGCGGTGTGCGTGGCGATCGCGGACACTCCGGGGGCACCGGAGTGCGCCAGGGCGTCGCGACCGTCGGGCAGGTTGGCGGCCACCACGTCGGGCGGCAGCCGGAACGCGTTGCGCAGGTCGCGGGGGCGCCGGCCGAGCACCGGGACGTCCACGGTGACCACCAACGCCCGGCAACCGGCTGCCACGACCCGGGCCAGCAGGTCGCGGACGAGGGCCCGGTCGCGCAGCCAGTAGAGCTGGAACCAGACGTCCGCGCCGGTGGCGGTGACCTGTTCGACGGGTGTGCTGCCCAGCGTGCTCGCCAGGTAGGGAATCCCGGCCGCGCGGGCCGCCGAGGCGAGGCCCAGCTCCCCGTCCGGGTGCACCAGCCGCTGGTACGCCATCGGCGCCACCCCGACCGGCATGGCGTACGGGCGGCCGAGCAGCCGGGTGCGCAGGTCGACGGTGTGCACCCCACGCAGCACCCGGGGCAGCACGGCGACCCGGTCCAGGGCGACCCGGTTGGCCGCGAGGGTCACCTCGGTGGCGCTGCCGCCGTCGACGTAGTCCCAGACGTCCTGCGGTAACACCGTCCGGGCCCACTCGGCGTAGTCGGCGAGCGACACGGCCGCCGGGTCGATCGGCAGCGGCTCATTGGCCGCCACGTCGGTCGGCAGCGGCTCACCGGCCGCCACGTCGGTGAGCAGCGGCTCAGTCACCGGGAACCGCCGCGCCGGTCGGAGCCTGCGGCAGCTCGTCGCGCTCGGGCGGCAGCCCGAACCGTTCCCGCAGGAACGCCGCCGCGCCCGCCTGCGCCCGCCGGCCGTCGGTGAAGACACCCGGCATGGCGAAGAAACCGTGGATCATCCCCGGGTAGTGCGCCAGCCGGGTGGGCACACCGGCGGCGTCCAGCCGCTGCGCGTACCGCTGCCCCTGTGCGCAGAGCGGGTCCACCTCGGCGGTGACCACCAACGCCGGGGGCAGACCGGTCAGGTCGTCGGCGAGCAGCGGCGACGCGAGCGGGTCCCCGGCGTGTGCCGGGTCGGCCAGGTAGTGCGTCCGGTACCAGGCCACCGACCGGCTGTTGAACAGCGTCGGATCGTCGTCCTCGGTGGGGCCGGCCGGCTCGCCGGTCTGGTCGGTGTTCGGGTAGACCAGCAGTTGCGCGGCGAGGGACGGCCCGTCGGTGCGGCAGAGCAGGGTGACAGCGGCGGCCAGGTTCCCGCCGGCGCTGTCCCCGCCCACCGCCAGCCGGTCCCGGTCCACGCCGAGCCGGCCGGCGTGCTCGGCGACCCAGCGGGTGGCCGCGTGGCAGTCGTGCACCGCCGCCGGGAAGGGGTGCTCCGGGGCGAGCCGGTAGCCGACTGTGATCACCTGACACGGCACGGCGTTGGCCAGTCGCCGGCAGATGCCGTCGGCGGTGTCGATGCTGCCGAGCGTCCAGCCGCCGCCGAAGAAGTACAGCAGGGTGGGTAGTGGACCCGACCCGGTCGGCCGGTACACCCGCAGGGGCAGCTCACCGGCCGGGCCGGCGATGCGCTCGTCGCGTACCTCGGACACCGGCTCGACCGCGCCGGTGCCGGCGCGGATCGCGGCCAGGTCCGCGGCGCGGGCCTCGGCAAGGGTCTGCGTGTACAGCGGCGGGGTGCCGGCCGCGGCGCGGGCCGACCGGTACGCCGCCACCTCCGGGTGCGGGGTCATGTCGCTCCTATCCGCCGGTGCTGACGAGCAGCTTGTCGATGCCGCGCAGGAACAGACTGCCGCTGTACGTGGGCGTCTCGGTGACGGTCAGCCTCGGGAAACGGGCGAACAGTCGGGGCAGCGCGAGCCGTCCCTCCAACCGGGACACCGCCGCGCCGAGGCAGAAGTGCAGCCCCACCCCGAAGGCCAGCGACGGCGGGCCGGGTCGGGTCGGGTCGAAGACGTCCGGATCCGGGAAGCGTGCGGGGTCCCGGTTGGCCGCCCCGATGATGATCAGCACGTTGTCGTCCCGGGCGACCGGCACACCGCCCAGTTCGGTGTCGCTCGGCGCGGCCCGGGCCAGGAAGTGCACCGGGCTGGCCAACCGCAGCACCTCGTCGACGCAGCCCTGGGTCAGCGTGTCGTCGGTGGGCAGCGCGGCGACCGTCTCCGGGTGGGCCAGCAGCAGCGGCAGGCCGTTGCTGAACATGTAGACGGTGGTGACGAAGCTGGCGTTGAACAGCACGATCAGATTGCTGATCAACTCGTCCTCGGTCAGCTCCACCTCACCCGAGTCGACGGCCTCCACCAGGCCGCTGAGCAGGTCGTCCCCGGGCACCCTGCGGCGGTGCGCCAGCAGCTCCCGGTAGAACGCCCGCAGCTCCTGCGCCGCGGTGTTGGCGGCGGCCAGCCGCTGCGGCGTCTTCCCGGCGACGTCGAGGAACTCGTCGATCCAGTCCACCCGCTCGCGGTACCAGGCCAGATCCCCCGCCGGGATGCCGATGAACTCGGCCATCACCAGCGCCGGGATCGGGTACGCGAAATCCGCCACGAAGTCCACCACGCCGTCGCCGGCGTCGGCCATCCGGTCCAGCAGATCGTCGACGACCCGCAGGATCACCGGTTCCAGCGCGCCCAGCCGACGCGGGGTGAAGGTGCGGGAGAACACGTGCCGCATTCGGGTGTGGTCGGGTGGGTTCACGAACATCATCGAGGTCTGGAAGGTGCGCAGGATCTCCTGTTCCTGCCAGCCCGGCGGCGGCTGCTTGGTCCACTCCGGGTCGCGTAACACCTCGTCGATCACGTCGTAGCCGACCGCCACCGCCGCCACCGTCTTGTGCTCGGCGCGGGGCGGCACCGCGCTGACCGGGCCGAGCCGGTGCAGCCCGGCATACCACGGATAGGGATCCTGTCGGCCCTCTTCGCTGTACAGGCCGGTGAGCAATTCCTGCACCGTCACGACGCATCTCCTCCCCAGGATGTCGATGCCGGGGGCGGCGAGGATCGCCCGCCGCCCCCGACCGGTGTCACAGATTCAGCAGCCGCAGCGGCACCGCGTCGGCGAGGGCCTGGTTGCCGGCGTCGTTCGGGTGGATGTGGTCACCCGAGTCGTACGCGGGCAGCAGCGCGCTGGGCCGGGCCGGGTCGCGCAGCACCCGGTCGAAGTCGAGCAGCCCGTCGAACTCCCGGCTGCCCCGCAGGTACGTGTTGACCGCCTGGCGGGTGGCCTCCTTCTGCGCGGTCCACACGCCGGGCGCCCCGTGCCCCTCGTACGGGGTCAGCGTCGCCACCAGACTGGTCAGCCCGCGCTGCTGGACCTGCTGGTTGATCTGACGAAGGGTGGCGATGATCGCCTCGGGTGAGTCGTTGGACATCCAGATGTCGTTGATGCCCAGGTGGGTGACGACGGTGCGCACCCCGGTCTGGGGAAAGACGTCCTCGTTGAGGCGGGCCGCCGCGTTCGGGCCGAGCTGGTAGTAGCCGGGGTAGTTGCCGTCGCCCGGCTCGGTGCCCTCGTGGTTGAGGCGGTTGCCGGCCAGGCTGAGGTTGAGCACACCGGGGGTGCGCGCGTCCGGTCGGGCGGCGAGCAGCCGGTCGGACAGCAGGTCGGGCCAGCGCCGGTTGGCGTTGACGGTGCTGCCGTTGCCGTCGCCGATGGAGTCGCTGAGCACCACCAGCGCGCCCGGGGTCGCCTTGCGCTGCACGTCGACGCCGGAGAGGAAGAACCAGCAGCAGGTGGGGCGGGTGGTGAACCCGCTGCCCTCGGCGGCCCCGGTCAGGTCGCCGGCGCCGATGAAGTTGGCCTGCTGGGACTGCCCGTGGAAGGTGGTCGGGCCGGTCGGCGTCGGGAAGTGCAGCGTGACCACCAGGTCGCTGTCGTCCGCGACCGGGAACGCCAACGGGTCGCTGAGCAGCTCGGCGCCCCGGTTCATGGTCGCCGAGGCGGCGCCGGTGAAGGTCAGCGGGCGCAGCGAGGCCGGGTCGATGTCGGAGAGGTCGTCGGCGGTGGCGGTGTTGGGTCGGGCGACGGTGGCCCGGCCGACGGTGACCGCCTGCTCGCCGTAGAGGTTGCTCAGGCGGACCCGCAGTGCCGGGCCGCCCACCGAGACGTGCACGACCATCCGGACGCTCTGGTCGTTGAGGCCGGTGTTGGTCAGCCCGACGGAGTTTCCGCGGGTGACCGCCGTAGCCCAGCTACCCGCCCATTCGAAACGGTCGGGCCGGCCGGCGGCGGTCCCGGATGGGCCGGCGCTGGCGACGACGGCGGGTGCTCCGGTGACCAGTAACGCAGCCGCGGCGGCGACGACATGCCATCTCTTCGGGGTCGACATGGAACCTCCATCGTGTGGCAGCCCAGGGCCGTCCGCTGACGGCTCCCGCCTGGACGATGGTCCAGAAACCTAGCCGCCGCCGCTGACGGGCGTCAATCAACCTGATCGACGCGATCAAATGTCCGCCGGGCCTGTCGGACCGCCCGTCGGCACGGTTCCGACCAGCCGTTACCGGCCTAGGCTCGCAGGCGGCGGGCCCACCGGAGCGCGCGCCACCGTCGCGTCGTCACCGGGCGCGCCGCTGTCTCGGGAGGGGGCTGCCGGATGACTGACGAACCCGGTCACACGACGACCTACGTGGACAGGGCTCTGGATCTCTTCACCGAATTCGGTGACCGGGAGGCGCTGGTCGGAGGGGGCCGCCGCCTCAGCTACACCGAGGCCGCCGCGCTGGTGCGGTCGATGGCCGCGACGCTCACCCGGCACGGCGTACGCCCGGGTGCGGCGGTGCTGGTGACCGCCGCGAACGCGGTCGAGGGTCCGTTGCTCCAGCTCGCCCTGCACCTGATCGGCTGCCGGACGATGTGGGTCGCCCCGGTCACGTCCCGCCGGGAGGTCGACGAGTTCATCCGCCTGGCCCGCCCGGGCGCCCTGGTCTACGACGCCCGGGATTCGGCCAGCCTCGGGCCGGACCTGGCCGCCGCGCTGCCCGACACGCCGGTGTGCTGCCTGGGCGCGGGCGGCGCCGGCCCGGACCTCACTGCGCCCGCCGAGGTCGCGGAGCTGCCGGCGCCCGGGGCGGCGCCGGAGTCGTTCCTGCAGACCAGCGGCACGACCGGCAGCCCCAAACTGGTGCACCACCGGGAGAGCTTCTACGCCCAGATCCTCACCCTGGCCGCCGACTTCCGCGCCGCCGGCTTCCCGCTGCTGCGGCACCTGTCGCACTCACCGATGTGGCTGGCCAGCGGGCAGATCACCACCCTGTTCAACCTGTTCACCGGTGGGGTGCTGTTCCTGCGCGACGACTGGGACCCGGTGGCCTTCGTGGACACCGTGCAGCGGGAGCGGATCAACTCCACCTTCGTCACCCCGCCGATGCTCTACGAGGTGCTGGACCACCCGGCGCTGGTCGGTGCGGACTTCTCCGCGATGTTCATGTTCAACGTGGGCGCCGGGCCTGCCGCGCCCGCCCGGCTGCGCCAGGCCATCGCGCGGTTCGGCCCGGTGCTGCGCATCGTGTACGGCCTCAGCGAAGCCGTCGTGATCACCGCGCTGCCCGGGTTGACCGACGACCCGGAACACCCGCAGCGGCTGCAATCCTGTGGCCGCCCCTACGGTGACGTGCGGATCGAGATCCGCGACGACGACGGCGCGGTGCTGCCCAGCGGACACGACGGTGAGGTGTGGGTGCACACCCGGCTGAGCTTCGCCGGCTACCACGGCCAGCCGGAGCTGACCGCGCAGACGCTCGTCGACGGCTGGGTGCGTACCCGCGACATCGGTCACCTGGACGACGACGGCTACCTCTACCTGGTCGACCGGGCACACGACATGATCGTCACGCACCGGCGGAACTGGGCGATCTTCTGCCGCCCGATCGAGGACGTGCTGGCCGGGCACCCCCAGGTACGCGCCGCCGCGGTGATCGGCGTACCGGACGACACGGTCGGCGAGGTGCCGTACGCGTACGTGGTGCGCGCCCCGGGCGCGACGGTGACCGGGGCGGAGCTGATCGACCTGGTGACCGCCGAACTCAACGAGATGTGGGCGCCGGCCGCTGTCGAGTTCGTCGACCGGTTGCCGGTGAACCGGTCGGTGAAGGTGGACAAACGGGCGCTGCGTGAGCGGTACGCGGCGCGGCGGGCGGCGGCGGTCGGGGCGTGACGCCCCGCCGGCAACTGGTCGTCCTGGTCGGCGCGGACCTGATCTCCAACCTGGGCACCCGCATCTCGGTGGTGACGATCCCGTGGCTGGTGCTGGTCAGCACCGGCAGCCCGACCAAGATGGGCCTGGTCGCGTTCGCCGAGACCCTGCCGTACCTGCTGTCCAGCGCGTTGGGCACGCCGTGGGCGGACCGGTTCGGTCTGCGCCGCACGTCGATCCTTTGCGACGCGGGCAGCGCGGTGGCCATGGTGGTCGTCGCGCTGACCCCGTGGCTGGGCTTCGCGCCGCTGGTGGTCCTGGTGGCGGTGGCCGGCGCGCTGCGCGGCATCGGGGACCGGGTGAAGCACGTGATGTTCCGACCGGTCGCCGAGGCCGCCGGGGTGCCGCTGATCCGGCTGACCTCGGCGTACGACGGGCTGAGCCGGGTGGTGACCCTGTTCGGCGCCGCCGTGGGCGGTGTGTTGATCGCCGTGTTCGGGGTGACCGAGGCGATCCTCATCGACGCGGCCACCTTCGCCGTCTGCGCGCTGCTGATCGGCGTTCTGGTCCGTCCGCCGGGCACCCCGTCGCCACCAGGCCCGCCGGAGAACTACCTGCGTGCGCTGCGCGGCGGGTTCGGCTACCTGGGTCGGGACCGGCCGCTGCTCGGCATGCTGGTGGTCGTCTCGGCGCTGAACATGGTGGCCAACGCCAGCGTGGCGGTGTACATCCCGGTCTGGGTAGCCCGGGAGCTGCACGGGCCGAGTGGGCTGGGACTGGTGCTGGCGGCGTTCTCGGCGGGCGCGCTGCTGGGCAACGTGGTCTTCACCGCGCTCGGGCCGAGGCTGCCCCGTCGGTTGACGTTCCTGGTCGGCGCCCTGATCGCCGGCACACCCCGGCTGGTCGCCCTGGCGGTCAGCGACGACCTGCCGGTGGTGCTCGTCGTGACCTTCCTGTCCGGGATCGGCATCGCGGCGGTCAACCCGCTGCTCGGGGTGGCGCTCTACGAGCGGGTGCCGGCGGAGTTGCAGACCCGGGTGATCGGCATCGCCGGGTCGTTGGCCTTCGTCGGGTTGCCGGTCGGCGCGCTGCTCGGCGGCTGGTCGGTGGACGCGCTCGACCTCACCCCGGCACTGCTGCTGATGGCCGTGTTCTGCCTGCTGGTCACCGCGTCTCCCCTGCTGGCGCGGATGACCACACCGTCGCGCCCCACCCCCGCCGCGACCACCGAGGACGACCGGGCGCGGAGGTGACCCGAAGAGGTTGCCGGTGGCGGCCGACCGCGCACACCGTGTCGCACTGAGCCCGTACGGTGTGGCCATGCCCCGCTGGGAGGACGTACGCCGGATCGCACTCGCGTTGCCGGAGACCACCGAAAGCCCGTCCTACGACGGGCTGCCGGCCTGGCGGGTCCGGGGCAAGATGTTCGTCTGGGAGCGACCGCTGCGGCGCGCGGACCTCGACGCCCTCGGCGACACCGCCCCCGACGGCCCTCTCCTCGGCGTCCGGGTGATCGACCTCGGCGTCAAGGAAGCCCTGCTCGCCGACGACCCGTCGACCTACCTCACCACTGCGCACCTCGACGGCTACCCGGCCGTGCTGGTCCAGCTCGACCGGATCAGCCTGGCCGAGCTGACCGAGGTGGTCACCGAGGCGTGGTACGCCCGCGCCCCGAAACGGCTCGCCGCCGCCCACCGCGCCAACCAGGGGCCCACCGGCGGCTAGCCGGCCGGGGCCGAGGCGGCGTGTTCGGAGCGGCAGCGGGGGCAGCGCAGGCGCGCCCCGGCGGCCGTCCGGGGCACTCGCAACCGCTGACCGCAACCGCAGGTCACCACCGGAGCCGACGCCCGCAGGTATTCGTCGCGACCGCGCCTCGGCCACCTGCCGTGACAGCGGGCGCACCACTTCGGCGGGTAGCTGTGGTAATGGGCGAGGCCGAACGCGCCCACGATCATCAGGGTGACCGGGACCAGCAGCCCGAGCACGGCGAGCAGAGCGGACAACAGCCCGCCGACGCCGTTCGGCACCACCACGGCCACCACGGTGAGGACGACCACCGGCACCCCGAGCAGTGTGAACCCGAAGCCCCACGCGAAGGCCAGCACGGACGGCAGGAACAACCACATGCCGCCGCGCATCCACCGGCGCACGCCGTACCCGCCGCGGGGGCAGTTCGGCGAGGCGCGGTGCGGCACCGACCGCAGCGCCTTCGGCGTCAGCCACTCGGCCAACCGCTTGAGGATCTCCTCGACCAGCTTGGCCGCGAGGCCCTGGAGGAACGAGTCGAGCATTCGTCACCCCTCCCGCCGGGTCGGCCCGGAGATGTCCGGCGCGGCTCGGCCACCGTCCATCCTCGCCGTCCGGTGCCACCGGCGCGCCTCAGCACGCCGACGTTCGCGCCCGTGCGACGTCAACCCGACAGACCGCCGCCGCACCACCGGTGTTCGCCGGAAGTTCGGCAGGTGGCCGCGGGGGCGTCGGTCGGGGCCGTTAGCGTCGGCGCCCCGGCACGTCCCGCTCTCCCGCCCCAGGAGGCCACCGCGCATGACGTCGTCACCGACCCGCCGCAGCACCGCCGAGGTCGCCGCCGTCCACCGGATCGGCGACAGCGCCCCGCACAGCGCGTTCACCGACCTCGTCCGGTACGCCGGGAACTGGTTCTGCGCCTTCCGTGAGGCACGGACCCATCTCAGCGACGACGGGGTGATCCGGGTGCTGACGTCGGTCGACGGGCGATCGTGGACGTCCGCCGCCGTCCTGCGGCAGGCCGGCGTCGACCTGCGCGACCCGCGCTTCGTCACCCGGCCGGACGGTCGGCTGCAACTGCTGGCGGCGGCGGCCACCGGTGAGACCACCAAGACGTTCCAGACGGTGACCTGGCACTCCGGCGACGGGCGCGCCTGGGGCGACCCGGTCCCGGTGGGAGAACCAGGTGTCTGGGTGTGGCGGGCGGCCTGGCACGACGGCGCGATGTACGGCGTCGGCTACGCCACCCGGGAGCCGCGGTTCGCCCGGCTCTACCGCAGCACCGACGGCGTCGACCTCCAACCGTGGGTGCCGGTGCTGTACGAGGGCGGCTACCCCAACGAGTCGGGGCTCGTCTTCACCCCGGACGGCAGCGCCTTCTGCCTGCTACGCCGCGACGGGCCCGAGGCCACCGCGCAACTCGGTCGGGCACTGCCGCCGTACCGGGACTGGAGCTGGACCGACCTGGACGTCCAGGTGGGTGGGCCGGCGCTGCTGCGGCTGCCGGACGGTCGCCTGCTGGCCGGGGTACGGCTGCACGACGGCGAGGTCCGCACCGCGATCTGCTCCGTCGACCCGGACCGGGGTGAGCTGACCGAACTGGTCGCCCTGCCCTCCGGCGGCGACACCAGCTATCCCGGCCTCGTCTGGCACGACGACCTGCTGTGGGTCAGCTACTACTCCTCGCACGAAGAGCGGACCTCCGTCTACCTGGCGGAAGTCCGGTTGACGGATTAAGCGGTTGGTCCACGTTGGCCTGATTCACGGGACCGCACCGCGCCGTAGGGCCCGCTATCGTCCTGACAACGGGCGATTCCTCGACCTCACGGGGGTCCTGGTGCCGCACGGCCGCACCGGCCAACCACGTGGTCGAAGGGGACCCGGAGCGCCTCCGGGTCACCGGCCACCACCGAGCTGACAGGGAAGAGGAACATGCGTCTCACGCGCATTCGCCTGGCGAAGGGGGCGGCGTTACTCGCCGTCACCGTCGTCGCGGGCACGACCATCAGTTCCACCGCGCAGGCGGTGAGCGGTGTCAGCCCGGTGCCCTCGGGCACCTACCTGTTCACCGCCAAGATCCAAAGTGACCTCGGGGCCTGCTCCGCCGCCCTGGTCGACCCCACCTGGGTGGTCACCACCGCCGAGTGCCTCACCAGCGAGGGACAACCCGTCGTCGCGGGGCCACCGACGCGCCCGACGACCGTCACGGTCGGACGGACGGACCTGACCGCCACCGCGGGCCACGTCATGAGCGTCACCTCGCTGGTGCCGCACCCCTCTCGCAACGTGGTGCTCGCCCAACTCGAACGACCGGCGACAGGTGTCACGCCGATCTCCCTCGGCGCGGCGGCGACGACCGGCGAGCAGCTCATGGCCGCCGGCTTCGGCCGTACCGCCAGCGAGTGGGTGCCTGACAAGCTGCACGCCGGCGCCTTCACCGTCACCAGCACTGTCGGCACGACCGTCACCGTCGACGGCAGTGACACCGCCACCAGCCTGTGCAAGGGCGATGCCGGCGGCCCGCTGGTGCGGGTCGGCTCGGGCGCCCCCGAACTGGTCGCCCTGCACGACCGCTCCTGGCAGGGCGGCTGCCTCGCGGAGACCGAGACCCGTCGCACCGCCACCGAGGTCCGGGTCGACGACCTCGGGTCCTGGATCGCCCAGAACACCCGCAACAGCTACGTGGCGCTCAATCCCGGCGGGGCTCTGTTGGACACGCGCAGCGGCGTCGGCGGCACCACGGGCCCGCGTACCGGTGCGGTCACCACCGACTTCCAGGCGCTCGGGGTCGGCGGTGTCCCCTCCACCGGGGTCACCGCCGTCCTGGTGGACGTCACGGCGATCAGGCCGACCAAAGACGTCTACCTGACCCTGTACCCGCAGGGGTCGCCCCGACCGACCAACTCCTCACTGAACGCCTCCACCGGCGAGACGATCTCCACCACGCAGGTGGTCAAGGTCGGACCCACCGGCAAGCTTTCGGTGTACCACCAGGGCGGCAGCACGGACATCCTCGTCGACGTGCACGGCTACTTCACCAACACCGGGGGCGGCGGCCTCGTCGCGGTGAAGCACACCCACATGGTGGACACCCGCGACGGCACCGGCACCACCACCGGCACCGTCCCCACCAACGGCAGCCGCACGTTCACCCTGACCGGCGGCGTCATCCCGGCCGGAGCGACCAGTGCACTGCTCGACGTCGTCGTCGCCAACGCCGCCCACGGCGGCTACCTCAGCGCGTACGCGACGGGTGGCGCCGCCGACCCGAGCAGCGTGATGGACTACGTCGCCGGGTTCACCTCACAGGGTCTCTCGGTCAAGCTCTCGTCTGCGGGTCAGGTCACCTTCGTGAACCGGGGTCCGGCCGTGCACCTGGTGATCAGGGTGCAGGGTTACGTCGCGGCATCCCCGACCCAGGGTGCGGATCTGCGGGTCACGGAGCCCACCCCGGTGGCGGACACCCGGGCCAACGGCGGGGCCCCGCTCAAGGCGAAGGGCGAGCTGTTCCTCAACCTCAACACCGCCCTCGGCATTCCGGAGAACGCGATGGACGGCGCGCTCATCTCGGTGACGGCGGTCCACCCCACCGCGAACGGGTTCCTCACCGTCGAGAAGGACGGGCTGTTCGCGTACACCAACCCGGGCGGGCCGGTCGTGGGCAACACGTCGGTGTCGAACTTCGCTGCCGGTCACCTCGCCCGCACCACGATGGTGGTGACCAGGGTCGGCCGGGACACCGGCCAGCTCGGTGACGGCCGGCCCGGCATGATCAGGATCCTGAACGCCAGCAGCGGCACCGTGCACGTGGTGGTGACCCTGCACGGCTGGTTCAACAAGCCGGCCGGCACCGTTTGAGCGACGCCTCGCCGCTCCCACCCGAGGTGGTGGGAGCGGCGAGGCGCTGTCCTGCCCCGGGGCACTCGATTAGCCTGCGGGGCATGGCATCGACGTTGACCGAAGCGACGGATCCGTACTGCCTGCGAGAGGGTGAGAGCGCCGCCCTACTGCGCGGGCACGGGTGGCACCGCTTCGTCGTGCTGGGTGACAGCGTGGCCGAGGGCAGTTGCGAACCCACCACCGGCTACTCCGCGCAGCAGTGGGCCGACCGGATCGCCACCGAGCTGGACGCCGCCCGCCCGGGTCTGGCGTACCTCAATCTGGGCCGCAGTGGGCTGCGCGCGCACGAGGTCCGCGCCACCCAGTTGGCCCCGGCTCTGGCGTTCGGCCCGGACCTGGCACTGGTGGTGTGCGGCGGCAACGACGCCTTCCGGTCCCGCTACGACGCGGACGGTGTCGACGCGGAGCTGACCGCCATGATCGTCGCCCTCCAGCAGGCCGGCGCGGACGTGATCACGGTGGGCATGTTCGACGTGTCGTACAGCCCGGCGGTGCCGGAGGCGGTACGCCCCGGTCTGCGGGAGCGGATGCGCCGCCTGTCCACGCACACCGCGCGACTCGCCGAGCGCCTGGGCACAGTGCACGTGCACCTCACCGACCACCCGCTGACGGCCGATCCGACCCTCTACAGCACCGACGGCCGCCACGGCAGCGCCCGCAGCGACGCGATCGCCACCGCCGAAACCCTCCGCGTCCTGTCCGCCCACCGTCCCTGACCGACCCCGACCCTCGTTGATCATGAAGTTATCGCCACCCGCAGCGGCGTGTCGTGGCAATAACTTCATGGTCAACGCAGGAAGGGGGTTAGTCCTTGAGGAGGACTCCGGTGAGGAGGACGCCGTGGGCCAGGTTGAGGACGCCGTCGCAGCCGGGGTAGCCGACCCGGGCCAGGCCGCCGGAGGCTCGGCGGCCGAACAGGTACGGGGCCAGCGAGTACGGGACGTCGGCCGTCACCGTGTCACCCGTCTCGATCTGCACGAAGTCCATCGGCACCCGGTCGGTCGGCAGGTACTCCTGGAGGATCGCGCCGCCCTGCTCGACGGCGGCCCGGACGCCGGCCGCCCACTCCGACGGGCTCAGCTCCGGGCCGAGCAACACGCCGTGCCCGGCGGAACCGTCGGCGGGTTTGGCCACCAGCTTCCCCTGCTCGGCGAGCGCCCGGTCGAGCACCTCGGCGGTCAACGGCACCGTGTGCGGCACGTGCCGCCGGATCAGCGTCCGGTCGTCGGCGGGTAGCCCGTCCATGTCCTCCCACAGCCAGGCGAACGTGATCTTGTTGCCGAGCAGCCAGGCCGCCGCCGACACGAACATCGGCAGGGTGCCCGCCGCGAGAGCGCCGGCCACCGCGTCGAGGCCGGCGGTCGGGGTGACCCGGTTGGGCACGAACAACCGGAACAGCGCGTCGACCGGCGCACCGCCGACGACCAGGCGGCCGTCGACGTCCACCGTGGCGGTGGAGAGGGGCGCGATGACCAGGTCGATGCCGAAGTCCCGGGCCCGGACGGCGAGGGGGTCGAGGATCCGGATGAACGTCTCCGGGTCGTCCAGGCCGGGGTAGTCCGCGTCGAAGTCCATCAGCAGCGCCAGCCGGGCACCGTCGGCCAGCCGAAGTTCCTCCCGGATCGCCACGAACCGCTGGTCCAGCAGGGACGGCGCGGCCCGCGCCGGCAGGCCGTCGAGGATGCCCTGCTCCTGGTAGAGGCGCGCGTACCGCTGGATGACGGTATCGGCGTCGAACCCGCCGCCGAGGCTGCTGTCGATGTTGTACTCGACGAACTTCGGCACCCCGCCGGCGAAGACCACGTCCGGGCGGTACGCGGCCAGCAGAGCCTCGGTCAGCGGCTCCGACTCGTCCAGCAGGCGGGTCTCCCCCGCCGGTACGCCGAGCAGTCGGCGCAGCTCACCGGCGGTGCCGGCCCGACGGCGGCAGGCGTCGAGGATCAGTTGGGCGAGCCGGTCGCAGACCTCGTTCAGCTCCCGCCAGGCGTCGGCGGCCAGCACCGGGGGGCGGGCCAGCCGCCACTGCTTGTTGTAGGTGGCCCGGCCGTGGAAGACCTGCTCCCACGCCGCCGCCCCGCTGGTCACCATGGCCCGACGGGCCGGCTCGGGCAGCTCGGCCCAGGCCCGGTCGGCCGCCGGCCACACGTAGTTAGGGTCGATCATGATGTGTCCTTCGTGGTCAGGTGGATGGCGGTGGCGAGCTGGTCCCGGCCGGGTTGCACGGCCCGGTCCAGGGCCGGCGCGAACGGCAGCACCGCGCCGTCCGGGCGGGTGACCCGGCGCGGCGGGGCGAGCAGTCGCACCCGCTCCAGCACCGAGGTGATGATCTCGGCGGCGATCCCGCAGGACCGGTTGCCGTCGTCGAACACGACGAGGCGTCCGGTGCGGGCCACCGACTCGACGAGACCGTCGATGTCGAACGGGTACAGGGTGCGCGGGTCGAACACCTCAACCGACACCTGGTCGGCCATCTCCTCGGCGACGGCGAGCGCGTCGTGCACCAGGTGCCCGATGGCGACCACCGTGACGTCGTCGCCGAAGCGGTGGATGCGACCCCGGCCCAGCGGCACCGGCGCCAGGTCGTCGACGTCGTCGCGGACGTCCATCGCGCCGGCGGGGGCGAACACCACCACCGGGTCGTCGTGCCGGATCGCGGTGACCAGCAGCCCGTACGCGTCGGCCGGGGTGGCCGGTACGACGGTGACCACACCGACGTGGGCGAAGAGGCTGTACGGGTGGTCGGAGTGCTGCCCGGCCCAGCCGGTGCGTGACCCCGAGCCGGGCACCAGGTAGGTGACCGGCACCGCGCACTGCCCGCCGGTCATCAGCGGGAACTTGTGCGCGTGGTTGACGATCTGCTCGAAGACCAGGAACAGCAGCGACGGGATCTGGAACTCGACCACCGGCCGCAGCCCGGCCAGCGCCGCCCCGGTGGCGAAGCTGGTGAACGCCTGTTCGGACAACGGGGTGTCGCGGACCCGGTCGGCACCGAACCGCTTGGCCAGCCCGGTGGTCACCATCGACGCCCCGACCTGGACGTCCTCGCCGAGCAGGAACACCGCCTCGTCGCGGGCCAACTCGTCGGCGAGGGCCCGGGTGAGCGCCCGCCGGTACGACAGTCGCGGCACCTCAACCACCTCCGGTGCAAGCGGTCATTCAGCCACCTCCGGTGCGGGCGGTCAGGCCGCTGGCGTACAGGTACGCGAGCGCGTCGGCCGGGTCGGGTTGCGGGCTGGCCAGGGCGAAGTCCACCGCCGCGTCGATGGTCGCCTCGACCTCGGCGTCCACTGCCGCCCGATCCGCGTCGGAGAGCCGTGAACCCTGGATGCGCACCGGGTCCCGGGCCCGCCCGCGGGTCACGTCGTCGGGCGGGCGGTAGTCGAGGCGTACCGCGTGTTCGAAGGTGTGGTGGACGTCGAAGCGGTAGGTGCGGGCCTCGATCAGCTCGGGGCCGCCGCCGGCGCGCATCCGGTCGACGGCGGCGACCGCGGCGACGCGTACCGTCTCGGGGTCCTGGCCGTCGACCACGACGGCCGGGATGCCGAACGCGGCAGCCCGGCCGGCGATGCTGCCGGCCACCGCGCCGGCGACCGGCATGGTGGTGGCGTAACCGTTGTTCTCGCAGACGAACAGCACCGGCACCCGCCAGAGCGCGGCCAGGTTGAACGCCTCCAGCAGCATGCCCTCGTTGACCGCGCCGTCGCCGAAGAAGCTCACCCCCACGGTGTCGCGGCCCCGGCGCCGGTGCGCCCAGACCGCGCCCGTGACGATCGCCCCGGAGGCCCCCACGATGGCGTTGGCGCCGAGGATGCCGAGGCTCAGGTCGGCGGCGTGCATCGACCCGCCCCGCCCGGCGTTGAGGCCGGTGACCCGGCCGCACAGCTCGGCGAACATCCGGGCCGGGTCCGCGCCCCGGGCCAGCACGTGCCCGTGGCCACGGTGGGTGCCGGCGAGCACGTCGTCGACGCCCAGGGCAGCGCAGACGCCGGCGGCGATGCCCTCCTGACCGAGGTACGGGTGGATGCCGCCGACGATCTGCCCACCGTGGACCAGCTCCACCGCACGCTCCTCGAACCGACGGATCAGCCGGACCGTGCGGTAGAGCCGGACCGGGTCGGCGTCGCTCACGCCGGACCCTTGATGGCAGAGAGGATGTCGTCCCACAGGCGGGCCCGGGCGGCGAGGGCGGTGTTGACGGTGTCGGCGCACTCCTGCCACTTGGCGTCGTCGTCGCCGCACAGGTCGGCGAGCATCTGCATGGCCATCGGGGTGTGCTGTTCGCCGTCGACCTCGATGTGCCGTTGCAGGTAGTCGACGAACGTGTTCAGCCGGTTGCTGACCTCGTTGACCGAGACGACCTGGGTGAACATGTCCGGGATCAGGTCCTCCCGGCCGAACGCGAAGGCCGCCGCCTGGCAGTGCACCGGGGTGGACTCGATGATCTGCCAGGTGGTGGCGGCGAACCTCGCCGACGCGGCCGGCACCCCGGCCTCGGTGAGCGCCTCGGTGACCGGCCGGCCGGCGCGCAGCAGGTCGACGAGGGCGTCGACCGCCGTGGTGTCCGCGCCGGCCTCGGCCATTCCCTGCACGTACAGCTCGAAGTGGCTGATGTAGCCGCCGCCCAGCTCGTCGCTCTCCTCGACCATGACGATGTCGTTGATGAGGCGGCGGCTGCCGGTGGGGCCGGTCGGGATCCACGGCACCGTGACGCAGGTGAGCTGCCGCTGGAGTGACTTCAACAGGGACATGAAGTCCCAGACCGCGAAGACGTGGTGCTGCATGAAGGTGACCAGCGCCTCGTGGGTGTCGAGATTGGCGTAGAGCGGGTGCTTGACCACGGCGTCGCGCCGCTCGGTCACCGCCCGCTCCAGCCGTTCGATGCCCGGGTGCGTCTTACCCCAGTCGTAGCGTGACATGTCAGCCTCCCTGTTGGGCGCGGTGGCGCCAGATGACCGGGCAGTACTCGGGATCGGCGTAGTCAGGTCGCCCCTCGTGGGTGCGGCCGACCAGCACGTCGTGGTTGTACGCGGCGAGCGTGCCGTCGGAGAGCGGATACTCCCGCCAGGCGTTGTCGCCGTCCTGCAGGTGAAGCGAGATCGCCTGTCGGGGGCGACCGCTGACGTTGGGGCCACTGCCGTGGTAGGTGCGGCAGTGGTGGAAACTCACGTGTCCCTTGGGGATCACCATGGGGATCTTGCGGATCTCCGCGCCGTTGTGGGCCGCGTTCTCCGCCAGCATCTCCTCCAACTGGCTGCGGTCCCGGTCGGCGAAGTGCCGCACCACTGTGTCGTCCGCGCCGATCTCCTTCCACCGGTGCGAACCGTCGACCATGGTGATGGTGCCCATCTCCTCCCCGCAGTCGTGGAACGGGATGAACGCGGTGAGCATCTTCTCCGACGACGAGGACGCCCAGTAGTGCTTGTCGAAATGCCAGGGCACGATGTTGCTCGGCTCCCCGTCTATCGGCGGCTTGTAGATCAGCGTGGACTGGAAGACGCGGATCTCGTCGGCCTCGGCGAGCCGGGCGGCGACCGCGCCGATCAACGGCTTGCGCAGGATCGCGCCCAGCCCGTCGTGTTCGTGGTGGACGTAGTCGTTGTGCCGCTGCACCGGCCCTTTCGACGGCTCCCAGTAGGCCAACTTCGGTGGTCGTACCGGCAACCGCCGGTCCCGCTCACCGTCGTAGTAGCGCTGCGTGGCGGCGGCGAGGGCGTCCACCTCGTCGTCGGTGAACAGCTTCTTCGACAGGTACCAGCCGTGCTCGGCGTAGTGCCGCACGTCGTCGTCGGAGGGCAGCAGCGCCCGCTCCTCGTCGGTGAGCGTGGTCATGCGCCCACCCCCTGCGGGGTGGCCGCCACAGTGGCGAGTTCCCGTTCCTTGGCCTCGTAGAGCGCCTTGATGTTGCCGCTGCCGAAGCCCCGCGCGCCGCGCCGTTCGATCAGCTCCAGGAACAGGGTGCGGCGCACGTGCATCGACTCGGCGAAGATCTGCAACAGTTGCCCGTCGTGGTCGGAGTCGACGAGGACGCCCAGCTCACGCAGCCGCTCCAGCGGCGCGTCCACCCGACCGACCCGGGCTTCGAGGGAGTCGTAGTAGCTGCCCGGGGTGCCCGCGAAGCGCACCCCACGCCGGCCCAGCGCCTCGACGGCGGCGAGGATGTCGTCGGTGCGCAGGCCAAGGTGCTGCACTCCCCCACCGGCGTGCTGGTCGAGGAACGCGTCGATCTGCCCCGGCCGCCGGGCCCGGTCCGGTTCCAGCAGCACCACAGTCACCCGACCGGATCCGCTCTGCACGACCTTGGAGTTCATCGCCTGCCCGTCGACCTCGATGTGCTCCTCGAAGATCTGCGCGAAGTCGAACAGCCTCTCGAAGTGCCGGACCGTCTCGTCGAGCTGGCCGGGTGGCACGCAGACCGCCAGGTGGTCGATCTCGGCGAGCACCGGCGGGTGCCCCTCCCCACCGGACGGTGTCGGTGTGATGGCGCCGGGCAGGAACTCGGCCCGGTCACCACGGCGCTGCACCAAACGGTGCCGCACGTCGGCGAAGCCGTCCACCTCGGCGGTCACCACCTCGGCGTCCGCGCCGGTGCGGGTGGTCGGTGGCGTCACCGCGGTCGCGCCGCGCGCCACCAGCTCGGCGTACGCGGACGCCACGTCGTCGACCTCGACCGCGACGACAGCGATGCCGTCACCGTGGCGCTGCACGTACCGCGCCGCCGGATGCTCGGCGCTCAGCCCGGAGGTGAGCAGCAACCGGATGTCGCCGTGGCAGAGCAGCAGGGAGCGCTGCCCTTCCAGCCCGGTCTCCGGGCCACCCTGGCCACAGATGTCGAAGCCGACGGCGGTGCTGAAGTAGAAGGCCGCCTGCCGCGCGTCCCCCACGTAGAGTTCGATGTGGTCGATACCACGGATGTCCATGTCCCCTGAAACCCCTCCCACACAATTCCCCCCGTACTGCCGTCCGGGCGTGCCCGCCCGGGATGCCGCGTCGATCACCTCCTCGGCTCGGCGACACGCGCGAGCAGCAGGCTCACGTTCTGGCCGCCGAACCCGAACGAGTTCGTCACCGCGTACTCCGGGTCGGCCTTGCGGGGCGCGCCACGGATGTGGTCCGCCAGGCAGGCCGGGTCCGGGTCGTCGAGGTGGTACGTCGGCGGCAACAGCCCCCGACCGAGCGCCAACGCGGTGGCCGCCGTCTCCAGGACACCGGACGCGCCGAGCAGGTGGCCGGTGAGCGCCTTGGTGGAACTGACCGGCACACCGCCGACGCCGAAGACGTCCGCCAGGGCGGTGGCCTCCGCGATGTCGCCGCGCTTCGTGGCGGTGCCGTGCGCGTTGACGTAACCGACCGCCGCCGCGGGCACACCGGAGCTGCGCAGCGCACGGCGGATGCAGGCAGCCGCGCCGGCACCGTCCGGGCGGGGCGCGGTCGGGTGGTACGCGTCGGTGGTCGCCCCGAAGCCAGCCACCTCGGCGTACCCGGTCGCGCCGCGCGCGGCGGCGTGCTCGGCGTCTTCGAGGACCAGCAGCGCGGCGCCCTCGGCCAACACGAACCCGGTGCGGGAGGTGTCGAACGGTCGGCTGGCGCGGGCCGGGTCGTCGCCTGCTCGGGCCAGGGCCCGGGCGTTGCCGAAGGTGTCGGCGAAGGTCGGGAACAGGGGTGCCTCGCTGGCCCCGCACAGCACCACGTCGGCCTCCCCGCCGGCGATCAGTCGGACCGCGTCGCCGACCGCCTGCGCGCCGGAGGCGCAGGCGGTGCCGACCGAGGAGCTGTAGCCCCGGATGCCGTGCGCGATGGCGATCCGCGCGGCCGGCATGTTCGGCAGGATCCCGGTGAGCAGGTACGGGCTGACGGCGGCGCGGCCGCGGGCCGCGCGGGCCAGCACCTGCGCCTCCAGCGTGGCCATCCCGCCGACCCCTCCGACGATCACCCCGATCCGCTCGGGGTCGACGTCGCGGCCCACCTCGATGCCGGCGTCGGCGAGCGCGTCGGCGGCGGCGAGCAGGGCGAGCACCACGATCCGGTCCAGCACCCGGGTCTCCGGCCCGGACGCGACGGTACGCGGGTCGATGTCGGGCAACAGACCGGCGACGTCCAACGACTCGCTGACCGGGTGCCCGTCGGGCGGGCGGGTCAGCCCGGAACGGCCGGTGGTGAGCGCGTCGAAGGTCTCCTCGACACCCCGCCCGACCGGGGTGAACAGACCCATCCCGGTGATCAGGGCGGTCACGAACTGGCCTCGGCCAGGTAGCGCTCCCGCAGGACCACCTTGCGGACCTTGCCGGTCACGGTGACCGGAATGTCGGCGGAGCGCACCGGCACGACCCGACGCAGCGTCGTGCCGACGTCCGGGCCGAGGGCCGTCCGGACCCGCTCGGTGCGGTCCTCGGCCTCGTCGGCGCCGGCGGCCAACTCCAGCAACACGTCGGTGACCACACCGCCGGCCTCGGCGACGATCACCACAGTGCAGTCGGTGACGTCCGGGCAGGCGGCGAGGATCCGCTCCTCGCTCAGCGCGGTGTAGAGGCGTCGCCCGTCACCGGCGTCCACCGAGTCCACCGCCCGGTCCAGGTGGTAGTAGCGGCCGTCGGCGTCCGCGCGGACCAGGTCGCCGGTCAGATACCAGCCGCGCTGACGGAACCGGTACGTGGTGGCCGAGTCGTTCCAGTAGCCCCGGAACAGCGACGGCGAGTCGATGCCCAGGAAACCCACCTCACCGGTCGGCACCGGCTCACCGTCGGCGTCGAGGACCGCGACCGTCGCGAACCGGTACGGGCGGCCGATGCAGCGGCCGTACCGGTCGGTGTCGGCGCGGTGGGTGATGTGGAACATCGAGTGCCCCATCTCGCTGGAGCCCAGCCCGTCGATGAAGACCGAGCCGGGCACCGTCGCCACCCCGTCGCGGGTGACGGTGTCGTGCCAGCCGACGGCGACGAGGCGGCGGATGTGCGGCTCGTGCGAGGCGTCGCCGGTGTTGAACCACAGCCGCACCGAGTCCAGGTCGTACCCGGACAGGTCGAAACGGGCCAGCTCCGCCCAGGTGACCGAGAAGCCGAACACACCGTCGGGGCGCCAGCGTTGGATCGCGTCGAGCACCCGCTCACCGTCCTGTTCGGACAACAGGAGCATCTCCGCGGAGTTGCCCAGCGCCTGGTTGACCATCAGCACCGTCGCGGTGTGCGGGGCGGGTAACGCGTTGAGGATCCGACTGGTGCCCTGCGCCTGGGGCATGGTGAGCAGGTGTCGGGTGGCGGCGAAGAGGCTGGCGTGCGAGTGCAGCACCGCCTTGGGCACCCCGGTCGTCCCGGAGGTGTGGGTGATCACGATCGGGTCGTCCGGGTGGTGCCGGTAGTGCGCCGGAGCGCCGGACGGGTCACCCGTGCCGGCCTGCGCGGGGGTGCCGAGCAACGGTACGCCCAGGTCGTGCCCGGCCAGCAGCGCGGTGTGCGCGTCGTCGGCGAGCACCCCGACGCACCGCAGTCGGCGGATGTACTCGGCGGCGATCTCCGGGCGGAGCTTGCCGTTCATCAGCGCCGGGATGGCTCCGAGGCGGGCCAGCGCCAGGAAGCTGAGCACCATGTCGGCGGCGGCGGTGGCCCAGACGGCGACCGGGTCGCGGGGGCGTACCCCGTGCTCGTGCAGCCAGGCGGCGCGGGCGGCGACCCGCTCGTCGAGCCGGCCCAGCGTGAGCGGCGTCTCGGCCGGGTGCCCGTCGACGGCGGTGTCGAACGTCAGCCCGGGTCCGTCCGGGTCGGCGCCGTGCGCCAGCACCCGGGCCAGCACGTTGCCCGCGCCCACCTCGGTGTCGGCGGCCAACGCGGCGCGTAGTCCTCGTTTCCTCATGGTCGTCCCTCTCCCCCCAGCAGAACCGCGACCGCCTCGGTCGGCGCGTCGGGTGCCTGTTCGATCAGGATCAGCAACACCTCGTCGGCGTCGCCGTCGTCGCGCAGCAGGTCCGCCTCGGCGGTGCCGTCGGTGTACGGGTCACCGGTCGGGCTCAGGCAGACCACCGGGCCCCGCAGGCCCCAGCGCGCCGCGATGTGCCCGACGACGCTGTTCGGCACGGACTGGAAGAAGAACAGCGGCCCGACCCGGCCGCCGGCCTCGACGGTGGCCCGTACGTGCTCCGCGCTGACGAGGTCGCCACTGGCGCTGACCAGCACGATCCCCGTCCGCACCCCGGCGGGCACTCCCGCCGACCCGTACCCCCGTCGCAGACACCGCTCCGCCACCGCCACCGCGACGGGCGCGAACTGCGAGCAGACGAACCCCGGAACTCCCGGTGCCTGCTCGTCGTCACCGGCCTCCGGCCACCGTGCCCGCGCCACCACGCCCGGCTCTGTCCTGGACCCGCTCATCCGGTCGGGTTCGTCGGCGCGGACACCGGACGACCGTTGGGTCTCGGGGGCGGTCACGGCGCGCCGACCAGCAGGGCGGTGTTGGCGCCACCGAACGCCGCGTTGAGTGTCAACGCATGGGTAGCTGTCGTCCGGCGGGGCTGGTCGGTGATGACGTCCAGGGGGCACGCCTCGTCCGGGGCCAGCCAGCCGGCGTTGACCGGCAGGTCGCCACGCCGCAGCGCGAGCGCGGTGACCACCAGTTCGAGCAGCCCGGACGCCTCCAGCGCGTGCCCGTGCACCGATTTCGTGGAGCTGACCGGCACCTGCGCGGCGTACCCGCCGAGGGCCCGGCGCAGGGCGGCGGCCTCGGCGGCGTCGCTCTGGGCGGTGCCGGTGGCGTTGGCGTTGACGTAGCCGACGGCCTCCGGCGGCAGCCCGGCCCGGCGCAGCGCGGCGTCGACCGCACGGGCCATCCCGGCCCCGGTCGGATCCGGCTGGCACGGGTGGAAGGCGTCCCCGGCCCGCCCCCAGCCGGCAACGGTGGCCAGCGGTTCGGCCCCGTGCCGACACCCGACGCTGGATTCGAGGACCACCGCGACCACGCCGTCGCCGAGCAGCAGCCCGCGTCGGCCGGCGCTGAACGGGCGGACGGCCCCGTCGACCGCGAGGGCCCGACCGGCGTCGAAGAGCGCGAACTGGTCCGACTCCACCAGGTACCCGGCGGCGACCACCACCCGGTTGGCGTCACCCCGGCTGATCACCGTCGCCGCGTCGGCCACCGCCGTGCTCGCCGACACGCACGCGCTGGTGTAGACGCGGGTGTGCCCCGACAGTCCACAGCGGGCCGCGAGCTGGTCGGCGAGCGCGCCCGGGGCCACGCCCACCCCCGGCACCGGGCCGCCGTGCACGGCGAGCAGCAGGGCGCACCCGACGCGCTGCGCACCGGTCAGGCCGGCCGCGCCGCAGGCCGCGTCGACCGCAGCGGCCAACTCGTCGGGGAGCGTTCCGACATCGGGCACTGTGGCCGCCACGGTGACCCGGCGGGCGGCGGTGTCGAAGCGGCGTACCGCGCCGAACGCCGGAACACCGGCCAGCGCCCCGGCGAGCTGCGCCTCGGCACCCCGACCCAGGGCACTGACCGCGTGTACGCCGGTGAGCTGCGCGACGCGCCGCTCAGCCATCTGCGGAGGTCGTCAGCGACGCCCGGAACACCGCCAGGGCGTCGTCGACGGTACGGATTGCGGCCAGCTCGTCGTCGGTGAGGTCGAGCCGTCGGTCGTAGCGCTGCTCGACGAGGTGCACCAGCCAGGCAAGCTCCATCGAGCCGACCCGGTCGGGCACCTCGGCAGCCGGTTTCGCGGTGAGTTCGGCGAGCATGGTCAGTAGGTCAGCTCGCCCCAGGTCGGGCTGACCGCCCATCAGGCGTTGTCGCTCGTCGCCGCCGCACCGCTCGTCGCCGCCGCACCGCTCGTCGCCGCCGCACCGCTCGTCGCCTCGGCGACGCGGTTGGCGACCATGGTGGTGAACTCGCCGACCGTCATCAGGGCCAGCTGCTCCGATTCGTCGTCGGCGAACGTCACGCCGTACCGGTCCTCGACCCGGACGGACAGGTCGGCCAGGGCGAGCGACTCCAGGTCGACGCCGGCGGGACCGAGTGTGGTGTCGTCGTCGAGCCCCTCGACGTCGTAGTTCATGTCGGCGAGCTGCTCGACGACGAAGGCGCGGACCTCGGCTCTCATGGATACCCTCTCTGCGTGGGTCAGCTGACGGTTTCCGGTCGGGACACCGTCTACGTGTGGGTCGGCCGGGACACCGGCGGTCAGCCGGATCCGGCCGCTGTGCTGGTGCGGCGGGCGGTTGCTCTGCTGCTCGGTCGCGCGCAGACCGCTGTGGTGCTGGCGCACGACCGTTATGGACGGCCAGTTGTCCGGGTCGACGAGGTCGAGCTGGCGGTCAGCGTCAGCCGTACCGCCGGGATCGTGGTGGTCGCCGCCCGCCGGGCCGGCGCGGTCGGGGTGGACGTGGAGCGGATCCGTCCGCTGCCCGCGCTCGCGCTGGCCCGCCGCTGGTTTCCGCCGGCTGAGTCGGCCTGGTTGGCCGGTCGGCCCGAGGCCGGCCGGGTGGTGAACTTCCTGCGGCTGTGGACCGCGAAGGAG
This sequence comes from Micromonospora sp. WMMD961, assembly GCF_029626145.1. Taxonomy (NCBI): domain Bacteria; kingdom Bacillati; phylum Actinomycetota; class Actinomycetes; order Micromonosporales; family Micromonosporaceae; genus Micromonospora; species Micromonospora sp. WMMD961. The sequence goes on from NZ_JARUBJ010000002.1 coordinate 4,001,609, forward strand.
GCGGTGGGCAAGGCGCTCGGGCGAGGGCTGCGCGGCGGTGGGTTGCGTCGGCAGATGCCGTCGCCGGGGTGGCCGTGGCGACCGGTGCCCGGCGCCGAGGCCGTGCGGGTCGGCCACCCGCCGCTGGGCGGGGATGTCGTCCTCGCCGTCGCGGTGCAGGCGACGGAACAGGTCGAGGTCGCTGTGGTGCGGTGGCCCGGTCACGACGTGGCCGCCGAGCGCAGCGCGTCCGTCGAGCGGACGAGTTTGCCGGTGGTGGTGCGGGGCAGCTGGTCGAGCAGGCGCAGCACCCGAGGGCGCTTGTAGCCGGCCAACCGTTCGGCGAGGAGCTTGTCCAGCGTCTCCTCCGACAGTGGGCCGTCCGGTTGGACGTACGCGGTGATGCCGTCGTCCCACACGACCACCGTGGCGGCCACCCCGGGCAGCTCGGCGACTGTCGCCTCCACCTCGGTCAGGTCGACCTTCATGCCACCCACGGAGACCTGGGAGTCGAGTCGGCCGCGCACGGTGACGAGGCCGGTGTCGGGGTCGACGGTGCCGGCGTCGCGGGTGTGCAGCCAGCCGTCGGCCCAGCGGGTCGGGTCGCTCAGCCCGACGTACGGCGACGTCGGGCAGGACACCCACAGCTCGCCGCCGGACTCGCGGACCTCGATGCCGGGCGCCGGGGCGATCGACGGTCGGTGTGATCCGTGCAGGTCGGTGCCGATCACACCGACCTCGGTCATGCCGTACATGTTGCCCAGCGGCACGCCGTACCGGTCGGTGAACGCCCGGGCGACCGCGGCCGGCACCAGCTCGCCGCCGGTGGTCATCCGCCGTAGCTGCGGCAGCGGACCGGTCGGCCGGGTGGACGCCAGCAGTCCGATGTGGAACGGTACGCCCAGCACTGTGGCCGGCGTCGTGTCAGCGGCGATCGCGGCCAGCACGGCGTCACCGCTGAGCCGCTGCGGCGGCACCAGCTCGACCCCGGCGTGCAGCCCGTAGAGCAGACCACCGACCAGGCCGAGCACGTGCACCATCGAGGGCAGCAGGATGATCCGCTCGCCGGGCAGCGCCACGCCGTCGATCCGTGTGTAGCGGCGCACCTCGGCGACCAGGTCGGCGGCGGTGCGGCCGATCACCTTGGACGGGCCGGTGGAGCCGGAGCTGAGTTGGATCACGGCGTGGCCACTGAGCGCAGGCCCGTCGGCGTACCGGGTGACGCCCTCGGTGACGTCGACGAAGACCTTCAACGCGCCGCCGCCGCTGCGGATCGGCGCGACCACCACCTGCGGGGTGAGCCGAACCAGGGCGCGGTCCACCTCGTGGTCGGTCAGCCGGTGGTCGAGCAGGATCGCCTGCGCCCCGGCGCGCCAGGTGGCGAGCAGGTTCACCACGTACGCCAGCGACGGTGGCAGCCGCAGCACGGCCGCGCCACCGGGACGCAGCCCGGCCCCGACGAGCCGGTCCTGCGCGGTGACGACCATCTGGTGCAGGGAGGCCCGGTCGACAGGTTCGGGTAGACGGAGACAAATGTCGGTCGGACGGCCTGCGAACAGGACTTCGTCCACCCAACCCGGGTCCGTCGCCGTAGGATTTTCTGCCGCCACTGCTGTTCACCGCCCAGCATCAAATAGGGCAAAAATGCCCATGACGTACGCTTGTCGGGGTGCTGCGGGGAACCATACGACGCGCACAGGACCATTGCTAGATGCAAATGGATGGATCAAAAGGAGCGGCCAGCCGGATTGCCGACAGCCCGTTCGGCGGGCAGGATCAGGCGTGCGCCTAGGCGGAGTGTCACCGTGGCATGACGCCTCGTACCACCGTCGCGCGGCCTCACCCGGACGGCCGATGGCCACTCGGTCGGCGGGTGAGCCGGGCGGCCGGTACGTGCCGGCGACGCTAGCCGGGCTTGATACCGGCGAGGTGGACGAGCAACTGGACCAACCGGTACGCGTCGGCGAAGTCCGCGGTTTGGAAGGCGACCGTCCGGCCGCCGCTGACGCGGGCCACGCCCGGCACCAGCACCGCCAGGTCGACCATGAAGGGGCCGTACAGGTCGACCTCGACGTCCACTGGTCCAGCCACTGTGACCGGCGGGATCGAGGCGCGCCGTGCGATCGCGGCGGCGGCGGCGGGGCGCAGCCGCTCCCGTGCCTCCTGCGGATGCAGGGCCACCGCGGCGGCCTGCCCCAGGGTCTGCTTGACGGGCACGGTGACCGCCGAGGGCACCATCTCACTGAACTCCGTGCAGGCGGTGTCGTCGCCGCTGAGCAGAACGACCGGCGCGTCCAGGTGCCCCGCCATGGCGACGTTGAGGCCGATCTCGCCCAGCGATCGTCCGGCTACCCGCACGTCGAGGATGGCGTCACTCATCGTGTGTGCCAGCACGGCGGGTCCGGCACCGGCCCGAGCGTGATAGCCGACGAACAGAACGGCGTCCGTGTGCTCGTCCAGCCCGGCCAGCATGCCCAGCGGGCGGGGTGCGCCCCGCACCGGGTGAGCGCGCCGGTCGAGGTCCTCCGGCAGGATGTTCCGGAACGTCCCGTGTGCGTCGGCGACCCACACCACCGCCTCGGGTTCGGCATCGAGGACCCCAGCGATCACCGCGTTCGCCTCGGCCGTCATCAACGCCCGACCGCGCTCGTAGTCGTACCGATCCGGATTCGTCTCGGTGGGATGCACGATCCCTGAGATGCCTTCCAGGTCCACCGAGATCAGTACCTTCATGGCTCTGGAACCCTACGCGTTCTTGACGGAGTGTCGAGCCTCGCAGGGCGCGCGCGGATTACCCGACCCCGCCTGCAGGCCTCCCACCGGAGGTTGTCGCCGTACACGCCACCTCCCCGCCGGCCGGCAATCTCGGACAGTTTCCGTCACGTCGTCACGGAAACTGTCCAAGATCTACCCTGACAGCTCTCCCTCACGGCCCTACCGCCGTCGCCGGCGCGGTCGGACCACGGCGAGGCCACCACATCACGGTCGGGCGCGATCATCCGGGCGAGCGCGATCATCCAGCCGGCGTGGACCCTCAGGCGAGTGCGGGCGTCTGGGCGTGGATGTGGAAGCGCAGGGAACGGGCGTCGGTGAAGCACTCCCGCATAGGACGCACCAGATCCCGGTGCTCCGGGCTGCGTTCCCAGGTCTCGAAGTCGGCCAGGCTCGCCCACTCACTGGTGATCAACCACTGCTCCGGGTCGGTCGACGACCGGCACACCTGGTCGACCAGGTGCCCCGGCACCCCGCCGGCCACCAGATGCCGCACCTGCTCGTAGGCGGCGAGGAACGCCTCGGTGCGCGGCACCGGCACCCGCACCAGGAAGACCACCCGGGCCCGCTGCTCGCTCATGACGTTTCTCCCCTCGTCGGCGCGGCCCCGCGCAGGACCAGCGCGCTGTTGAAGCCGTCGAAGCCGCGCGCGCAGACCAGCGCGAGGCGGCTGCGCGGCCGACGGTGCTCGCGCAGGAAGTCCAGCTCACACCCGTCGGCCACCTCGTCCGGACCGGCCGAGGCCGGCAACGTGTCGTGCGCGAAGGCGAGCAGCGCGGTCGCCACGTCCAACGCCGACCCACCCTGGTACGCCCGCCCGGTCAGCGGCTTCTGCGTCGTCACCGGCGGCGGTCGGTCACCGAACACCGCACGCAACGCCTCGGCCTCGCTGCGGTCGTAGCGGGGCACCCCGAGCGCGTCGGGCAGCACCACGTCGATCCCGGCCCCCGCGACGCCGGCCCGGTCCAGGGCCTGCCGCATCGCCCGCGCGTACTGCCTCGGATCGCCGGCGCTGTCCGCAGTGGTGTGCGCGGCGTCGTGGGTGGAACCCCAACCACTCACCTCGCCGTAGACCCGGGCCCCCCGAGCCAGGGCGTGCCCCAGCTCCTCCACCACGAACACCGCTCCCCCCTCGGCCGGCAGGTAGCCGCTGGCCGCCGCGTCGAACGGCCGGTACGCCCGCTCCGGGTCGGCCACGTCACTGAGCAGGCCGGAGCGCAACTGGCACGCCAGCGCGTACGGGCTCAGCGGGCACTCGGTCGCCCCGGCTACCACCACCGGGGTGCCCCGGCGCACCGCCCGGGCCGCGTGCGCGAGACTGTCCAGCCCGCCGGCTGCCTCCGCGACGAGGACCCCGCTCGGGCCCTTGAACTGGTGGTGGATGGAGAGCTGCCCGACGCTGGCGGCGTAGAACCAGGCGATCGACTGGTACGCCCCGACCGTCCGCGACGTCCCACCCCAGAGCCGTTGCAGCTCCCGCTGGCCGAACAGGTTGCCCCCGGACGAGCTGGCCAGGGTCACCGCGTAGCCGTACGGGTCGGGTGCCCGCTCGGGCAGGCCGGCATCGGCCAGCGCCAGCCGGGTGGCGGCGAAACCGAGGTGCGTCCACCTGTCGGTCTGCACCAACTGTCGACTGTCCGCGTAGGAGTCCGGGGTGAAGCCGGGCACCTCCCCGCCGTTGCGGGTCGGGTAGCCGGACGGGTCGAACAACGTGATCGGTCCGGTCCGCCGGGTGCGGGCCAGCACCGTACGCCAGTGCGCGTCCGCGCCGATGCCGCTCGGCGCCACCACCCCGATCCCGGTCACCACCGCCCGAGCCATCGGGGCGCCCGTCCCGTCGCGCTGCCGAGGGGCGCCCGCGCCGTCATGTTGCCCCACGGCGCTCACGCCGGCACGCTCCCGGGAAGTCGGCGGAACACCATCGCCGACTGGAAACCGCCGAACCCGCTGCCGACCGAGAGGGCCACGTCCACCGGGACCTCCCGCGCCTCGTTCGGTACGTAGTCCAGGTCGCACTCCGGGTCCCGGGTGCTCCAGTTCGCCGTCGGCGGTACCACGCCGAACTCGATGGCGAGGGCGCACGCGGCCATCTCGATCGACCCGATCGCACCCAGCGAGTGCCCGACCATCGACTTGATCGAACTGATCGGCACCTGGTACGCGCGCTGACCCAGCGCCCGCTTGAACGCGGCCGTCTCGTGCCTGTCGTTCTGCCGGGTCCCCGACCCGTGCGCGCTGATGTACGACACCTGCTCCGGGATGATCCGGCCCTGTTCGAGCGCATCGGTCACGGCGAGGCTCATCTCCACCCCGTCCGGCCGCAACCCGGTCATGTGGTAGCCGTTGCTGCGGCTGGCGTACCCGGCCACCTCGCAGTAGATGTGCGCCCCCCGCCGCAGGGCGTGCCCGGCCTCCTCCAGCACCAGCACCGCCCCACCCTCGGCCAGCACGAACCCGTGCCGGTCGGCGTCGAACGGGCGGGAGGCGTGCGCCGGGTCGTCGTTGTCCGGGCTGGTCGCCTTGATCGCGTCGAACGAGGCCACCGTGACCGGCGAGATCGGCGAGTCCGACGCGCCGGCCAGCATCACGTCCGCCTCACCGTCCACGATCATCTGGTGGGCGTACCCGATGGCGTCGATGCCGGAGGTACAACCGGTCGACACCACCTGCGCCGGGCCGTGCCACCCGTGCCGGCAGGCCACGTCGGCGGCGAGGCTGCTGGGCACCAACGCCTGATAGAGGTACGGGCCACCGCGCGCCGCGTCGACCAGCCACCGCCGGCCGTGTTCGCTGACCGTCACGTACTCCTGCTCCAACGCCATCGTGCCGCCCACGGCCGTGCCCAGCACCACCCCGGCCCGGTCCCGCTCCGCGTCGGTGAGCACCAACTGGGCGTCGGCGACCGCCTCGGCGGAGCAGGCCAGCGCGAACTGCACGTACCGGTCGGCCCGGCGACGCTCGGCCTCGGTGAGCCCCGCCGCGACCGGGTCGAAGTCGCACTCCGCGGCGATCTGCGACCGGAACGGCGACGGGTCGAAGAAGCTGATCCGCCGGGTGGCGGTCCGCCCCTCGGTGATGGTCTTCCAGAACCGGTCCCGGCTCGCGCCACCCGGGGCGACCACCCCGATTCCGGTCACCACCGTGCGGCGTCCGGTCATCGCGTCACCTCTGTTCGCGACTGCGGGGCTCGCAAAACCGGCTCACTCCTCGCGCTCACGACATGCCCCGCTGCTCGACCAACTCGGTGTCGACGTGCCCCAACTCGGGGCGTGGGGCGAGCGGACCCAGGTGGAAGACCACCTCGGCCGGCTCGACGCCGGTGTTGCGCAGTCGGTGCCGCACGTTCACGGGCACGAACAGGCCCTCGCCGGCGGCCAGCAGCGTCGGTTGGTCGTCCAGGTCGACGGTGATCGCGCCGCGCACCAGGTACAGGAACTCCTCGCTGTACGGGTGGTAGTGCTCGGCGATCCGTTCCCCCGGCGCGAGGGTGGCCACCCCGAGGAACCCCGAGGTGCTGCCGACGGTGCGGGGGCCCAGCAGCACCCGCAGCTCACCGCCGCGCCGCCGGTCGGCGGGTACGTCCCGGGCGGCGATCGGCCGGGTGCTCAGGTCACTCATCGTCGGCCTCCGTCAACTCGTCGCCGGCCGCCGGGTGGCCCTGGTCGGCGCGCTGCCGGGCGATCCGCTCCACCCGGTCCTTGATCACTGCGAGTTGGATGACGCTGTTGGTGTTGATCCGCTCGGTCATCGCGGCGTTGTCGACGGGCGCGGTCGGCTTCATCGCGAAGTCCTGCGTCCAGGTCATCCGGGTGCCGCCGGCCTCCTCGGTGTAGCGCCAGTGGATCCGCATGTACTCGAACGGCCCGGTCTCCACCCGGTGCGCCCGCACCTGACGGCTCACCGGGTCGGCGGTGCGTTCACTGACCCAGCTCCAGGACACCCCGTTCTCGTCCGGGTACATGGTGAGCCGGAACCGCACCGTGTGCCCGTCGCGGTGCAGGATCTCCACCACGGCGTACTCGGTGAACAGCTCGGTCCAGTTCGCCACGTCGTTGGTGACCTCCCAGACCACCGCGAGCGGTGCGTCGATGACCACGCTGTTCTCGGTGTGCCCGGGCGGGTCGGCGCGGTCGGCGACCAGGTCGGCCACCGCCGAGATGCTCAGCTGCCCGGCCTGCTCGGGGATGCTCACCTGCCACCGGTCGGCGACGACGGCGGAGAGTTCCAGCAGGGCGAGTGAGTCCATGCCCAGTTCCTCCAGCGACGCGGCGGGCGCCCGGGCCGCGGCGTCGGCGTCGAGCCCGCAGTGCGCCACCAGGATGTCGGTGATCTCGGCGGTCATCGGGCGACCATGGGTGACGGTCATCGGGTCCTCCTGTTGGTTACGTCGGGCGTCGCGGCGGACGCGGGGCGCGGTGCGGGGGTGGCTGTCGGCCGCTGCGCGGGTGCCGCACCGGGCACACCGAGCAGACGGTCGACCAGGCCCGTGGTGTAGCGGCCCTTGCGGAATGCGGCGTCGTCGAGCACCTGCCGGACGAACGGGATGGTGGTGTGCAGGCCCGGCCCGGCGATGTCGAACTCGTCGAGGGCACGCTCCAGCCGGTTGAGGGCCAGCTCCCGATCGGGAGCCCAGACGATCACCTTCGCCAGCAGCGAGTCGTACCAGGGGCCGATCACGTAGCCGGCGCTGGCGTGGGTGTCCACCCGGGTGAACGGGCCGCCGGGCGGGGTGAACCGCTCCAACCGGCCGGGGGTGGGCGCGAAGCCACGCCCCGGGTCCTCGGTGTTGACCCGGCACTCCACCGCCACACCGCGCAGGCGGATCTCCTCCTGACGCCAGCGCAGTGGCACCCCGGCGGCGATGTGCAGTTGCTCGTGCACCAGGTCGATCCCGGTGACCATCTCGGTGACCGGATGCTCCACCTGAATCCGGCAGTTGATCTCCAGGAAGTGGAACTGTTCCTCGGCGTCGACAAGGAACTCCAGCGTGCCGGCACCGACGAAGCCGACCTCGAGCGCACCCCGCAGTGCCGTTTCGGCGATGGTGTCGAGGACGGCGGCGGGCAGCGCCGGGGCGGGGGCCTCCTCCACCAACTTCTGGTGCCGGCGTTGCACCGAGCAGTCCCGGGTGCCCAGGTGCACCCCGTTCCCGTGCGAGTCGCAGAGCACCTGCACCTCGACGTGCCGAGCCTCGGTGAGGTAACGCTCGACGTACACCCGGTCGTCGCCGAAGGCGGCCTGGGCGGCGGCGCGGGTCCGGGTGTACGCCCGACGCAGCTCGCCCGGGGTGTGCACCACGGTCATGCCCCGGCCACCGCCCCCGGCGGCGGCCTTCACGATCACCGGATAGCCGACGGCCTCGGCCACCTCGGCGGCTGCGGCGGCGGTCGGCACCGGTGCGACGCTGCCCGGGGACAACGGCAGGCCGGCGCGGCTCATCAGGGCCCGCGCCGAGGACTTGTCGGCCAGCGCGGCCATCACCGCTGGTGGCGGGCCGATGAAGGTCAGCCCGTTGTCCGCGCAGATCTCGGCGAAGTCGGCGTCCTCGGAGAGGAACCCGTAGCCGGGATGTACGGCCTGCGCGCCCACCTGTCGGGCCGCCTCCACGATCGCTGCGGCGTTGAGGTAACTGCGCCGACTCGACGCCGGCCCGATCCGGACAGCCTGTTCGGCGAGCCGGACGGCCGCCGAGTCGGCGTCCGCCGCGGAGTAGACCACCACCGTCCGCACGCCCAGCTCCCGGCAGGCGCGCAGCACCCGCAGCGCGATCTCGCCCCGGTTGGCGATCAACACGGTCTCGAACATCGTCAACCACTCCGCGCCGTCACGCCGGGTCCAGTTCCACCAGCGGCTGGTCGTACTCCACCGGCTGGCCGTCCTCGACGAGGATGGCGACCACCCGACCGGCACGGTCGGCGGTCACCTCGTTCATCAGCTTCATCGCCTCGACGATGGCGACCGGCTGGCCCGGGCGGACAAGGTCCCCCACCGAGACGAACGGTCCCGCGCCCGGCTCCGGCGACCGGTAGAAGGTGCCGACGATCGGTGCCCGCACCGCGGCGCGACCGGGCACCGACGGTGGGGGCGACGCCGCCGGTGGGCGGGGTGCCGGCGGTGCCGGCACCTCGGCCGGCGGAGGGGGTACGTCGGGTCGGGTCGCGTTCTCGGGGTGCCACTCGATTTCGAGGACCGCCGGCCCGCTGCGCAGCCGGATCCGGCGCACCGGCCCGGCCAGCTCGGCGATCAGGTGCTGCGCCTGCCGGCGCAGTCCGGCCAGTGCCTCCTCCTCGCCCACCCCGGTGTCGTCGGGCGCCTCGACGGTCGACACCGCCCCGTTGTCGGCGCTCACCGGGCACCTGCCCGCTGACCGCCACGGATCGCGCCGAACCGCCGGAAACGCTGCCGACGGAGTCGGACCAGCATGGCCGGGGGGACGTCCAGCAGCGGCAGCAGGTTCGCCAGCAGGGCGGCCCGCAACCGGAGCGCGGTCTCTGCCGGGTCGCCGTGCGCGGCGGTGGACGGCTCCGGCACGACCTCGTCGACCACGCCGAGCCGGCACAGGTCGGGCGCGCTCAGTCGCAGCGCCCGGGCGGCCTGCGGCGCCGCGGACCGGTCCGGCCAGAGGATGGCCGCACAGCCCTCGGGGCTGATCACCGAGTAGACCGCGTTCTCCAGCATCAGCACCCGGTCGGCGACGGCGAGGGCCAGTGCGCCCCCGCTGCCGCCCTCCCCCGTGATGACCGCCAGGACGGGGGTGGGCAGCACGGTGAGGGTGAGAATGTTCTCCGCGATGGCCGCCGCCTGGCCCTGCTCCTCGGCGTTCACCCCGGGATCTGCGCCGGGCGTGTCCACCAGGGTCACCACCGGCAGGCCGAGCCGGGCGGCCAGGCGCATCAACCGCAGCGCCTTGCGGTGCCCGGCCGGGCTGGCCATGCCGAAGTTGCGGGCCACCAGTTCGGCGGTGGTGTGCCCCTTCTGGTGACCGATGACCATCACGTGTCGGCCGGCCAGCCGGGCCACGCCACCCACCACGGCCGGGCAGTCCCCGCCGAGCCGGTCGCCGTGCAGTTCCACGAACCCGTCGAAGACCGAGTCGAGGTAGTCCAGTGTGGTCGGCCGGCCGGGGTGCCGCGCCATCCGGACGGTGTCCCACGCGTCGCCTACCGCCGGGTTTCCGGCCGCTTCCGGGCTGGCCGGCGGCCGCGTCGCGGCGGCCGCGTCGTCGGCGAGGCGCTCGCGGCGCGGCGCCGGCTCCTGCCGGGGTACGGGTGGACGGGTCGCCCGGGTCGCGGCGAGCAGCGCCACCAGCCGTGCGCGCAGTGACCGGCGCTGCACCACCATGTCGACCTGCCCGTGCCGGAGCAGGAAGTCGGCGGTCTGGAAGCCCTCCGGCAGCGCCCGGCCGGTCACCTGACGGATCACCCGAGGGCCGGCGAAGCCCATCCGCGCGCCGCTCTCGGCGAGCACCAGGTCGGTGTTGGTGGCGAACGACGCGGCCACCCCACCGTAGGTCGGGTCGGTGAGGACGCTCACGGTGAGCAGACCCGCTTCGCGTAGTGCGGCGATGGCCTGGCTGACGGTGGCCATCTGCATCAACGACAGCGCGCCCTCCTGCATCCGCGCCCCACCGGAGGCGGTCACCAGGACGAGCGGGGTGCGGTCGTCCAGCGCCCGTTCGGCGGTCCGGGTGATCAGCTCACCGACGGCGCAACCCAGGCTGCCGCCGAGGAAGCGGAAGTCCATCACCGCCACCGCGACCGGGTGTCCACCGATGGTGGCCGTGGCACAGACGACGGCTTCGACCAGGCCGGTGCTGGCCCGCGCGGCGGTGAGCCGGTGCGGGTACGGCAGCACGTCGACGAAGTCGATCGGGTCCTCCGCCGGCAGTTGGTCGGACAGGGGGCGCAGCGATCCGGGGTCGACGAGTTGGCGCAGGCGTTCCGGTGCACCAAGTCGGGCATGCTCCCCGCACTCCGGGCAGACGTCCAGGTTGCGGCGCAACCGTTTGCGGTAGAGCAGACTGGCGCAGCCGGCGCAGCGGGACCAGAGCTGCTCCTCGCGCCGCGCGGTGGCCGTCACGACCGCCCTCCGGTTCCCGGGGCGTCGAAGCGGTAGAAGCACCGCGCCATGGCGTCGCGCGGTGAGCGCCAGGTCGACAGGTACGGCGAGACGTACGGGCGCAGGCGGTCGCTGACCCGGATGAACTCGGGGTGCCCCCGGGCGGCCTCGACCGCGCCCTCCGTCGGCTGCTCGGTCTCCAGCAGGTGCACATAGAGGTCGTGCAGGCGGTACAGCGAGCGGTGCCGGACACCGACCAGGCGCGGCAGCTGCGTCGCGTCCGACTCGGCGAAGATCTCGGCGACCCGCTCCGCAGCGGCCGGATCCACCTTCGCGACGATCAGCGATCGGTCCATACTGGGCCTCCCCCCACGGCGTCCGGCCGCCGACGGGTGACCCCGGACGCGCTGGACGACTGCCCACACGATGCGGCAGTCCTCGTCACGGCGGCGTCACGACGCAGGTGCGGCCAGGGACGCACCTTCGTGACGCTGCGTTGACGCAACCTGTGCATCAGCTATGCGTCAGCCGTGCGGCAAGCGCGTGATCGATCGGATGTTTGCGCAGTTCAGAACCGATCTCAGGTTGACTGTCGCCAATAGAGGGTTCACACCAACATTGACGCAACGTGACCGCGATTGATAATCTTCACGGTGGTCAGCCCGGCGGCCTCGTCGGGTGGGGCCGCGCCCGACAGCCGGGGTCGCGCCTCCACCGGTGGGGTCGACAGAGGCGTCACGGGCAACCGACCCAGGACACAGCAGACAGTCGGGACGAGCGTTCCGCAGGGGGTGCCGCCGTGGCCGCTGATCCGACCGTGCCAACCGCTGGAGGCCCGCCCGAGGAGGGTGTCTCACTGCACCTGCTCGGCGGCTTCCGGCTGCTGCGCGGCGCGGCGCCGATCGTGGTGCCCCGCGGGCTGCAACGGGTGATCGCGTTGATCGGGCTGCGCCCCGGCGCCACCCGCAGCCAGCTCGCCGGGCTGCTCTGGCCCGACGCGTCGGAGGAACGGGCGCTGTCCTCCCTGCGCACCGCGCTGTGGCGGCTCCGTCAGGACCCGTGCTGCCCGATGACCGTCGCCGGCGACTCCGTACGGCTCGCCCCGACGGTCCGGCTCGACGTGGACGAGCTGGTCGGCACCGCGGCCCGGGTCCGCGACGGCGACGACCTGGACACCGCCGCCGGAGCGCTCGCCGCCGGCCGGCACGACCTCCTCCCCGGGTGGTACGACGACTGGGTGCTGCTGGACCGGGAGCGGCTGCGCCAACTCCGCCTGCACATGCTGGAACAGGTGGCCGGGCAACACCTCACCGCTGGGCGGCACGGTGAGGCCCTCGAAGCGGCGCTGGAGGCGATGGCCGCCGAGCCGCTACGGGAAACGCCCCACCGGCTGGTCGTCCGCATCCACCTGGCCGAGGGCAACGCCTTCGAGGCCGTGCACGCCTTCTACGTCTACCGGGACCTGCTGCGCAGGGAGCTGCGCCTGGAGCCGAGCCCGGCGATGAGCGCCCTGCTCGACGACACGCTCGCCCCGATCCGCCAGGCCAGCCGGGACGCCACCGCCGATCGCCCGTCACCGGCGGGGCGGCGGGCGTGACGACCGCTCGCCCGTCACCGCCCGCTCGGTGCACGTGACGGTGACGTGACAGTCCCTGCGGCACGGTGGGCGCACAGAGCACGTGGCGCCGATCCGAGGGTCGGAAGGCCACCGGCGGAAGGGGTCCCATGAGTCGTCTACTGATCGTCAGCCGGATCATCCCGGGCTCGGAGGGGCGGGTCGCGCAGATCTTCGCCGAATCCGACGCCACCGAACTGCCCGGCCTGACCGGTGTCACGCACCGGTCCCTGTACTGCCTGCACGACCTGTGCGTACACGTGCTGGAAACCTCGGACGTCGACCCGGACGCCCTCGCGGCGGCCCGCAACCACCCGCTCTTCCAGCAGGTCAACGAGCGTCTCTCCGCGCACACGTCGCCGTACCTGCCGACCTGGCGCTCCCCCCGCGACGCGATCGCCAACTGCTTCTACCGGTGGGACGCCCCCGACACGCCGGCGGCACGGGCCACCGCGCCGGCGGCACGTCCGGTCAGCACCGACGCGCCCGCGGCGCACCCGGCTGGTTGACATGTCCGGCGCGCCACCGCACGTCCTGATCATCGGCGCCGGCACCGGCGGGCTGTGCCTGGCGCACGGCCTGCGCCGGGCCGGGATCACCGTCGCCGTCTACGAGCGGCACCGCGACCGCGCCGACGGGCTACTCGGCTACCGGGTCGGCATCGGCCCGACCGGTAGCCGGGCGCTGCGCGAGTGCCTGCCCCCGGAACTGTTCGCCACCTTCCTCGCCACCTGCGCCCGGCCGCCGCACTACTTCAACGTGGTCACCCAGGGGTTGCGCCAGACCGCGTCGTTTCCGCTGCGGCCGAACGCCGACCCGGTGCACACCGAACACTCGGTGGCCCGGATGGTGCTGCGCCACGTGCTGCTGACCGACCTCGACGACGTGGTGCACTTCGACAAGACCTTCACCCACTACGAGCAACGCGACGACGGCACGGTCACCGCACACTTCTCCGACGGCACGACCGCCACCGGGGACCTGCTGGTCGGGGCGGACGGCACCCACTCGGCGGTACGCCGGCAGTACCTGCCGCACGCCGTCACCCGCGACGCCGGCACCATCAACATCGCCACCCGCATTCCGCTGACCGCCCGCACCCGTGGCCTCGTCCCCGAGCGCGTCGGTCAGGGCATCTCACTGATCTTCGGCGTCGGCGGCATCATGGGCGTGCTGCACGTCATGGAGTTCAAGTGGGACGCCGCGCGGGCGATCAAACCCGGCGTCAGCGATGCGGACGCCACCCTGCTGAGGAACTGGCCCGGACTGTCCCAGGACACCACCACCGACAACATCAACCTGATCATCTGGAGTACGGCCCGCCGGTTCCCGACCGACGTGATGGAGCGTCGCGGCGAGGACCTCGTACGGGTGGCCCTGGGCCTCACCAGCAACTGGCACCCCGACCTGCGGGAGTTGCTGACCCGGGCGGAGCCGGCCAGCGCCCTACCGATCAAGGTGTCGACCTCCGAGCCGGTGCCTCCCTGGAAGAGCAGCACCGTCACCATGCTCGGCGACGCCATCCACACCATGACCCCCGGTCGCGGTGTCGGCGCGAACACCGCACTTCGCGACGCCCGTCTGCTCTGCGAGCAGCTCACCCGCGCCACCGCCGGTGACAAGACCCTGCTCCAGGCCGTGGCGGACTACGAGGCGGTGATGGCGCCGTACGGCTTCGCGCGGGTCGCCGAATCGTTGAACCGCAGCGGCACCAGCGGCGACGACCGGATGTACCGACCGGTGGTGGGCCGGCTCGCGCTGCTCGGCGCGCGCGGCTACTTCGGAGTGACCAGCCGGGTGCCGCGGCTGCGCCGACGGTTCGTCGACGACTTCCACACCTACGAGGGCGATCGGGACTGAGTCGGGCAACCGCCCGTCGACCCGGGCTCGGCGTACCCTGCCGGGCCCGGGTCTCGTCGTGCCGGCCTACCGTCGTGCCGGGTTCGGCGCCGGTCGGGGCGACGCTGTGTCACCCGCCGGGTACCGGCTGAGGTGGTTACCCCCTCCATAACGCCCCTGGCCGAGCCTCTCTCTCGTCGGTAATGGGCGTGTGCGAAGCTGCGGCGAGTTTTTCTCGTGACTTTTCCAACGAGGTGAGAGGGAGGTTCGCCGTGGCGTGGTCTATCGGACACTCACTGATAGTGGTACTGGCACTGGTGCTGGGACTGGCCGCCGGGTGGCTGCTGCGCAGCCGGCTGGGCGTGCAGGGCAAGTCGACAGTGGATGGTGATCCCGTCGCCGGACTGGCCGTGATCTCCACTCCGACGCCGGCTGCCACCACCGACGAGCCCCGGCCCGCGGCCGCTGTCGACCCGGCTCCGACCGCCGTCGCGGACGAGCCGGTGCCGGTGGACACGGTCAGCGCGCCCGCTGCGGCGACCGGACCGGACGACCCCACCCCGGAATCCGCCCCGGCACCCGTCGCGACGGAAACCCCGAGCACCGTCGACACGGCCGACATGGCGCTGACCGAGCCCCCGCCGCCGGTACCCTCCGTCGAGTCCGATGCGGACGAGCTGCGCCCGGTGCCCGCTGCGGAGTCCACTTCCGAACCGGTCGCCGTCGACGAGCAGCGCGCCCCGGCCGCCGTCGTCTCCCCCCGCCGGCCCGCGGACGACCTCCCGGCCGTCGACAGCACGCCGATCGACACCACCCCGGCCGGTGAGACGCTCGGCACCGCTTCCGCGGGCGAGCCGGTCGGGGTCACGTCGACCGACGGGACGCTCGGCACCGCTTCGGCGGGCGAGCCGGTCGCGGCCAGCCCGGCCGGCGATGCGGAGACCACGGCCTCGCTGACCGACCCGGAGCCGGTGAGCACCGACGAGGCGGTCACCAGCCCGGTGGACGCCGAGCGGCCCGTCGTGGCGACGCCGCCGGTCCGGCCGATCGACGCCGCGACCCCTCCGGTCCGTTCGGCCGCCGACACCGCGATCAGCAGCGCCCAGGGCGACCCGACGGGTCCGGCCGACGACTTCCGCCGTATCCAGGGGATCGGGCCGAAGATGGCGGCGGCGTTGCAGGACGCTGGTGTGCGCACGTACGGCCAGCTCGGCGAGTTGGACGAGCCGGCGCTGCGCGACCTGATCCGGGCCGCCGGTCTGCGCGCCGCACCCGGGCTGGCCAGTTGGCCGCAGCAGGCCCGCGTGCTCGCGGGTGCCAGCGACGAGATGGCCGCGATGCTGTCGAACGGCAACCAGGCCTGACGCCCCGCCTCGGGCCCCCGGCCGGCCGTCCACCGCGACGACCAGCCGGGGGCTCGCCCGTCGGTGGCGAGACGAGGTCCGGTGCCGGCGGCCGCAGCACGACGATCCACCCGACATCCCGGACACCGCGGTAACCACCCGGGCGACGCCCCGACCTCCGGGAAACCCGGGTCGACCAGCCCGGTCGGGGGAAGACCCGGCGAATCCGGGGTCGTGCCGCCGGTTGCGCGTTACCGTCCGTTGAGGTGGGCCGGACGGGTCCGTCGAGTCGGCCGGTTCCGCAGGAGTAACCAGTGCACCTCCCCGCGCCGGAGCCTGCGTCGCCGCGGGCCAGCGGCCCTCCGGTGCGAGATCCGGAGGGCCCGCGCCGGGTGACCCTCCTCGAACTCTTCTTCGACCTGGTGTACGTGGTCGCGCTGGCGCTCATCTCCCGGACAATGGTCGACGAACTCGACTGGCGCAGCGCCGGACAGGCACTGATCATGCTGGCCGCCGTCTGGTGGACCTGGGCGATCACCACTCTCGTCACCGATCTGTACGACCCGGAACGCACCGAGATCAAGCTGCTGATCAGCTCGGTGATGTTCGGCGCGCTGCTGATGACCACGGCGATCCCGCAGGCGTTCAACGACCGGGGGCTCGTCTTCGCCGGCACCTACGTGGCGATCCACCTGGGGCGTGGACTGTTCCTGATGCCGGCGGTGCGGCGCCAACCGCAGACCCAGCGTCGAGCGGCGCGCATCTTCACCTGGTTCGCGGTGTCGGCGATCCCGTGGCTCATCGGCGCGTTCGTCAGCGGGGACGCCCGGATCGCCTGCTGGGCGGTCGCGCTCGCCATCGACTACGTCGGTTTTCGACTCGCGTACCCGGTGCCAGGCCTCGGGGTGGTGCCGGAGAAGCAGCGCAACGTCACGGCGGAGCATCTGTCCGAGCGTTACCAGCAGTTCTTCATCATCGCGCTCGGCGACTGCATCCTGACGATCGGCACCATGTTCAGCATGGAGCACAACGAGGCCGAGAACATCGCGGAGTTCGCGGTGGCGTTCCTGACCACCCTGCTGCTCTGGCGGATCTACGTGCACAAATCCGGTGAGCTGCTGCCGAGCGCGATCCAGGCGTCCAGGTCACCGAGCAGGTTCCTGTTCAGCGCGCCGTACACCCATCTGATGATGATTTCCGGCGTGGTGACGACGGCATCCGGCTTCCACCTGGTGCTGCACGAGCCGACCGGGGAGACGCCGCCGGCCTGGTTGGCGGTGATCCTCGGCGGCCCGGCGCTGTTCCTGGCCGGCCGGGCCTCCTTCGAGTACGAGGTGTTCAGCCGGGTGTCCTGGTCCCGGCCCGGAGGCATCCTGGCGCTGCTGACCATCGCGCCCGCCGCGCTGTACCTGCCGCCCATGTTCACGTCCCTGGGTGCCCTGTTGGTGCTGGTCGGCGTGGCGTACGCGGACTACCGGAGAAGTCACGGCAAGCCGGCGGAGGCCCCCAGCCCACCGCACTGAACCGGCCTGCGAGCGCGTGCCGCTCGACGTGCGGACGCCGGCCTCGCGACCGCCACTCACACCAACGCGCCGGCGTATTCCCGAATCTGCAACCGCTGCCGGGCGCTGCCGGCCAGGCGCACCTGCAGGCCGAGCGGCGCGGCGGCCCGGCGGACCTCGTCCAGGTGCAGCGAGCCGTGCCGGTCCACGGTGAGCACGGGCGGCTCTTCGAGTTCACCCTCCGGCGCGTGGAAGGAGAGCAGGGTGACCGAGGTGGTGAGGTAGCCCGGGTACGCGGCCCGGGCCGCCGCCTCGTCCCGGTGCGAGAGCACCACCAGGTCGTCGAGGTGGGCGAAGTCGGCGGTGAGGGCCCCGGCCTTCCAGTGCGCCGGTTCCTCGGCCGCGCCGGTGAGGTGCCGGGACCGGTTCGCCGAGGTGATGTAGAGGTGGTCCGAACCGGTCTCGGCGAGCGCCCGCTCGAAGAAGGCGTTGGACGGGCAGGTGAGACCGGGCGCGATCACCTGGGTGGTCCGCAACCCCTGGTCGACGCTGACGAGGTGCTCGGGGAGCCGTTCCGCCGCCGGCCCCCGGAAGCCGAACGGACCGGCCCCGTAGAGGGCGTCCATCAACGCCCGCACCCGTCCGACCGGCAGTCTCGGTGAGATCCGCGTCCAGTCGTACATCCCCGGGATGCGTCCGATGGCGGTGGTGATGCTGCCGATCTGGTGGACCGGACGGCCCTTGGCGAGGTTGACCCGGCGCACGGTGGCCGCGTCGGGACGCGTGACGATGGCGTAGAAGTTGGCGAACGCCACCGCGACGACCGCACCGCCGGCGAGCGCGCGGGCCGCGACCGCGACGTCCTCGGGGCGGTCGATGTACAGGGGTGGTGTCGGGGCGTCCATGAGTCCTCCTCGGCGGGGCCGTGAGGCAGTTCTACGTCCACCGGCCCGTACGGCGGCGAGGTCGGTCGGCGATCCGATAGAGCGCCCGTGCTACCCGGTGCGGGTGACCGATGCGTGGGCGGTACTCAACGGTGGACCGCATCGGCCGGACGGACGATTCGTGGGGTCGCGGTTCGCGACCGTTAGCCGCGTGACCCGATTGGGTACAACGCCTGCACCTCAGCAATCCACCACATTCCTCAGGAGGCAGCGATGCGCGGCACCTCGATACTCGGAGTCATCGTCGTGATCTGGTTGTTGATCGGCGCGGTCGCCGCCGGCCAGCGCGGTTACTACAGCGGCGACGACACCAACTGCGCCGAGGCCGGCACGATCCTGGTCACCATCGTGGCCGGGCCGTTGAACTACATCGGCGCCAACCCCAAGGTCGACTGCAAGCTGCCCGAGCCGTCCAAGTAGGACAGGCGTTCACCGGCCCAGGCTCCCCGGTTGGGGGCCTGGGCCGGCGCACGGCAGGGCCTTTCAGGTGTCGTGGACGACCGGTCCGCAGCGGCCGTTATGGTCGTCGCCCGGTACGGACTGCCCACCAGCACCCCCTGACCAGGCCCGACGAGGCCTGACGGGCGCGCTCGACCGGCTGGTGCGCTGACCGGCCATTCGCCGTTCGCAGAGGCGACCGGCATACTCGCTACGGCATCCTAGGAGGCTGGTTTGCGGGTCTGGCGGCGTTTGTCGGTGCTCCGGCCGGGAACCGACCCGGCGTCAGTCACGCGGACGGCGTCGGGAGCAGGGCATGCAGATCGGCTACAAGCTGGCCTCGGAGGGGTACGGCCCCCAGGAGATCATCCGGCAGGCCGTCCTGGCCGAGCGGGCCGGTTTCGACTTCGTCGAGATGAGCGACCACTACCACCCGTGGCTGGACGCCCAGGGGCACTCGTCGTTCACCTGGAGTGTGCTCGGCGCCATCGCGGCGAAAACCAGCACGCTGCGGCTGGCCACCGGCGTCACCTGCCCAACCGTCCGCTACCACCCGGCGATCATCGCGCAGGCCGCAGCGACCATGGCGCTGGTCTCCGACGGACGGTTCACCCTCGGGGTGGGGGCCGGCGAGCGACTCAACGAGCACGTCGTCGGGCAGGGGTTCCCCAGCGTACGAGGCCGGCACGAGCGGCTCCGCGAGGCACTGGAGATCATCCGGCTGCTCTGGCAGGGCGGCTACCAGTCGTACGAGGGCCGGCATCTGCAACTGGAGGACGCCCGGGTCTTCGACCTGCCGGACACCCCGCCGGTGATCGCCGTGGCGGCCAGCGGCGAGGCGTCGGCCCGGCTCGCCGCGGAACTGGGCGACGGGCTGTTCGCCACCGAGCCGGACGCGTCGATAGTCGAGCACTACCGGCGGGCGCACGGCTCGGGCCCCCGCTACGCCGAGGTGCCGCTGGCCTGGGCCACCGACGAGCAGCAGGCGGTGCAGGCGGTGTTGCAGACCAGCCGGTGGATGGTCACCGGCTGGAAGGTGATGAGCGAGCTGCCGAACCCGGTCAACTTCGACGCGGCCAGCGCGTACGTCGAGGAGAAGCACATCCGCCAGCTCTTCGCCGTCGGCCCCGACCCGGAACCGCACGTCGCGAAGGTCCGGTCGTACGTCGACGCCGGCTTCGACCACATCGTCCTGCAGAACGCCGGCCCCGACCCGGATGGCTTCCTCGACTTCTTCGCCGGCGACCTCGCCGGCCGTCTACGCGCGCTGGGTTGACGCCAGTCCTGTGATCAGGTGATGAGAAGTAGCTCGGAAGCGGCGGCGGAACCTACTTCTCATCACCTGATCACGACAGGGCCGACGGCGAGCCCGGCGGTTGGCGGTCACGGAGCGCCGCCCGTCCGGACGATCGTCCGGACGGGCGGTGCGCTCGGGATGGGTGCGCGGGTGTGTTCAGCGGAAGCAGTGCGCGATCGGCACCTGGCTGCCCTCGCAGTTGGTGGGCTCGTTCTCGACGACCACGCTCTCGTCGTCGATCTTGACCTGGGCGTGCGAGGCGAAGACACCGCCGGGCTTCACCGTCGACGCGTTGTGGGTGATCTTGCTGGTGTAGATCGCGACCGAGCCGGCGGTCGCGTAGATGCCACCGCCCGTGGACGTGGCGCCGACCGCCTCGTTACGGGTCACGTCGCTGCCGCGGACCAGCAGGTTCGCCTTCTCGGCGTAGATGCCGCCGCCGAGGCCGTGGGTGGTGTTGCCCTCGACCACGCTGTCGTCGAGCGGCGTCAGACCCTTGACGGTCGAGATGCCGCCACCGTTGACGGTGGACGTGTTCCCGCGGATGGTCATCGTGCGCATCACCAGCACCGCGTCGGAGTTCGCAGCCCCGCCGCCGACCTGCGCGGTGTTGTTCAGCAGCTCGGTGTCGGAGACCTTCGTCCGGGCCGAGAAGCTGGCCAGCCCGCCGCCCTGGACGGCGCTGTTCTGGGTGAAGGAGACGCTCTCCACGTCGGCGGCCCCACGGTAGTTGCCGAGTCCGCCGCCGTACGCGTTGGCGCTGTTGCGGTGGAACTCGGACCGCTTCAACGTCAACACGCCACCGTTGAGCAGGCCCCCGCCCTTGCCCGCGGCGCCGGAGGCGCTGTTGCCGATAAAGGTGGAGTCGGTGACCACCAGGTTGCCGTCGTTGAAGATGCCGCCGCCGCCGCCCTCGGGCGACAGCGAGGTGCTCTGGGTGACGGTGACCCGCTCCACCACGGCGGTCGCGCCGTGCACCACGTGCACGCTGCCACCCTCGATCGCCGAGCGGCCGTTGTGCAGTTCCACGTCCCGCAGGGTCAGCTCCCCGCCGTCACGGACCGTGAAGAACCGGAAAGCGGCGGCCTGGGCGTCGCGGGCGATCGTGGCCCCGGCGCCGTCGATGGTGATGGGCTGGTAGATCACCGGCAGACCGGCGGTGTCGTCGGCCGGGTTGTGCGGAGGCGCCTCGGCGTCACCGGGGGTCTCCGCGGCGTCGGCGGCCTCCCGTGCGTCGCGGATCCCGCCGTCGTACTGGTCGGTCTCGTGAAACGCCTCGGTGAGGACGTAGCGGCACTTGGGCGCGAGGCGCAGTTCCGCGCCGCCCTCGGCGTTGGCTGTCACCAGCGCCGCCACCAGCTTCGCGGCGTCGCAGGGCACCGACACCACGCCCCGCTTGCCGGTGCCCGGGGTAGCCGGGCGGTCCCGCTCGGCGTCCTGGGGTTCAGGCTGGCGGCGATCGTCGGCCCGGCGGTCGTCGTCGCTCCCCGCCGCGCCGAGCCGCCCCAGGCCGGGGAGGGTGAGGGCGCGGTCTGCGGCGGCGGCCACACCGGCCACGCCGGCCGCCCCCACGACCAGGCTCCCCGCCAGCAAACCGCTGGCTAAGAACCATCGGGACCGCCGTCTGGGTCGGGTCGCGCGGTCTCCCTCTCGGTTCGTGGACATCAACGGTGCCTACCTTCCTGCCTACCTGACGTTTCCGCGCGCCGATCCGGGCGCGGGGGGCTCGACGTGCTGTCGACCACCAAACGTCACGATAGGTCCGCAATACGGACAGGAAGGCGTGAACGTGAATAGTGCCCTTATTCATCTTCGGAACCCACCAAACGGGGCAACCGCTCACCCGCCGACGTGGATGCCAGGACGTCGCAGCGGGTCGTTCTCGGTCCGGCGAATGATCTCCCGTACCACCGGAGGGGTGTCACCACGGCCGAGGATGAGATAGCGCGCCAGGTGCGCGATCGGGCTCCCCTCAGACCACTCGAAGTGCGCGTGTGGCCGCACCCCGGTGGCATCACGCAGGGCCAGCAGGATCGCGGCGATCGCGTTGGGCGCGGCCGGGCTGCTGGCCCGCAGCACCCGGAAGCCGTTCACCTCGATCCCGTGCACCCGAAGCACCTGGCTGAACTCCGACGGGTCGACCACGTCGATCTCCAGGAACAGCACATCCGCGGCCCCGGGCACCGGATTCATCCCGCGCTGCGCCCGTTCCTTGACGGTGTACTCCTTCACCGAGCCCTTCTGCCGCTTGTTCGCGATCAGGTGCAACTGCCCGTCGTGGGCCAGCGACTCGGTGATGAACCGACGGGCCGGTTCGTCGAACTCGATCCGCTCGGCACGCAGCTCGGTGGTGCGGGTGACCCGGGACACCAACGAGACGGCGATGATGCCGAGGATGAACAACGCCGAGATGGTGATCCCGTCCGGTTGCTCGATGACGTTCTCCGCCAGCGCGTACAGCAGCACCAGGGTCAGCACCGTGAAACCGATCGCGCCGCCGCGCTGGTGGCGGCGGGCCGCCGCGATCGTCACCGCCACCGCGCCGGAGACCATCATCGCCAGGATGCCGGTGGCGTACGCCCCGGCCTGTGCGTTGACGTCGGCCCGGAAGGCGACCGTGATGGCGACGCTGACGACGGTGTAGACGATCACCACGGGCCGCACCGCCCTCGCCCACTCCGGCGCCATGCCGTACGACGGCAGGTAGCGCGGCACGATGTTGATCAGCCCGGCCATCGCCGACGCGCCGGCGAACCAGAGGATGAGCACGCTGCTCACGTCGTAGGCGGTGCCGAACGCCTCGCCCAGATAGGTGTGCGCCAGGAACGCCAGCGCCCGCCCGTTCGCGCCGCCACCCGGCCGGAACTCCTCCGCCGGGATGAGCGCCGTGGTCACGAATGTCGTCGAGATCAGGTACACCGACATGATCAGGGCGGCGGTGGTGAGCAGCCGACGCGTGTTGCGGATCCGGGCGGCGAGCCGGGCCTGCTTGTCCGGCCCGTCGGCCGCGACCAGCGGCATCATGCTGACCCCGGTCTCGAAACCGGACAACCCCAGCACCAGCAACGGGAAGGCCAGCACGGCGGTGAACAGCACGTGGCCCGGCCCACCGCCGGTGCTGGTCAGCGCGGCCGTCCAGTCCGACACGATGCCCGGGTTCTCGACGATCCGGGCCACCGCCACCCCGACGATCACCGCGTTGAGCAGCAGGAAGATCGCGACGAGCGGGATGGCGACGACCACCGCCTCACGGAAGCCGAGCAGGAACACCCCGCCGAGGATGAGCAGCAGCACGACGGTGACCAAGACCGGCACCAAAGCACCCTGCGGGGTCTCCGGCAGGTACGGGTTCTCCAGCAGGTGCACGGTGGCGTCGGCCGAGGAGAGCGTGATCGTGATGATCCACGAGGTCGCCACGAAGCCGAGCAGCACGAGGACGAAGATCTTGCCCCGCCAGAACGGCAGCAGCCGCTCCAGCATCGCCACCGAACCCTGACCGTGCGGGCTGTCGTGGGCCACCCGCCGGTACATCGGCAGCATGCCGAACAGGGTGAGCGCGACGATCAGGAGGGTCGCCAGCGGGGAGAGCGCGCCGGCCGCGACCGCGGCGATGCCCGGCAGGTACGACAGCGTGGAGAAGTAGTCCACCCCGGTCAGGCACATCACCTGCCACCAGGCGTGCCTGCGGTTCTGCCCCTCGCTCGCCTCCGGCCCGGGCGGCTGCACCTGGTGCTGGAAGAGCCACCGGCGCAGTGCGCTGGCCGGCGGCACCGAACGGGCCGGGCTGGCCACGCGTTCGGGCACCACGATCCCCGCCCGGCCGCCCGGGTGCGGGCGGGCCGGGTCACGGGCCGCCCGCAGCGCCGGGTCCGGCCCGGTCGGCGTGTGCCGGCGTCCGCCCCAGCGTCGGGCTCTCGCCCGGTGCTCGTCACCCATCGTCAGTCCCCACCCTCACCGATCCTGACCCGACGGTAGGCGGTGGCCGGGCACCCAGCCGGCCGAACCGGAGACGTGAACGCGCTGCTCAGGACGGGTCCGGGACGGCGAGCAGCCGAGCCAGCGCCGGCGGGTCGGCGACGGTTACCGTGGCCGCCGGGTGCCGCACGCGCCCGCCGGGCACCAGGGCCGGCACCGGTGCACCGAAGCGCAGGCAGATCCCGCCCGCCGTACTGCTGCCGAAGCTCGCGCCCCGGTCGACCATCGACACGTGCGGCCCGATCACCCGCCACCAGCGGTACGGGCCACTCAGCTCGACGGCGGTCACGTTGTCCCGGGCGGTGCGCAGCCGCCACGGCCCGTACCGGATCATCAGCTCCCGGTCGGTCACGGCGACCCATGCCGTCGCCGGGCGGACGCCCACCAGCGCCAACACCGGACGGAACAGCGGATCGAAGCGGAACGGGAATCGCATCGCGACGCCGGTCATCGCGCACCCGGTCGGGCGGTGGGTCGGGACACCGGGCCACCCGGCCGCAGGGGCCCGGGCCGCGCGGGCCGGGGTCGGGCGGCGGGCCGCCGCCGGGCCAGGACGGTCATGGCGCGGGCGTACCCGTTACGCGCCCGCCGACACCCGGCAATCGCACACCGTCGGCGGTCCTCCCCCACCGCCGGCCGGCACCCCCCGGGCCGGCCGACGGTGGCAGACGGTCGACACCCCCCGGGCCGACCGGCTGTACCCCCCGAGGCGACCGGACGTCGGCCCGGCCCCGTGGGGTGGGTGGAGCTGGTGGGACGCGCCCCCGCGCTCCGCCGCCCCCCACGGGGCGGAGCGCGGGGACCCCCCGTCCCGACTACTGCAGGAACGCCCCCAGGGGCGAGAGCAGCAGCCGGCCGAGCGCTGCGGCGTTGTCGTCCAACCGCAGGCGCTCACACTCGCGGGCGTCCGGATCGTGCCGGCACCGCCAGATCTTCTGCGCGTTGCGCCAGGCGACATCGCGGGTGTACTCGACCAGTTCCCCCTGGTACCAGTCGTCGATGTCGCCGTTGAGCATGTCGATGAGCAGCTGCCACCGCTCCAGATAACCGCGGCGCAGGCCGGGGATCTTGTCGGCGAAGATGTTGTTGATCTCCAGGTAGTCGTGGTGCTGGTCGCTGCCGTCGACCGGCTCCGACTCCAGGTGGTCGAACGTGGTCACCAGCGCGAACGGCAGGTCGAAGTTGATGTGCGCGTTCACCCCGGCCGCCGCCGAGGGCAGCGGGCGCGCGTCCGGCCCGCGCATCCGCTCGAAGAGGCACGACCAGGCCTTCGGGGTGCCCGGGCTGGAGTCGGTCCACAACCGCATCGCGTCGAAGTAGCGTGCGGCGAACTCGACGTCGAGCCGGGACAGGAACACCGGGTCGACGAAGCGGTCGTCGTACAGCCCGTCGAGGACGCTGCTGGTGATGGTCAGGTAGAGCTTGTTGAAGTCGGCGAGGGGGCAGCTCTCCTCCAGCGGAGGCAGCCGCACCAGCAGGTCCTGGAGCTTGGTGAGGTGATCGACCACGGCCGGCACGTCCGCGGGATGGTCGGCGAGCAGGTCGACGATGTCCCGGTGCACGGGCCCCCAGACCGGTTCGGTCATCTCTCCTCCATGGTGGTCGGCGGCATCCCCCGTGCCGTCGGCGACGCGGCTCAGCCTTTCAGCCCGCGCCGTCGGCCGAATCAGTAGAACGACGTATCCCGGCGCGCGCAGGCGCGCCGGGATACGTCGTGGTCGGTCAGCCCCGGTGGTTGCGCAACTGGATCGCGCTGGCCTGAACGCGGGTGCGGACCTGCAACTTGTCGAAGATGTGCGAGACGTGCACGCCGATGGTCCGCTCGCTGATGAACAGCCGCTGCCCGATCTCCTTGTTGGTCAGCCCCTCCGCGACCAACGCGAGCACTTCCCGCTCCCGTGCGGTGAGCGCCGCCAGCTCGTCGTCGGACGCCGGGGCCGGTGCACCCCGCGTGGCGCCGGTGGTGTCCCGCTCCTCCAGCGGCACCCGGGCCCGCCCGGCCAGCTCGCGGATCTCCGAGGTCAACGGCACCGCGCCCAACCCCTGCGCCACCTCGTACGCCTCGCGCAGCAGCTTGGCGGCGGTCGCCAGCCGACTGCGCCGAGCCAACAGCGCCTCGGCCTGCCGCAGCCGCGAGTACGCCGCCGGGTAGGGGTGATTGCGACGGTCCCACTCGGCCGCCGACACGGCCCACAGCTCCGGATCGCTGCCGTCGAGGCGGCTCACCTCGGCGGCGCAGAGCGCCAGGAACGCCTCCACCACCGACCGCACCGGTCGCGCCGCGCCCGCGCTCTTGCGGGCCACCCGGTCGGCGACGTCGCGCAGCCGGCGTACCGCCGTCGGGTCCACGTCCACGGTGCGGCTGGCGTGCGCCTCCGCCTCGGCGCGCAGACCGTGCCAGACCAGCGCGGACAGGATCATCACGTCGTCGGAGCGGCTCTCGGTGAGGCCACGCTGCACCGCCTGCCGCGCCACGTCGTGCCGGCCCTCCCACATGGCCAACCCGGAGCGCAGGGTGAGCAGCGGAATGACGTGCCGCGCCCCACCGCCGGCGAGCAGGGTCGCCACGGCGTCCAGGTCCCGACCGGCGGCCTCGATGTCGCCGTAGCCCACCGAGAGCCGACACCGGGCGAGCAGCAACTCGACGGCGTCCGCACCGGACGGTCGGTGCCGCAGCGCCGCCGCGACCACCTTCTCCGCCTCGGCCCACTGACCCACCCGGAACAGCCCGTTGATGGCGATGGCCAACAGCCGGGTGCCCCAGGTGCGGCCCAGCCCCAGCTCCGCCACCCGCTCGGCGCCCCGCCGGGCCACGACGACGCCCTCCTCGAGGATGTTCAGCGGCCCGGTCAGCAACTCCGCCAGGTGCAGGTATGCGCAGGCCACGTCCTCGGGCTGGCCGGCGCGCTCAGCGGCGTCGAGGGCGTCGCGCATGACCGCCAGACCGGCGTCCGGGTCCTCCAGGCAGGCGTCGCTGAAGCCCAGCGCGGAGCTGGCCAGCACGACCTCGGTGGCGGACCCCTCCACCTTCTCGGCCAGCGCCAGCGCCTCCCGCGCCCGCTCACCGGCGTCGGCGTACCGGCCCAGGTGCAGCAGCAGCTCGGCCAGGCGCGCGGCGGCCGAGGCGCGGTCGCGCGGGGAGCAGTCCGCCGCCTTCAGCGCCCGCTGGTATTCCTCCTCGGCCAGCGCCGAGCGACCGGCGGCGGCCAGGTAACGGGCCCGGCGGATGTGCAGCGCGCAGCTCGGTTCACCGCCCTGGAGCGCGGCCAGCTCCTCCAGCAGGGCCAACGCCCGGGCGTGCTCCCCACAGTGGTGGGCGGCTTCGGCGGCGTGTCCGAGCAGTTCGACACGGTCCACCGCGAGCGGACCCGACTCGGCGGCGAGCTGCAACGCCGCCGACCAGTGCCGGTGCGCCTCGGCGTAACCGTGCAGCCGCTCGGCCTCCTGCGCGGCGGCCACCGCCGCCGGCAACGCGCGCGCCGGGTCACCGGCCAACCGCCAGTGGTGGGCCAGTCGGGCCTGGTGCAGCTCACCGGGCGCCGAGGTCAGCGCCTCGGCGTAGCGGCGGTGCAACCCGGAACGCTCGGCCGGCAGCAACTCGTGCGCGAGCACCTCGGCGACCAGGCGGTGCCGCAGCCGGTAACCGTCGTCGGCGCCGACCAGCAGCCGGTGTGCCACCGCCGCGCGGGCCGCGTCGATCAGCTCGTCCTCGGGCAGCCGCAGCACCTCGGCCAGCAGCCAGTGCTGCACCGGCTCGACGCCGGCGGCCACCGCGTGCACCACCGCGTGCGCGTGCTGCGGCAGCGCGTCGACCCGGTCGAGGAATATCTCCCGCAGCGTCTCGGACAGGCCGTCGCGGCCGTCGCGCAGGTCGCGGGCCAACTCCTCGATGACGAACGGGTTGCCGCCGCTGCGCTGCCACACCTGCTCGGCCGCGTCCGCGGACAGGGTCCGGCCGACCACCGCGGCGGCGAGTTCCTCGGTGTCGGCCCGGCCCAACGGCGCGAGGTCGAGCACCCGCACCGTCCGCAGGCGACGCAGCTCGGTGAGCACCCGGCGCAGTGGGTGCGCGCCCTGCAACGACTCGGCGCGTACCGCTGCCAGCACCGACAGCTGAAGGTCACCCAGACCGGCCAACAGGTAGAGCAACAGCTGCCGGGTGCTGCGGTCGACCCACTGCAGGTCGTCGAGGATCAACACCAGCGGTCTGCCCTCGGCGATCAGGTGCAGCCCGCGCGAGACCCGCTCCAGCAACGCGCCCGCGCCGTCCGGGCCGGCGGTCTCGTCGGCGACCATCTGCAACAGCCCCCGTACGGCCGAGGAGCTGCGCGCGCGAGAGGCGGACAGGTCGGCGTCGTAGCGGCGCAGCGCCTGCAACAGTGGATGCAGCGGAGAGGCGTCGCCGATGTCCAGGCAGCTGCCGGTGAGCACCACGGCGCCCTGGTCACGCAGCCGGTCGCCGATCTCACCCAGCAACCGGGTCTTGCCCACACCACTCTCGCCGGTCAGGAAGACGGCGGCGGTCTGCCCGTGCGCCGCGTCACCGAGCAACGCGGACCGGACCGTCCGCACCAGCTCGGCCCGACCCACGAGCGGTGCGGTGTCCACATCGCTGGCCATGGCACGCAGCCTAATCACAGTGCCCCGTACCGTTCTACGGCGATCCGCCGCCTGTGGTACTCCTCGCGTCGACTTTGCGACTAAAGGTTGCGGGTGGCCGACATACGTCGTTCTGCAGATCCCCCGTGAGCCCAGGGATGCCAATCTCCGAAGGTCGTCAGGCAGGAGCGGGCAGAAGGGCCGGTGCGATACCCATGACCAGCAACATCGTCGTCGTCGACCCGCAGCGGACCGGGACTGGACACTGGCCGGTGCCGGAGGAGAGACGCACCGTCACCGTCCTCTTCGCTGACATCGTCGGCTCCACCGGTCTGGTGGAGCGACTCGACCCGGAGGACGTCCGCGCCCTGCAACGGGCCTACTTCGACACCGTCGCCGGCGTGCTGCACCGCTGGCAGGGAGTCGTGGAGAAGTACGTCGGCGACGCGGTGATGGCCCTCTTCGGCGCGCGGCACTCGGACGGCTTCGACGCGTACCGGGCGGTGCGCGCCGGGCTGGAAATCCAGGCCGCGCTGGACCGCCGGCCAATGGTCGGCGACATCAGACTGCGCGTGCGCGTCGGTGTCGCCACCGGCGAGGTCGTGGTCGACCTGGGCGGCGCCGTCAGTGGCGGGCACGGCGTGGCCAGCGGCGCGGTGATCACCACCGCGGCCCGCCTGCAGGAGTACGCGAAGCCCGGCGCCGTGGCGCTCTGCGCGGCCACCGCACGGGCCACCGCCGGCCTGATCACCCAGCGTCAGCTGGCCGCGGTGCCGGTCACCGGCCGGGTCCCTCCGATGCCGGTATGGCACGCCGTCGGCCCGGTACGCCCCGGCACCGACCGCCACGACGGCCCGCTGATCGGTCGTCGCCGTGAACTGGCCACCATCCGCGACCAGGTGAGCCAGGCCATCCGCGAACAGAGCCCGAAGTGGCTGTCCCTGGTCGGCCCGACCGGCAGTGGCCGCAGCCGCCTGCTGCACGAGTTGACCCGCGGACTGACCACGGTGGACGGGATGTCGGTGCGCTGGTGTGTGGCGACCTGCCAGCCGTACCCCGATCAGGTGCTGGCACCGGCCGCCGAACTGCTCCGCGGCCTCGCGGGGGTGCGGCACGGCGACGGCCCGGCGGTGGTCCACGACCGACTGGTCTCCACCCTGACGTCGCTGTTCTCCCCGGAGCGCGTCGCCACGGCGATCCCGGCCCTGCAGAGGTTCCTGACCACTCCGGACAGCTCGTCGGCGGCGCTGGCGGGGGCGGCGGTCTGCCGGGACGTCCTGCTGCGCCTGGCCGCGAACCAGCCACTGATCGTCGCCGTGGACGACGTGGACCGGGCTGCGCCCGCGATGAGCCGGTTCCTGCACGCGTTGTTCAGCGCGGCGACGGCACGCGGTCTGCCACTTGCCCTGATCACCCTGCACCAACCGCAGTGGGCCGACTCCCGACCGAGCCCGGCGCGACGGCTGACCATCGGGCCACTGGCCACGGTGCAGTCCGGACGACTGCTGCGCCACCTGCTGAGCCGGGCCGGGCAGCCGGTGACCCTGGCCGGCCGGTTGCTGCCGCTGGTGGGAGGCCGACCCGGGCACGCGGCGGCGTACGTCGCGTCGCTCGTGGAGGGTGCCGACCCGGAGGCGCTCCCGCTGCCCGAGGCGCTACGCCGGGTGGCCGGCGCGGAGCTGGACCATCTCGACGGTGAACGGCGGGCGGTGCTGATGGCCGCCGGCACCCTCGGCGGTGTGGTCTCCGGTGCTGCCGTCGACCGGGCCCTCGACTGGACGCCCGGCCGGTCCGCACCGGCGCTACGCGGACTGGTCGCCGCCGGGCTGCTGCTCCTTCACCGAGCCGGCGGGTACGTGTTCGCCGCGCCCGCACTGCGTCAGGTCGCCGCCGAACGCCTCCCTCGCGCGTTGCGCGCGGTCTTCAGCCGCCGCGTCGCCGACGGCGTCTGCATCGACACCGTCCACCCGGAGGCCGTCCTGCCCAACAGCCCTGCCGCCGAACGCCCGGCCGCCGTTCGCGCGGGTGCCGTTCGCGCGGGTGCCGTCGTGGGCGGCTCGGGGGCGCAGACCGCCGAGGTCGTGCCGCTCGACGCCGCTCGCTCCCGGGCGGGCCTGCGCGCTCTCCCGTCGGCGCTTGCCCAGGCACCGCAATCCGGTCTTACCGGCTCCCCACGCCGACGCATGCCCACCCCGACGATGGCCCCACCACCCACCGCGATCAACGGGCCGGGCGGCCCTCGCCGACTCCGAGCCGTCGCGTCAGCCGGCGACGTGAGGGCGTCCCCGTCGCGGGCCAACACGGGCCACCACTGGCCCTCGGACGTCGGCCATTCCCCGGCGGCGATCCGTGCCGTGCCTGCCGTGCCGAGGTCAGCCGGACAGGGCGCGCCTGCCGGCGTCGACGCCCCGCCCGGCGCGATGCGCGCCGTACCCCGCCCGCCGTTGATCCGCCGGCCGGACGCCCTGGCCGCCTCCGCCTGAGGGCCGGCCAGCGGTCGCGGGTGCCGGCTCCAGACCTTGGTCCGGCCTCGTGACTCGTTTAATGATCGTTGGCAGCTGAGCAGGTCGACACGCCGAGCACCGCCCCGCTCAGCTGCCAACGATCACCGCGACGATCCAGAGCAGGTCTCGGGCGGCGGGTCAGGACAGCCGCTCTACGGCACGGACGCCGAGGCCAGCAGCGCCGCCGTGGGCAGGGCGAGCAGGCCGTCCGCACCACGGTAGACGGAAGTCAACTCGTCGTACGCGGAACGAATGCGAACGATCATGTCCGGCGGCTGGGTCTCCATCAGCAGACCCGGCGTGCTGATGCCGTTCGCCGGGCCGCTCCACCACGCCTCGGAGTCGGTCCGATGCGCCCAGGTGATCGTCTCGCAGCGCACGTCCGTGAGCCCGGCGGCGTCGAGCACACCCGCCAGCCCATCGAGAGTACGGGGGAAGTCCTTGTCCGCATCCACCCTCGGCATCGATGTTCGGCGTTCGACCCCAGCAGCATCGAAGACCTCACCCCAGAGACGCTGCGCCTTCGGCGGCGGGTAGGGCCAGATCGTCACGGCGATCCGACCAGCCGGCCGAACGACCCGCCGGAGCTCACTGATCGCGGCCAGCGGATCGCCCACGTGATTGATCACGAAGTTCGCCACGGCCGCGTCGAAGTGCCCGGAGGCGAACGGGAGGCTGGGCAGAGCCGCGAGGCGGACCTCTTCGGCGGACGGGACCCGGCTACGGGCCATCTCCACCATGGTGGGCTCGGGGTCGACGGCCACGACGGTGGCACCACGAGCGCACGCCAACATGGCGACGGTCCCGGGACCGGTGCCGGCATCGAGCACCCGCAGGCCCGCGCCGACGTTGGCGGCGTCCAACAACGACGGTGCCGGATGGGCACAGAGCGCGGCGAAGCTGCGGTCGTACGCCGTCGCACGCCCGGCCCAGCGCGACCGCTCGTGATCGTCGAAGACTGTCGTCGTCATTGCCGTACCCCACTCCGGGATCATGATCGTGGCGCCACGATATCGGGCGACGTGCGTCCGGCGACGCCGTGAGCAACGCTGGACCGTGGCTCGCCCCTGTTGCGAGCTGGCAACCGTTCTCCGGCGGCGGTGCCAGTTGATCCCTCGGAAAGGTCACCGCGAACCAGAACCACCGCGAAGCGGGTGCACGGCACCGCCTCGCCGCCGCGCATCGGCGCCAGCGCTCGTTGCGCGAGGCCGACAATCCGCCCGACCCGGCTGGGTCGGCTTCGCGACCAAACCCCGCCTCGCCCCGAACACGATCGGCGCGGCGGTCCGGGCCGGGATCCCGGCCGGCTGGGTCACCGGTGACGGGGTCTACGGCACCGACCCGGACCTGCGTGCCGGATCCGCGCTCACCCGCGTCTGGATGCCGGTGCCGCCGGCGCCAACCGCGCCACGGGCGGGAGCGGCGAGACGTCCGGGGAGGCTTGGAATGCCGAGATGGCAAGCGCGGCGAAGCGCCGGGAGGCGCTGACCTGGGTAGTCGGCGAGGACGCGTGGATACCGCTGTTGGCCATGAGTACGAGGATGACGTCGTGCAGGACGAAGTCGGGGCGCAGGCGGCCCGCCTCCTTGGCGCGGCGGGCCAATTCGTCGATCGCTCTGAGCGCGTATTCACGGCGCGCCTCGAAATCAACCGCCTTGGGAAAGGTCGAAATAAGCGCTGCGGTAAAGCCTCGGTCGCGTGCGTGCAGTTCACACATTTTCGTGATCACGAGGCAGAAACCGTGCCATGGATCCAGATCGGCAAGGCCCTCGTCGACAACGGTGCGACATGCGTACATCTGTTCTGCGAATGCCTCGGTGACCAGCATCTCCTTGGTCGGAAAACGGCGGTACAGGGTGGCGGGTGCAACCCCGGCGCGCCGAGCAACCTCCCGCATCGGCACGTCCAGGCCGTCAACGGCGAAGACCGCGCGGGCGGCCTCGAGGATGCGCTCGCGGTTGTCCAGGGCGTCGGCGCGAAGCGCGTGAGGCAAACGGTCGGTCACGGCTCTCACTTTAGCGAGGCGGACAGCGGCCTGCGTTAGCGTCCGTACCCATGAGGGCTTTGCAATTTTCGAAGTACGGTCCCGCGAGTGTCCTTGAGGTGTCGGAGGCACCGGAACCGCACGCCGGACCCGGCCAGATACGGGTGGCGGTTCGGGCCTCGGGTGTCAATCCGGCCGACACGTACGTCCGCGTCGGCCGATTCCAGGAGTGGATCCCGCTCCGCCTGCCGCACGTGCCCGGTGTCGACGCTGCCGGCGTGGTCGATGAGGTCGGTGACGGGGTGAGCACTGCTCGGGTGGGCGATGAGGTTTTCGGGATCACGGACTACAACCAGATGGGCGGGGCGAACGCCGAATACGCCGTCCTGGCCGCGTGGGCACGGAAGCCGGCCGCCCTGACCTGGGAGCAGGCCGGCGGCGCGGCGAGCAACATCGAGACGGCCACCCGAGTGCTCGACCGGTTGGAGGTCAAGGACGGCACTACGCTGTTGATCGAGGGCGCGGCTGGCGGGGTCGGCACGACCGCGATCCAGCTCGCGGTCGCTCGGGGCGCGGTCGTGATCGGCACTGCCAGTGACCGCAACCATGAGTTCGTCGCCTCGCTCGGGGCGATCCCGACCACCTACGGCCCCAGGCTGGCCGAGCGGGTCCACACCCTGGTGCCCGGCGGGGTGGATGTCGTACTCGACTGTGCCGGCTCTGGGTCCATACCCGACCTGGTCGGCCTGGTCGCGAGCCCGGACAGGGTGGTGAGCATCGCCGACATCAACGCCGCGGCCTACGGCGTGCGCCTGTCGCGTGGCTCAGGTCCCGGCGCGGACACACCGGCTCTGGAAGGAATCGCCGCCGCCGGCGAACTCGCCGAGCAGGGTCGTTTCACGGTGCCGGTCGCGGCCGTGTTCACTCTGGCAGAGGCGGCTACCGCCCACGAGTTGAGTGAGTCCCGCCACGCGCGAGGCAAAATCGTGCTGAAGCCGTAGCCGAGCCCCGGCAAGCGCGGTCCGCGGGACGGGTGCTCAGGGGGCGGCCAGGAAGGCCAGCACGCGCGGCCAGACCGATGCGGTGGCGTCCGGGGAGTGCTCGGCCAGGTCCGGGTCGCTGAACAGGTGGCCCACGCCGGGGTAACGGAAGACCGTCAGGTCGGCACCGGCGTCGGTCATGGCCTGCTGCCACTCGTCGACCTCGTCCGCCGCGTCGTACGGGTCGGGGTCGGCCAGGTGCAACTGCACCGGCAACCCGGGTCGGACCGCGTCCGGGGCGCCGCCGGTGCCGTGCAGCAGGAGCAAACCGGCGGCCTCGGGGCGTTCGGCCAGCAGCGCCCCGGCCACGCCGGCACCCATCGAGAAGCCGGCCAGCACCGTCTCGGGTGGCAGGTCGCGCAGCGCGGTGCGGGCCCGGTCGAGCACCACCTCCTGGCCGACCTTGTCGAGCAGCGCGAAGCCCTCCTCGACGGTGTCGGCGGCCGGGACGCCGTACAGTTCGGGGGCGCTGACCTGGTGCCCGGCGGCGCGTATCCGGTCGGCGGCGGCGCGCACGGCGGGCCGCAGCCCGTACACGGAGTGGAACAGCACGACGTGTCGCATCACGTCATCCTGCCGCAGCCGACCGCGCGGCCGGTGGGGCCACGCGGGGCGACGGTCAGACCAACGCCGCCAGCCGCGCGACGAGGTCGGTCGGCGGCGGCATCGCGGCGATCTCCCGGCTGACCTGCCCGGCGACGGTGCGCAGGTCGTCGTCGGTGAGCAGACGGGTCAGCGTCTGCGCGGTGATGTCCCGGGGGCGCAGCGCCAGGCCGGCACCTCGGCGGGCCACCAGCTCGGCGTTGTGCCGCCGGTCCCCCGGACCGACGGTGGCCAGTTGGGGTAGGCCGGCGGCGAGGGCACCCAAGACACTGCCCGCCCCACCGTGGTGCACCAGCGCCACGCTCGCCGGCATCGCCTCGTCGAGCGGGATCCAGTCGACCACCCGCACGTTGCCGGGCAGTGAACGAACCGACCGCTCGTCCGGTCGGACCAGCACGATCTCGGCGTCCACCTGAGCGGCGGCGGCCACCACGGCGGGCATCGGCCCCCGGTCGCCGGGGCCGGTCAGGGTGCTGCGGGTGACCAGGATCCGGGGACGCTCACCCGGCTCGCGCAGCCAGGCCGGCAGTTCGCCGCCGCCGACGTAGGAGTCGTACCGCATCGGCCAGCCGCCCTGGGTGGCGACGCTGGGCGGGGCCACGGCGAGAGCGGCGGCGGGCGGTGGCAGTTCGCTCAGACCGTGTCGGCGCAGGGCGGCGCCGAGCCGGCCGGTCGTCGCGCGGACCAGGTCGCGGCCGTCGAAGAGGGCGTTCTCCTGCCGTACGGCCGGCACGTCGAGGCGCGCCGCGGCCACCGCGCCGGCGACCGCGAACGGCTCGTACAGCACAAGGTCCGGCTGCCACTGGGTGGCCAGCGCGACCACCGGGTCGGTGAGCTGGTCGTTGAGCGCGCCGAAGAGCAGGCCGGCGCCCCGGGTGCCGGCGGTGCCGGCCATTTCGGCGCGCGCGATCAGCGGATGGCGGGGGAAGACTCGCAGCGCGATCCGGCCGAAGTCGAAGCCCGGAGCGATGTCGTGCACCGCCAGACCGGCGTCGGCCGCGGCCAGACCACCGCCACCGGTGGCCAGCAACACGTCGTGACCGGCGTCGCGCAGCGCGACCGCGAGCGGCACCAGCGGGAAGACGTGCCCGACGAGCGGGGCGGAGACCACCAGCACGCGCATGGCCGCATCCTATGTCTCCACCGACGTCGAGGCGGGCCCCCGCACGCACACCCCGAGCGGGCCGACGCGCCTCCACAGGGGACGGCGTCGACCCATCGCGGTCGCTGCCCGTCAGACGGCCGCCGGTCGTTGGTCGTTGGTCGACGATGCGGCGCATCTTGCCCATCGACCGCTGCACCGCGTCCGGGGCGAGGACGGCGACGGCGACGCTCACCCCGATGGTGTTCTTCACCAGCTCGGCGAGCGTCGCGCCGGCCCCGCGCGGCCGTGTCCGCAGCCACCTCCGCCCGCCGCTCCACGCACACGGTCAGGGTGTCCAGCCGGCCGCGCCGATCGAGGACGCACTGGAAGTGCGGCGACAGCTGCGGGGTCCGCAGGATCAGCTCCTCGATCTGGGTGAGCGCAGTCGGTCGCGATGCAGGGCGCGCAGCTCGTCTGTGCCGGCACGCTCGATCGGCTCCGGTTCCTCCCCCGAGGGGTGCGGGCCTGCATCGACTGCCTCCTTGGTGCGGCGGTCCCGGTGGGGCTGCGGGTGCCGTCCGCCCGCCGTCACCGGGCTGACGCGGCGGTCAGCGGGCGGCTGGCAGCCGGTGCAGGGCGTCGACCAGCGGTGCCAGCTCAGGGGTGGCCTCCGCCTCGGCGAGCGCGTCACCGAGCACCCGGTCGTGGGTGGGCCGGGCCTGGCCGAGCAACTCGGAGCCGGCCGGGGTCAGCTCGGTGTAGATGCCGCGCCGGTCGTCGGCGCAGAGGATGCGGGTGAGCAGACCGCGCTGCTCCAGGCGGGTGACCAGGCGGGTGGTGGCGCTGCCGGAGAGCGCCGCGGCGCGGGCGAGCTGACTCATCCGCATGTGCCAGCCGTGCTGGCGCGAGAGCGCGTCGAGGACCGTGTATTCGACGACGGACAGGTCGTGGCCGGCCTGCAGGGCCCGCTCCAGGGACGTCTCGATCAGCCCGTGCAGGGCGGCCAGGGTGCGCCAACCCTGCGCACGGATTTCGACGGCGTCATCGGCGATGCCCATGCCGGCCCTCCTCGGGGGTGATCTGGACGGCCCCAGGCTACCACGCTTGCGCCGATATAACGCGCGTGCAAGTATTTCGTTGCCGACGCGTGTAGTTGCACGCGCCGGACATTTGACCTCTCCTCGATGGGAAGACCATGCCCGTACGACAACAGTCCCTGCCGCCCGGCCTGATCGCGCTGGCCATCGGCGCCTTCGGCATCGGGCTCACCGAGTTCGTGATCATGGGTCTGCTGCCCGACGTGGCCGCCGACTTCGCGGTCACCGAGCCGGTGGCCGGCTGGCTCATCTCCGGTTACGCGCTCAGCGTGGCCGTCGGCGGGGTCGCCCTCACCGCAGCGGTCACCCGGCTGCCCCGCAAGCCGGTGCTGCTCGGCCTGATGGTGCTGTTCATCATCGGCAATCTGCTCTCCGCCGTCGCCGGTGACTACGCCGTGATGATGGCCGGCCGGATCGTCGCCGCCCTCTGCCACGGCGCGTTCTTCGGCATCGGCGCCGTGGTGGCCGCCGGCCTGGTCGCACCGGCCCGCCGCGCGGGCGCCATCGCGATGATGTTCGCCGGACTGACCATCGCGAACGTTCTCGGCGTCCCGTTCGGCACCTTCCTCGGGCAGCACTTCGGCTGGCGGTCGACGTTCTGGGCGATCACCGCGATCGGCGTCATCGCGCTGATCGGCTTGGCCCTGCTCATCCCGGCTCGCGACACCGCCCGCGCCGACCGTCCAGCCGCCGGACTGCGTGGTGAACTGCGCGCCTTCACCCACTCGCAGGTCTGGCTCTCCCTGGTGGTCACGGTCCTGGGCTTCGGCGGAATGTTCGGCGCGTTCACCTACATCGCCTACACGCTGACCGAGGTCAGCGGCTTCGCCACCAGCACCGTGCCGTGGCTGCTCGTCCTCTTCGGAGTGGGGCTCTTCGCCGGCAACCTGCTCGGCGGCCGGGCGGCGGACCGGTCCCTGTCGCGCACCCTGGTCACCGTCCTGGCAGTGCTCACCCTGGTGCTCGTCGGCTTCGCGCTGACCGCGACGAACCCGGTCCTGACCGTCGTCTCGCTGGTGCTGATGGGCGGGTTCGGTTTCGCCACCGTGCCGCCATTGCAGATGCGGATCATGCACTACGCGCACCAGGCACCGACGCTGGCGTCCGGGGCGAACATCGCCGCGTTCAACCTTGGCAACGCGCTGGGCGCCTGGATCGGCGGTGTGACGATCGCCGCCGGACTCGGCTACACCTCGCCGATCTGGGCCGGCGCCGCACTCACAGTGGCGGGGCTGGGCGTCCTCCTCGGTGCGTTGCGACTGGCCCACCGCCGCGAGCCGGCGGAGACCGACGCGGCCCTGGTGGACACGGCGGCCTGAGCCGCCGACAGGAGAACGCCGGGCCGGGCGGCTGCCCGACCCGGCGCCACTCTGATCATCGCCTCGCCATCATCTCGCAGTTGCAAGTTATGTGCAACAAGGTCTGGACAACGCCGTCGTAACGTAACTAGCCTTCCCCGCATGAGTCCTTACATCACCGATCCGTGGGCGTGGCAGGAGAGCTGGGATCGCCAGCAGGCGGCGTTCATGCCGGACCGGGAACACCGGTTCACCGCCATGCTCGACACCGTCGACGCAGTCCTCGACGGCCGGCCGCCACGGGTGCTCGACCTGGCCGGCGGCACGGGCAGCATCTCGCTGCGGACACTGGCGCGCTTCCCCGGCACCGAGGCGACCCTGCTGGACCTCGACCCGGCGCTGCTCGCCATCGCCCGCGCCTCGCTGGGCGACCGGGCCACCGTCGTCACGGCCGACCTCGGCACCCCGGACTGGCGCTCCGCACTCCCGCACCGCGAGTACGACGCCGTCCTCACCGCCACCGCGCTGCACTGGGTGCCGGCCGACCGACTCGGCCAGCTCTACGCCGAGCTGCGCGACGTGCTGCGACCGGGCGGCGTGTTCGTCAACGCCGACCACATGCCGGACGACACCCTGCCGGAGCTGACCAAGCGGCTGATGGACCGGGCCCGGGACCGGCGCAACGCCCGGTACGCCGCTGGCTCGATGCTGTCCTGGTCGGACTGGTGGGAGCGGGCCGGCGCGGACCCGGCACTGTCTCCGCTGGTGACCCAGCGACAGGACATCTACCCGACCGGGCACAGCCCCGAGTGGTCCCCGCCCGTCTCGTGGCATTTGGCCGCGCTCACCGCGGCCGGCTTCAGCGAGGCCGGCACGGTCTGGCGGGGAGGCCCGGACGCCGCGGTGGCGGCAGTACGCTGACCCTTCGCCCTCCCCAGACCGGCGTGGCGCTAGGGTGGTGTCGGAGCCGAACGACTCCCGGCGGTGGGGCCCGCCGTCCCGCCTGCACGCCGGGAGAACCGCGACACCGCTCGCCAACGGTCCCTGCCAGTGATGCCCGTGCTGGTAGGGAGGATTCGTGTCAGAGCCGTTCCAGCCGCGTACCGATCCAGACGTCGACCTCCGGGTCTCCACCGACCGGGGCGAGCTCACCGCGCACCCCGCGACCGTTCTCGCCGCCATCGCGGCCGGCGGGGCGCTCGGTGCGCTGGCCCGGGCCGGTCTGCAACACGCCGTCCCGCACCCGCCGACGGGGTTTCCGTGGGCCACCTTCGCCATCAACACGTCCGGCTGCCTGCTGATCGGCGTGCTGATGGCGGTGCTCGGGCACCTCGACGGTGGCCCCCCGCTGGCTCGCCCGTTCCTCGGGGTCGGGGTGCTCGGCGGGTTCACCACCTTCTCCACCTACTCGGTCGACATCCAGCAGGCCATCGTCGTGGGCGCTCCGGGCACCGCGCTGGCCTACCTGGCCGCGACGCTGCTCGGGGCGCTCGTCGCGGTTGCGCTGGGCGACAACGTCACCGCCCGACTGCTGCGACGCAGGGTGACCCGATGACCGTGCTGCTCATCGCACTGGGCGCGGCCGTCGGTGCTCCGCTGCGCTACCTCACGGACCGGGCCGTGCAGTCTCGGCACGACTCGGCGTTCCCCTGG
Organism: Micromonospora sp. WMMD961; assembly: GCF_029626145.1. Lineage (NCBI taxonomy): Bacteria > Bacillati > Actinomycetota > Actinomycetes > Micromonosporales > Micromonosporaceae > Micromonospora > Micromonospora sp. WMMD961. Next base: position 4,041,233 of record NZ_JARUBJ010000002.1, read on the forward strand.
GGCACGCTGACCGTCAACGTGGTCGGGTCACTGCTGCTCGGCGCGCTCGTCGGTTGGTCCGTCGGCCCGGCGGTCACCGCGGCGCTCGGTACCGGCTTCTGCGGGGCGCTGACCACCTACTCCACCTTCAGCTACGAGACGCTACGACTCGTCCGGGGCGGCAACCGGCTCCTCGCGATTGCCAACGCGCTGGGCAGCGTGACCGCCGGGCTCGTCGCGGCCACCGCCGGCTACGCCGTGGCCCGCGCCCTGACGGGCTGACCGCACACCCGCCGTACCGCGCCCGACTCCATCCCCACCAACGCCGGGACCAGGGCCGATCCACCACACACCGAGGGTATATACGCGGGGTATACGCTCGGTGTAGTGTACTGCCATGAGCGTGCCACTGACCCTCCTCGGCCTCCTCGAACGCGAGCCCAGCCACGGTTACGACCTGAAGCGCGACTACGACGCCTTCTTCGGCCGGGGCAAGCCACTGCCGTTCGGCCAGGTCTACTCCACCCTCAGCCGACTGGCCCGCGACGGCAAGGTGGTGATCAGCGACGTCGCCCCCGGCTCCGGCCCCGACCGCAAGCGCTACGTCATCACCGACGTCGGGGCGACCGAGGTCGAGCAGTGGCTGACCCAGCCGGTCGATCCGGAACCGCACCTGCAGACGGTGCTGTTCGCCAAGGTCGTGCTCGCGCTGATGCTGGACCGGCCGGCCGCCGAGTACCTCGACACCCAGCGCCGGGCGCACCTGCACCGGATGCGTGAGCTGACCGAGATCAAGCGCGCCGGCAACCTGGTCGACGCGCTGCTCGCCGACCACGGCCTCTACCACCTGGAGGCGGACCTGCGATGGATCGAGATGACCGGCGCCCGTCTGGACGCCCTGCGGAAGGAGGTGCGGCCGTGAGCGTCGTGATCGAAGCGCGCGACGTGACGTTCTCCTTCGGCCAGACCCCCGCCCTGCGCGGTGCCAGCGTCGCCGTGGACGCGGGCGAGATCCTCGCCGTGATGGGCCCCAGCGGCTCGGGCAAGTCCACCCTGCTGCACTGCCTGGCCGGCATCCTGGTGCCCGACTCCGGCGAGATCCTCTTCGACGGGGCCCCGGTGCACGCCATGGCCGAGACCGAGCGCAGCAGCCTGCGCCGGGACCGCTTCGGCTTCGTGTTCCAGTTCGGTCAACTCGTCCCCGAGCTGACCGCGGTGGAGAACGTCGCGCTGCCGCTGCTGCTCAGCGGCGTACACCGGAAGCAGGCGCTCCCCAAGGCGGAAGCCTGGTTCGCGCGCCTCGGCCTGGACGGCTTGGAGCAGCGCCGCTCGGGTGAGCTGTCCGGCGGGCAGGCGCAACGCGTCGCCCTGGCCCGTGGCCTGGTCGCCGAGCCGCAGGTGCTCTTCGCCGACGAGCCGACCGGCGCGCTCGACTCGCTCACCGGCGAGCAGGTCATGGATCTGCTGGTCGGTGCCGCCCGCGAGCAGGGCACCACTGTCATCCTGGTCACCCACGAGCCGAGGATCGCGGCGTACGCCGACCGCGAGGTCATGGTCCGCGACGGGCGCGTGAACGCGCCGGACCGGATCACCTCGTGATCCGCTTCGGGCTCCGCCTCGCCGTGGCCGGCGGCCGTGAGGCGCTCACCCGCCTGGTCGTCATCGCCGCCGCCGTCGCGATCGGCAGCGGGCTGCTGCTGACCACCCTCGCCGGGGTCAACGCGGTCAACGCCCAGCTCACCCGGTACGCGTCGATGTATCCCCACGCCTCGGCCGGCGACGTCGACCCGCTGTGGTGGTCGACCCGACAGGACTACTTCCACGGCAAGCAGATCACCCGGATCGACGTCGCCGCGACCGGCTCGACCGCGCCCACCCCGGTCGGCATCCCGACCATCCCGGGTCCCGGCGATTACTACGCCTCGCCCGCGTTCCGCGACCTGCTGGCCGCCCACCCGGCCGACCAGTTGGGCGACCGCTACCCGGGGCGTGACCTCGGCACCGTCGGCCGGCCCGCGTTGACCTCGCCGGACACCCTGCTCGTCATCGCGGGCGGCACCCCCGACCAGGTCGCCAAACTCCCCAACGCGCAGCAGGTCACCCGCGTCGGCGACACCCCCGCGCTTCCCGAGGCCACGGTGAACCTCATCCTGGGCGTGATCGCCGGCGGGTTGCTGTTCCCGGTGCTGATCTTCATCGGCACCGCCACCCGGCTCAGCGCCGCCCGCCGGGAGCAGCGTTTCGCCGCGATGCGCCTGGTCGGCGCGACGCCCCGGCAGATCTCGCTGGTCGCCGCGGTGGAGGCGTCCGCCGCCGCCGTCGCCGGCACCGCCGTCGGCTTCGGCCTGTTCTACGCCTTCCGCGACCCGCTCGCGGGCATCCCGTTCACCGGCATGCCGTTCTTCCCCAGCGACATGTCGCTGGGCGTGCTGGACGTCCTGCTGGTGGCGCTCGGCGTCCCGGCCGGCGCGGCGCTGGCGGCCCAGGTCTCGCTGCGCCGGGTACGGATCTCGCCGCTGGGCGTCACCCGCCGGGTCACCCCCCGGGCACCGCGCGTGTACCGGCTGATCCCGATGGTGCTCGGCGTGGCCGTGCTGGTCTTCGCCATCGGCTTCCGGCCCGAGACGTCCGACGGCCAGGCGGCCGTGTTCCTGCCCGGCCTGCTGCTCATCATGGCCGGGCTGATCTTCGCCGGTCCGTGGTTGACGATGGTCGGCGCCCGGGTGATGGCCCGGTACGCCAACCGCCCGGCCACACTCATCGCCGCGCGACGCCTCGCCGACAACCCGAAGGCCGGCTTCCGGGCGATCAGCGGCATCATGCTCGCTCTCTTCGTCACGAGCGTGGCCGTCGGCGTGATCACCACGATCGTCGCCAACCGCGGCCCGGCGCCCACCGGTTCGACCGACGCGGGCACGGTGACCACCGTCTTCGACGAGAAGGTGCCGTCGGTGCCCGACTCGCTCTTCGCCGAACTCAACGCGATCAGCGGCGTGCGGTCCGCGACCGCCATCCGGGAGAACCCGGAGATGATGAACGGTGGCGAGGTCGGGGTGATCGCGTGCACCGACCTGCCGAGCGCGTACGGCCGGTGCGCCGACGGCGCGAGCGTCATCGAGGTGCCGATGGGCCTCAGCCGCTGGCGGGAGTCGGCGTCGCCCGCGACGGTCTGGCCCGCCGCGTCGCTCACCCTCGACGAACTCCAGCGGCTACCGGTGGTGTCGATGGTCGTCGGCACGGACGGCTCCGCTGCCGCCGTCGAACGCACCCGTACCGTGCTGGAGGTCGCCTTCCCGACCTTCTGGGTGGGGCCGAACGTGCCCGGCGACTTCGAGTCGGACTTCGCCGACACGCTGCGCGGCTGGGAACAACTGGCCAACGTCATCATCGTGGCCAGCCTCGCGCTCGGCGGATGCAGCCTTGCGGTCAGCGTCATCGGCGGTCTCACCGAACGCCGACGCCCGTTCAGCCTGCTGCGCCTCAGCGGAGCACCGGTGCGGGTCCTGCGCCGGGTGGTGGCGCTGGAGAGCGCCGTGCCGATGCTCGCCGTCGCCGCCGTCGCCATCGGCATGGGTCTACTCGCCGCCCACCTGTTCCTGCGCGCGCAGATGGACTACACCCTCGTCGCGCCGCAGCCGGGCTTCTACCTGATCGTCGTGGTCGGGTTGGCCGCCTGCCTCGCCGTCATCGCCTCCACCCTGCCGCTGCTGGAACGCATCACCGGGTCGGAGACCGCCCGCAGCGAGTGATCGTCAGACCGTCGGCCCGGTGGTGGTGAGCGCTACCACCGGGCCGAGGACGAAGACGGCGGGTGGACGAATGTCCTCCCGGGCGGCGACGGCGCCGATCTCGTCCAGCCGGGCGGGCACCGATCGCTGCCCGGGCAGCCCGGCGTCCTGCACGGACAGCACCGGGCTCTGCGGGGCACGTCCGTGCTCGATCAGCACGGTCGCGATCTTGGCGATGGTGTCGACGGCCATCAGCAACACGACGGTGCCCCGGGCCCGGGCCAGCGCCGCCCAGTCGACAAGGGAGTCGGGGTGACCGGGCGGCAGGTGGCCGGACACGACTGTGACGTCGTGCGCCACGCCCCGGTGGGTGACCGGCACGCCGGCGAGGGCCGGCGCGGCGAGCGCGCTGCTCACCCCGGGCACCACCGTCACCGGCACGCCGGCCGCCGCGCAGGCCTGGGCCTCCTCGTGGCCGCGCCCGAAGACGTACGGGTCACCACCCTTGAGCCGGACCACCCGGCGACCGGCGCGGGCGTGCGACACCAGGGCCTCGTTGATCGCCTCCTGGGCCATCGAGGGGCCACGGGGCACCTTCGCCGCGTCGACCACCAGCACGTCGGGGCGCAGCCCGGCGAGCAGCCCCTGCGGGGCGAGTCGGTCGACCACCACGACGTCCGCGGCGTCGAGCAGCGCCTTTCCGCGTACCGTGATCAGGTCGTCGGGCCCCGGCCCACCGCCGACCACCGCTACCGAGCCGTGTGCGTGCCCGTGGTGGTGGTCGTGCCCGTGGTGGTCGTGGTCGTGGTGATGGTGATGGCCGACCGGGTCGTCGGGGTGGTCGTGCGGGCGTTGCGGGCGACCCACCTTGTCCGCGAAGCCGGGCATCAACACCCGGTACGCGCAGGTGTCGCAGTTCATCCGGATGTCCCCGCCCAGCGCCTCGGCGTAGCGTTCCAGCACCAGGTCGGCGAGGGCGTCGCAGTCGCCGATCACCTCGGCCACCCGCACGTCCAGGTCGGGGTGGGCGGCGGCGAACTCCGCCGACTGGGCGACGATGCGGTCCGGCAGCACCCCGGCGAACAGGAAGTACGGCGCGACGACGATCCGCCGCGCGCCGAGGCGGCGCAGCCGCTCCAGCACGGCCGGGACCGACGGTTGGGCGAGGGAGATGAACCCCGGCTCGACGCCGGCGTAGCCGCGTCCCTCCCAGAGCAGTCGGGCGACCTTGGTGACCTCGGCGTTGGCGTCCGGGTCGGTCGACCCCCGCCCGATCAACGCGACCCACGTGCCGGCCCGGTCGGCACCGGCCAGTTCCGTGCCGTCCCAGTCGGCCGTGCCGGCCTGGGCAGCACCGGCCAATGCGGTGTCGATGCGCTGTTCGAGGGCGTCGTGCAGCAGCGGGTGCGGGCCGAGGGGGCGGCCGTAGCGGTAGGTCAGCCCGGGGTGGCGTTCCTGCTCCCGGGCCATCGCGGCGGGGATGTCGCCCTTGCCGTGTCCGGCGCCGGTCAGCACCAGCGGCAACGCCACCAGGGCGCGGTGCCCACCAGCGACGAGCGCGCCGACCGCGTCGGTCAGCGGTGGGCGGGACAGCTCGATGAAACCGCCCTCGACGTCGCCGACGTCACCGCGACCGCGGACCCGCTCGACGAGAGCGGCGAACTGCTCGACCCCGGCCGCGCTGCGCGTGCCGTGCCCGACGATGACCAGACCGGTCATGACTTCTCCTCGACGTAGAGCAGGGCGTTGAGGGCGGCGGCGGCGACCGCCGAGCCGCCCTTCTCTCCCACGTTGGACACCCCGGGTAGGCCACTGGCCCGCAGCGCCGCCTTCGACTCGGCGGCACCCACGAAGCCGACCGGCAGGCCGACGACCAGCGCCGGAGCGGCGTCCACTGTGAGTAGTTCGGCGAGCGCGGTGGGCGCGCAGCCGACCACCCAGACCGCCCCGGGACCGACCCGTCGCAGGGCGATCCGCACGGCCGCCGCCGAGCGGGTGATGCCGGCCGACCGGCCCAGCTCGGCGGCGGCCGGTTCGGCGATCGGGCAGACCAGTTCCAGGCCGGCTCGGGTGATCCCAGCGGCGACCATCGCCACGTCGGTGACCACGGGCGCCCCGCCGCGCAACGCGGTAAGCCCCGATTCGAGGGCGGCCTCGTCGCAGACGAGGTCGTCGACGTAGGCGAGGTCGGCGCTGGCGTGCACCACCCGCTCGGTGACCGTGCGGGTCAGCGGCGGCAGGTGCGACAGGTCGACCCGCTCGCGCAGGATGCGGTACGACTCGGCCTCGATCGGGTGCACCACCCGGCTCATCGGGCTCCTTCGCAGGGGTCGGGCTCGACGATGCGGATCGCGTCGACCGGGCAGATCTCCAGGCACTCCAGGCAGCCGGTGCACCGGTCGACGCGGACCGTGAGACCGCCGGCGACCGGGCGGATCGCGTGGGTGGGGCAGGTGAGCAGGCAGGCGCCGCAGCCCTGGCAGGCGCCGATGGTCACGAGCGCCACCGATACCCCCGGGGTGTGACCATCCGGCCGGCGACCAGCCTCGTGTCGCTGCTGCCGACCACGACGACGCTGTACATGTCGACCACGGCCGGGTCGATAGTGGCCACTGTCGCCAGGTGGGTCCGCTCGCCGGGGCGGCTGGCGTTGCGCACCACACCGACCGGGGTGTCCGGTGGCCGGTGCACGCCGAGAATGCCGAGCGCCTTGCCGAGCTGCCAGTCCCGGGCCCGGCTACGTGGGTTGTAGAACACCGTCACGAAGTCACCCTCGGCGGCGGCGGTCACCCGCCGCTCGATGACCTCCCACGGGGTGTGCAGATCGGACAGACTGACGTAGGCGTGGTCGTGACCGAGCGGCGCACCGAGCAACGCGCCGGCTGCGAGGGCGGCGGTGACGCCGGGCACGCCCACCACGTCGATCCGCTCGTCGGCGTACTCCAGGGCGGGGCTGGCCATCGCGTACACCCCGGCGTCGCCGGACCCGACCAGCGCGACGGCGCGGCCGGCGGCGGCCTCGGCGACGGCGACGCGGGCCCGTTCCTCCTCCGCGCCCAGCCCGCTGGAGAGCACCCGGGTGCCCGGGCGGAACACGTCGCGGACCTGGTCGAGGTACTGGTCCAGGCCGACCACCACGGAGGCGCGGCGCAGCTCGGCCACCGCGCGGGGGGTGCGCAAATCGGCCGCGCCCGGTCCGAGGCCGACGACGGCGAGCCGGCCGCGTGGCGCGTGCCGGGCCACCGCCACGGTGGCCATCGCGGTGGCGGTCTTCCCCACCAGCAGCGTCGCGTCGGCGGCCCGGCCGTCCGGACCGAGCAGGGCCGCGGCCTCCGCCACGCTCGGCGTACCGACCGCGGCGCGGACCACCTCGCTGGGGTTCGGCACGTCGACCGCCGCCAGCCGCGTCGCCGGCCAGGTAACCAGGGGTACGCCGAGCGCGTCGGCGGTGCTGCGGATGCCCGCCTCGTCGGCCTTGACGTCGGCGCTGGCCAGGCAGCGCAGACTCGCCGGGTCGAGGCCGGCCTCGGCCAGCGCCCGGTGCAGCAGTTCGAACACCTCGGCCGCGGGTACGCCCCGACTCGCGCCCACCCCGGCGACCAGCGACGGTGGGCGCAGCACGGCGGTCCGCTCGTCGGGTGGCACCACGCGATCGGTGACCAGCAGGCGGTACCCGTGCTCCGGCGTATCCCCGTCGGCGGGGCGCACGTTCGGCGGCAGGGCGGGCAGCGGCCAGTCGGCGTCGGCGATCAGCCGGACCGGCTCGCCGTCCAGGATGGCCCGGGACACCGCGGCGACCGCGCCTTGGACGGGCCAGCCGAGGGTGTCCAGTCCCGGCAGGTCGACCGTGTCGGTGGCGGTAGTGATCACCGGGCGGGCGTCCAGCAGCGTACCGACCTGCTCGGCGAGGGCGTTGCCGCCACCGGCGTGGCCGCCCAGCAGTGCCACGGCGTGCCGGGCCGCCTCGTCGACGACCACCACCGCCGGATCGGTGCGCTTGTCCCCGAGCAGCGGCGCGAGGATCCGTACCACCGCCCCGGTGGCCAGGAACGCGACCACCGCGTCGGACCCGGCCCAGGCGGACCGCAGCGCGTCCGCCACGCTGTCCCCCTCGACCAGCCGGGCGTGCGGCCACGCGGCGGTCACGGCGTCGGCGTACCGGCGGCCGGCGGCGGTGGCCGCCACCAGGCCGATCCGGGCGGGCGGGTTCTGGTCGGTCACGGGCGCTCCCCGGTGAGGACGACCACCGGGTTGGTGGCCGCGAGGCGGATCGACCCGCCGGGCAGGTCGGCGAGGCGGGCGGCGGAGAGCTGGCTGCCCTCGACCGTGTAGCCGGCGGCGCGCATAAGGCCGACGGCCGGTGCGACCCGGTCCAGTGCAGCCAGGGTGAGCACCACCCGCCCGGGTCGGCGGGCCAGCACGGCGGCGAGGACGTCGGGACCGCCACCGCCGACGAAGACCGCGTCGGGCTCGGGGAGGCCGGCCAGAGCCTCCGGGGCCCGCCCGACGAGGAGCCGGACGGTGACCCCGTGCGCGGCGGCGTTGGCCCGAATGGTCGCGCCGGCCGCGGGATCCTGCTCGGCGGCGAGCACGGCCGCGCCGAGCAGCGCGCACTCGATGCCGACCGAGCCGCTACCGGCGCCGACGTCCCAGACCAGCCGACCCAGGCGGGGGCGCAGCCGGGCCACGACGAGGGCACGGACCTCCGACTTGGTGATCATGGAGTCGCGGTGGGCGTAGCGGGCCTCCGGCAGCGCCCATCCGCCGGGCGGCGCGGCGGCCGGCTGGTTGTCCACACGCATCCCGCCGACGGCGACCGGATCGGGCGCGGCGTCTGCGGACCCGGCGGGCACGGCGTCGGCGAGGCTGAGCAGGACGTGCGGGTCGGCCCAGGTCTCGGCGGCGGCCTGCTCGGCGCTCACCGTGCGGATCCGTTCGGCGTCGGTGCCCAGGTGCTCGGCGACCAGCAGGCGGCGGGACCAACCGACCAGGCCGGCGCCCAGCTCGGCCGCACCGGCGCCGGGCGCGGTGAGCACCGCGACCAGCGGCAGCGCCCGGCAGGCGTTCAGGGCGGCCCGGGCGTCACGTCCATGCGCGGTGACCACGGCGGCGCCGTCCCAGGGCAGCCCGGCGCGGGCGAACGCGGCGGCCACACTGGACACCGCCGGCACCACCCGCAGCGGCAGCCCGGCCGCGCGCAGCCGCCGGACGATACCGAACAGGCCGGGATCGCCGCTGGCCAGCACCACGGCCGGCACTCCGGCGTCGACGACCTCGGCGAGGCGGCGCAGGGCGGGGGCGAGCGGCCCGAGGGCGATGGTGTCCGCGCCGGCCGGTACGGGGACCGCGGCCAGGTGCCGGGCAGCGCCGACCACCAGCCCGGCGGTGGCCAGCGCGGGCGCGAGGGCGGGGTGCGGCGATGCTCCGGCGGCGTCCAGGCCGACCACTGTCACGGTCACGGTGCTCATCGGGGCCACCGACCGGACGAGGCGACGACGCGCGCTCCGGCGAAGTCGACCATCGCCACGTCGACGGTGACCGTCGGCCCCGCGAAGCGCCGCAACACCTGGCGGACCCGTCGGCAGAGCACGTCGCCGGCCGGTTCGAGCAGCCCGGCGGCCTCCCACAGCTCGTACGCGTGTCGCCCGGTGTTCGCCTCGGTCACGGCGGCGACGAGGGCCGCACCACCGCCGGCCTCGGCGGTGACCGCGCCGAGCAGGGACAGGTCCACCTTGGATCGGGTGTAGTGGGTCATCAGGATGCCGGCGGCGAGTTTGGCGAGCTTGCCGGCCATACCGACGAAGACGACCCCGGTCATCGCGTCGCCCACCGCCGCGGTCACCGCCGCGCCGGTGAAGTCGCCGACCTCGACGAAGCAGACCTCGGGAAGGTCGGGCAGGAGCGCGCGGGCCGCCCGCTCGGTACGCCCACCGGTGCAGAGCACCACGGTCCGCTCCCCCTGGGCGGCCATCACGTGTACGGCCTGCACGACACTGGCCCGCCAGGACGCGGTGGAGAAGGGTCGGACGATCCCGGTGGTGCCGAGGATCGAGATGCCGCCGAGGATGCCGAGCCGCCGGTTGGTGGTCTTGCGGGCCATGATCTCGCCTCGGGGCACGCTGATCACCACCCGGACGCCGACCTCGGCGAGGTCGACCACCTCGGCCACCGCCTCGCCGATCATCCGGCGTGGGGTGTCGTTGATCGCCGGACCGCCGACCGCGAGCCCGAGGCCGGGCTTGGTGACCGTGCCGACGCCGGCACCGCCGGCGAGCCGCAGTCCGGGGTCGTCGGTCCAGCCCACGGTGGCGGTCAGCTCCGCGCCGTGGGTGACGTCCGGGTCGTCCCCGGCGTCCTTGACGACGACCGCCTCGGCGCGCACCGGTGGGTTGCCGGTCACCTCGCAGCGTTCGACCGGGAAGCGCACCCGGCGTCCGGCGGGCAGACCGATCTCCACGTCGGGCTGGATCTCCCCGGTGACCAGCGCGGTGACCGCCGCCTTGGCCGCCGCCGTCGCGCAGGCACCGGTGGTCCAGCCGGTACGCAGCGCGGTGGGCCAGACCTTCGCGGTACGCGGCAGGTCCGGCTCGCGCAGCGGCGGCTCGGCGTACGTCATGGTGTCTGGTTCTCGCCGGCACGGGCGGCGGTCTGCCGGCGCAGCTCGGCGCGGGCGGCCGGCTCCGCCCGGCGGAAGGTGTGGAAGTGCCCGGGGTGGTAGAGGTGCGAACGGGTGCCCTCGGCGGCCAGCGCCGGCCCGACCAGGAACAGGGTGTGCTTCCACAGTTTGTGCTGCTTGACCGTGGCCTCCAACGTGCCGACCGTGCAGCGCACCACCAGTTCGTCGGGCCAGGTCGCCTGGTACGCCACCACGGCCGGGGTGTCCTCGGGGTAGCCGCCGGCCAGCAGCTCGGCCTGCACCTGCCCGGAGCGGGCGGCCGAGAGGAACAGCGCCATGGTGGTGCCGTGCCGGGCGAAGTCCCGGACCCGCTCGCCCGGCGGCATCGGGGTCTTGCCGCCTTCGAGGCGGGTCAGGATGACCGACTGGGCCACCTCGGGCACTGTCAGCTCCCGTCCGACGATCGCCGCGACGGCGGTGAACGAGGACACCCCGGGGACGATCTCGACGGCCAGGCCGAGTGCCCGGCACAGGTCCACTTGCTCCTGCACCGCGCCCCACAGCGCCGGGTCGCCGGAGTGGATCCGGGCCACTGTCAGCCCCTGCTCGGCGGCCCGTCGGTAGAGCGGCAACACGCCCTCGATGGGCAGCTGCGACGAGTCGACGATCTCCGCGCCGGCGCGGGCGTGGTCGAGCACGTCGGCGTGCACCAGGCTGGCCGCCCAGATCACGACGTCCGCCCCGGCGATGACCCGGGCGGCCCGCAGGGTCAGCAGGTCCGCCGCCCCCGGGCCGGCGCCGACGAACCACACGGTGCCGTCACTGGTCACAGCTTCCCTCCTCGGTGCTCGCGGCGGGCCGGAACCAGCAGCGTCGACAGGTACGGCAGGTCGTGCTCGGTGGCGTCGACCGGCCCGATGCGTTCACCGGGCATCCCGAGGCTGCGCCCGAGGACCGCGTCGGCGAGGCGGCCCTGCCGGCGCAGCTCGGCGAGCAGGTCCGGGTGCCGCCGCCAGCCCTTGTAGACGACCACGGTGCCCGGCCCGGCGAGGGCGTCGGCGAACAGCACCGACCCGGCGGTGGCCGGGAGCAGGGTCAGCGGTTCGCGTCCCTCACAGAGCGGGGTGCCGCTGCGGGAGGCCAGCTCCTGCATGGCGGTGACGCCGGGGACGGTTGCGACCCGCACCGCCGGGCGCAGGACCCGCACGCTCTGCGCCAGGTAACCGAAGGTGGAGTAGACGTTGGGGTCGCCGATGGTGGCGAAGGCCACCGACCGCGCTCCGGCGTCGACCGCCTCGACGACAGTGCGGGCCGCGTCGTCCCAGGCCGCCACCCGGCGGGCGGTCAGCCCACCCCGGTCGTCCAGAGCGAACGGCAGCCGGCGCAGCCGGTCCGCCGCGACGTACTCCCGCACTGTCGCCTCGGCCCGCCCGGCGTCGGCGCCCGACGGCGTCGCGGTGGCGGGCGCGGTGGGTGCGACCCGTTCGGCCATCACGGGTACGAAGACGACGTCCGCCTCGCGCAGCACCCGCACCGCCTTGACGGTGAGCAGTTCCGGGTCGCCCGGGCCGACACCCACCCCGGTCAACGTGGCCGTCATCGGCACGCCTCCACCAGCCGGCGGGCCGCCTCCGGGTGACCGGCCCAGTGGGTGTGCAGGTAGGAGGCGTGCACCCGTCCACTGACGAAGCCGTGTTCGGTGTCGTTCCAGCGCCACGCCGACCGGTCGCCGTGCCCCGGGTCGGTGGTGGTGCGGTGGAACTCGTGTCCGCGTACCGGCTCGCCGGACAGCGCCACCGGGGAGTCGGTGACCGCCACGGCGTCGCGGTAGCCGAGGGTGAGCCGGCCGGTCATCCGGGCGGTGAGGTCCAGCCGGCCGCACATCGGTACGCCGTCCAGGGACCGCCCGAGGTAGAGCAGCCCGGCGCACTCGGCCACGATCGGCCCGTCGAAGTCGGCCAGCTCGGCGCGCAGCGTGGTGTTACCGGCCAGCGCTTCCGCGTACGCCTCGGGGAAGCCGCCGCCGATCACCACCGCCCGGGTGCCGGTGGGCAGCGCCGGATCGCGCAGCGGGTCGACGGTGACGACGTCCGCGCCGGCGGCGGTGAGCAGTTCGGCGGTCTCCGCGTACGAGAAGGTGAAGGCCGGACCTCCGGCGAGCGCGACCCGTGGTTGCCCCGCGTCGACCGGACCGCCGACGGCGTCGACCGGGTCCCACTCCGGGGTGGTCAGCGGCCCGGCGCTGCGGGCCAGGGCGAGCACGGCGTCCAGGTCCACTGTGGCCTCGACCAGTTCGGCGAGCGCGGTGACGATCGCCAGGGACTCAGGCGCCCGCTCGGCGACCGGGACCAACCCGAGGTGCCGGGCCGGCGCGGCCACCTCGGCGGCCCGGGTGACGGCCCCGAGCACCGGCACGCCCACCTCGGCGAGGGCGTCGCGCAGCAGCGTCTCGTGTCGGGGTGAGCCGACCCGGTTGAGGATCACCCCGCCGATCCGCACCGCCGGGTCGAAGGCGGCCATGCCCAGCGTCAGCGCGGCGGCCGAGCGGCCCTGCGCGGTGGTGTCCAGCACCAGCAGCACGGGCGCGTCGATCAGCCGGGCGACGTGGGCGGTGGAGGCGTAGTCGCGGCGGCCGACCGCGCCGTCGTGCAGGCCCATGACGCCCTCGACGACGGCGATGTCGGCGGGCGTGGGGACGCTCGCGCCGTGCCGCAGCAGACCGGCGATCCGGTCGGCGCCGACCAGGAACGGGTCGAGGTTGCGCCCGGCCCGGCCGGCGGCGAGGGCGTGGTAGCCGGGGTCGATGTAGTCCGGGCCGACCTTGTGCGGACTGACCGTCAGGCCGCGACGGCGCAGTGCGGCGAGCAGCCCGGTGGCGATCGTCGTCTTGCCGTGGCCGCTGGCCGGCGCGGCGACCACCACCCGGGGCAGCGGCCAGGGTGTGCTCACCACTCGATGCCCTTCTGGCCCTTCTGGCCGGCGTCCATCGGGTGCTTGACCTTGGTCAGTTCGGCGACCAGGTCGGCGGCGGCGACCAGGCGCGGGTCGGCGTCCCGGCCGGTGATGACGACGTGTTGGAAGCCCGGCCGGTCGGCCAGGGTGGTGACCACCTCGTCGACGTCCACCCAGCCCCACTTCATCGGGTAGGTGAACTCGTCCAGCACGTACAGCCCGTAGCGCTCGGCGGCCAGGTCCCGCTGGATCTGCCGCCACCCCTCCAGGGCGTCGGCGGCGTGGTCGGCGTCGCCGCCGCGCTGGATCCAGGACCAGCCCTCACCCATCTTGTGCCAGGCCACCGGTGCACCCTGGCCGGTACGCTCGTGCACCTCGCCGAGGGCCCGGAAGGCGTTCTCCTCCCCCACCCGCCACTTGGCGCTCTTCACGAACTGGAACACGCCGATCGGCAGACCGGCCGTCCAGGCCCGCAACGCCATCCCGAAGGCGGCTGTCGACTTGCCCTTCATCTGTCCGGTATGGACGATCAGCAGTGGCCGGTGCCGGCGCTGCCGGGTCGTCAACCCGTCGGCGGGCACGTGTGTCGGCTGCCCCTGCGGCATCAGCGATCTCCCCTGTCTGCGGTGGCGCCGCCGGTGTAGATCTTGGAAGAAGAGTGCCCCTGGGAGGGCGTATTCCTTCCAAGATCTCCACGGGTTGGTGGTTGGGGGTCGGCGACGAGGTCGTCGAGTCGACGGCGAGGGGCGCGTAGTTGCAGTGCCAGGCGATTCGCCAGGTTCAGTCGGACCGGGCCAGATTCGCAGTCGACGACCACGCAGGCGGCACCCGAGGCGGCCAGCACCGCCGCCGCCCCTGCCGCCCGATCCAACGGACGGGTGCCGGCGGTGGCGCGGCCGTCGGTGACGATCAGGACCAGGGGGCGGCGCTTCGGGTCACGCAGGCGCTCCACCCGCAGCAGGTCCGCGGCGGCGAGCAGACCCTCGGCCAGCGGCGTACGCCCACCGGTGGGCAACTCGGCCAGTCGGGTCGAGGCGGCCAGCACCGACGAGGTGGCGGGCAGCAACGTGCGCGCGTCGGCGCCCCGGAAGGCGATCACGGCCACCTTGTCCCGCCGCTGGTACGCGTCGGTGAGCAGGGCGAGGACCGCGTCCTTCACGGCGGTCATCCGCTGCCGGGCACCCATCGAACCGCTGGCGTCCACCACGAACAGCACCAGGTTGCCCTCGCGCCCTTCCCGGACCGCCTCGCGCACGTCGCCCGGACGCAACCGCAACGGGCCGGTCGACCGCCCCCGCGACGCCTGGTGCGGCGCGGCGGCGCGGACTGTCGCCGGCAGGTGCAGCGCACCGACCCGACCGTTCGGCACCCGGGCCCCGGCCGTGCGGCCCCGCCCGGTCCGGGCGCGCGAGCGCCGGCCGGGCACCCCGTCGCCCACGCCGGGCGCGGTGAGCAGCCGCGCCCTCAACCCACCCCGGGGTACGGCCACCCGACCGCCGCTGCCGTCACCGCTCGGCGCCGAGGTCGGGTCGTCGTCGCCGACACCGTTTGGCCGGCCGCCGGTGGGACGCCGATCGCCATCGTGCGGCCACCCGCCCGCGCCGCCGCCCTCGGAGCCAGGATCGTCCGCGCCGCCGCCCTCGGAGCCGGGACCGTCTGCGCCACGCTCGCCGAAGCCGTGCCCGTCCACGGCGTTGCGCTGCGGACCGCCGCCGGCCGGGCCACTCGGGCCGCCCCCGTTCGGGCCGCCGTCACCGTCCGGGCCACCGTTACCATCCGGGCCGCCGCCCTGCGGGCCCTCGCCGTCCGGGCCACCGCCCTGCGGGTCCCCGCCGTCCGGGCCACCGTCGTCGGGACCGTCGTCGTCCGGGTCGTCGGGATGGGCGTCCTGGGCGCGCTGCAACGCCTCGTCCAGGCGCTTCTCGTCCAGCCCCGGGGTGTCGAACGGATCGCGGCGGCGGCGGTGCGGCAGGGCCAGCCGAGCGGCCACCCGCACGTCGTCGATGGTGACCCGGTCCCGGCCGTACCACGCGGCATGCGCCAACGCGGTCCGGGCGGTGACGATGTCGGCGCGCATCCCGTCCACGTCGAACGCGGCGCACACCTCGGCGATCTGCCGCAACGCGGCGTCCGGAAGTCGTACCCCGGGAAGACGGCGACGGGCGGCCGCCACCTGGCCGGCGATCTCCGCGTCGGCGTCGGCGAAGCGGGCGGCGAACCCGGCCGGATCGGCGTCGGCGGCCAGCCGACGACGGACCACCTCCACCCGGACCGCCGGGTCCCGGCTGGCACCGACCTCGACGGTGAGCCCGAACCGGTCCAGAAGCTGCGGTCGCAGCTCCCCCTCTTCCGGGTTCATCGTGCCGACCAGCAGGAACCGGGCGGCGTGGCTGACCGAGACGCCCTCCCGCTCGACGTGGCTGCGGCCCATCGCCGCCGCGTCCAGCAGCAGGTCGACGAGGTGGTCGTGCAGCAGGTTGACCTCGTCGACGTAGAGCACACCCCGATGCGCGGCGGCGAGCAGACCCGGCTCGAAGGCGCGTACGCCCTCGCCGAGGGCCTTCTCCAGGTCCAGTGAGCCGACCACCCGGTCCTCGGCGGCGCCCACCGGCAACTCCACCAGGCGGGCCGGGTGCGTCTCGGCGGCCGCGTCGGCCGGATGCGGCCCGTCCGGGCAGGCCGGGTCCGGCTCGGCCGGGTCACAGGCGAAGCGGCAGCCGGCGACCCGGCGGACCGGCGGCAGCAGCGCGGCCAGCGCCCGCACGGCCGTGGACTTGGCCGTGCCCTTCTCACCCCGGACCAGCACCCCGCCGATCGCCGGGGACACCGCGTTGAGCAGCAACGCCAACCGCATGTCGGCCATGCCGAGCACCGCACTGAACGGGTACGTCATGCCCGGTCCTCCAGATCGCCCTCGCTGGCCAGGTACGTGTCGCGCAGCCGGTCCAGGGTGGCCGGTTCGGGTTTGGCCCACAGCCCCCGGTCGGCGGCCTCCAACAGCCGCTCGGTGATGCCACGCAACGCCCACGGGTTGGACTGCTCCAGGAACTCCCGGGTGGTCTCGTCGAAGAGGTACGCGGCGGCCAGGTGCTCGTACATCCAGTCGTCGACGACACCGGCGGTGGCGTCGTAGCCGAACAGGTAGTCCACCGTGGCCGCCAGCTCGAACGCGCCCTTGTAGCCGTGCCGGCGCATCGCGGCGATCCACTTCGGGTTGACCACCCGGGCCCGGAACACCCGCCGGGTCTCCTCGCCCAGGGTGCGGGTCCGCACGTCGTGCGGCATCGCCGAGTCACCCACGTACGCCGCCGGTGCCGTGCCGGTGAGGTGACGGACCATCGCCACCATCCCGCCGTGGTACTGGAAGTAGTCGTCGGAGTCGACGATGTCGTGCTCGCGGGTGTCCTGGTTCTTCACCGCCACCGAGATCCGGGCGAAGGACCGTTCCATGTCGGCGCGCGCCTCCCGCCCGTCCAGGCCCCGGCCGTAGGCGTAGCCGCCCCACACCGCGTACACCTCGGCGAGGTCGGCGTCGCTGCGCCAGGTCCGGGCGTCGATCAGCGGCAGCAGGCCCGCGCCGTACGCCCCGGGCTTCGAGCCGAAGATCCGGGCGGTGGCCCGCCGCTCGTCGCCGTGCTCGGCGAGGTCGGCGGCGACGTGCGCGCGCAGGTAGTTCTCCTCGGCCGGCTCGTCCAGGGCGGCGACCCGCCGGACCGCGTCGTCGAGCAGCGCCACCACGTGCGGGAACGCGTCGCGGAAGAAACCGGAGATGCGCACGGTGACGTCGACCCGGGGCCGGCCCAGCTCGGCCGTGGGCACCACCTCGATGCCGGTGACCCGCCGGGACCGGTCGTCCCAGACCGGGCGGCAGCCCAGCAACGCGAGCACCTCGGCGATGTCGTCGCCCTGGGTCCGCATGGCGCTGGTGCCCCACACGGTCAACCCCACCGAGCGGGGGTACGCCCCGGTGTCGGCGAGGTGCCGGGCCAGCAACGAGTCGGCGAGGGCGACCCCGACGTCCCAGGCGTTGCGGCTGGGGATGGCCTTCGGGTCGACGGAGTAGAAGTTGCGACCGGTGGGCAGCACGTTGACCAGGCCCCGAGTGGGGGAACCGGACGGGCCGGGCGGCACGAACCGACCGTCGAGCGCCCGGAGGGTGTTGGTCAGTTCGTCGGTGGTGCGGTCCAGCCTGGGTACCAGTTCGGTGGCGGCGAAGCGCAGCACCGCGGCGACGTCCGGGATCGACCGGCCGGTGACCTCCACCACCACCGCGTCGACGGTGTCGGCGTCCCAGCCGAGCGTCTCCATCCCGATGACCAGGCGCCGGGCGAGCGCCTCGATCAGGTCGACGGCGTCGGCGGCGGTCCCGGCGGGCCCGTCCACCACGTCGGTCAACGCGCTGGGCAGCGCCAGTCGTCGTCCCGGTGACGCGAGCAGCTCCTGCTCGTCGAGGGAGTACGCGACGGCGAGGGCCTGCCGCAGGCCGGGCAGGGCGTGGGCGCCACCCCAGATCTGCGGTGCGCGCAGCACCGCGAGGACCAGGTTGACCCGGGGCTCCCCGGTCGGCGCGTCGGCGAGGATGTGCAGGCCGTCGCGGATCTGCACGTCCTTGACCTCGCACAGGTACCCGTCGAGGTGCAGCACGAAGTCGTCGAAGTCGTCCGCGTCGGGCATCGCCTCGGCGTGCAGGTCGTGGTGCAGCTCGGCGGCGCGCACCAGGTCCCAGATCTGCGCCCGCACGGTGGGCACCTTGGCCGGGTCGAGGGCCTGCACCGTGGCGTACTCGTCGAGCAGTTGTTCCAGTTTGGCCAGGTCGCCGTAGGTCTCGGCGCGGGCCATCGGCGGCACCAGGTGGTCGATGACCACGGCGTGCGCCCGCCGCTTGGCCTGGGTGCCCTCGCCGGGGTCGTTGACGATGAACGGGTAGACCAGCGGAAGGTCGCCGAGGACCGCGTCGGGCGCGCAGCCGGCGGCCAGGCCGAGGCCCTTGCCGGGCAACCACTCCAGGGTGCCGTGCTTGCCCAGGTGCACCACGGCGTCCGCGTCGAAGCCGCCGTCGACGGCCGGCGTGGCCAGCCAGCGGTACGCGGCCAGGTAGTGGTGACTCGGCGGCAGGTCCGGGTCGTGGTAGATGGCGATCGGGTTCTCCCCGAAGCCGCGTGGCGGTTGGATCAGCAGCACCACGTTGCCGAAGCGCAGCCCGGCGAGCACGATGTCGCCGCCCTCGGTGTACAGCTCGCCGGGCGGTTCACCCCAGTGTTCCCGCATCCGCTCGCGCAGCTCGGCCGGGACCTGGTCGAACCACCGCTGGTACGTCGGACCGGGAATCCGGGCCTCGGCGGCGGCCAGCTGCTCCGGGGTGAGCCACTCCACGTCGTGGCCTCCGGCGGCGATCAGCGCGTGGATCAACGCGTCCCCGTCGGTGGGCGGTGGCGCGTCGCCCAGGTCGTAGCCGTCCTCGGCCAGCGCGGCGAGCAGACGGACCGCCGAGACCGGGGTGTCCAGCCCGACGGCGTTGCCGACCCGGGAGTGCTTGGTGGGGTACGAGCTGAGCACCACGGCGACCCGCTTGTCGGGGTTGGGCAGGTACCGCAGCCGGGCGTGGCGCACCGCGATCCCGGCGACCCGGGCGGCCCGCTCGGGATCGGCGGCGTAGACCGAGAGACCGTCCGAGTCGATCTGCTTGAACGAGAACGGCACGGTGACGATGCGGCCGTCGAACTCGGGGATGGCCACCTGCATGGCGGCGTCCAACGGGGACAGCCCGGCGTCGCTGTCGGCCCACTGCTTCCGGGTGCTGGTCAGGCAGAGCGCCTGGATGACCGGCACGTCCAGGGCAGCCAGGGCGCCGACGTCCCAGGCGTCCTCGTCGCCGCCTCCGGAGGCGTCCGCGGCGACCGCGCCGCCGGCCGCGAGGACGGTGACCAGCAGCGCGTCGCAGCGGGCGAAGAGCCCGAGCGGGCCGGCGCCGGTGGTGAGCCCGCGCAGCGAGCCGCAGAAGATCGGCAGCGGGTTGCCGCCGGCCGCGCGGACCGCGTCCGCGAGCACGTCGACGAAGCCGGTGTTGCCCGCGAGGGCGTGCGCCCGGTAGAAGACGATGCCCACGGTGGGCCGGTCCGGGTCGGCGGGGTGTTCGCCGTGTACGCCGTACGCCGGGGTCGGTGCGGGCGGGGCGAATCCCTCGCCGGTGAGCAGCACCGTGTCGGAGAGGAACCGGGCCAGTTGCCCGAGGTTGTCCGGCCCGCCCTCGACCAGGTACGCCAGCGCCTGGGTGACGACCCCGGACGGCACTGTGGAGATGGCCATCAGTTCCGCGTCGGGCAGGGCCTCGCCGCCGAGCACGACCGTCGGCACGCCGGAGGTGAGCACCGTGGCGAGGCCGTCCGGCCAGGCCTGTCGACCGCCGAGCAGGCGTACGACGACGAGGTTCACGCCGTCGAGCAGGGCGGGCACCTCGTCGGCGGCGACCCGGGCGGGGTTGGCCAGCCGGTAGTCGGCGCCGCTGGCGCGGGCGGCCAGCAGGTCGGTGTCGGCGGTGGAGAGCAACAGGATGCGCACGGCAGGCTCCGGGGAGTGACGCCCGGCCACCACGAGGGTGACCGCGACGATGTGGATGGGTGCGGCGTCAGCCGGTACGACGGCGGGGCGGACGGCTCGCGGGCGCGAGCGGCGGGGCCGGTCGGCGGCGGGCGGCGCTCAGCTCAGCGGGGCGTGCCGGGTCGCGGGCACCGTGAATCGCCCACCGTGCGGGGCATGACGATGCTCGTCGATGAATGAGACGCCGTGCGTCATCGGGTCCTCCTCGGGTGTCCACGCCCTGGGGTACGTCCCGACGGCCGAAGTATCCTGGCTTCCGGATCGACGCTCTCCCCCGGCCTTCCAACCGCAGACACACGGCCGTGACTCACGAGGGGGGATCGCTCCCCGGTGACAGTGGCGGGACCGCGTCGGAATCGCACCGACTTCCTTCACTGCCGTCAGGCCGCGAATGCTGCCACACGCTTCCGCTGCGGGTCAACGCCGGTCCAACCCCGCCCGGCGGGCTGCATTCATCGAGATACGGCGATCACCGTGACCGCGACCGCGCGCGTCGCGACGCCCCGGATCAATGCCCGGCGTCCTTTGCTCTGCTTACCCATAGGCACCAGACACGGAGCGTCACTGGCGCATATAGACATGCAGAGCAAAGGATGGCCGAACCTACCCTGGCCTGCGCCGACCGTCCGGCGGGACGGCGCCGTGCCGCACCGTCACCTAGGATCGGCGAACGTCGCACCAGTGTCCGCGGTCAATCTCGGAGGTCGATCACCATGGTCGCCCTGCGGTTCCATCACCTGGCGGGTCGGGTCTGGGTCTGTCCGGGCGATCCCGACCCGGAGGCGGTCCAGGCCGGCGTCGCCGTGGTGGCCGACGAGCGCGGCAGTGTGATGATCGACGCTGGGCAGAGCCCCGGGCACGCCCGCGCGATCCAGGCCGCGCTCGCCGTTGCGGGGCTGCCGAAGCCGCGCTGGCTGGTCTACACCCATCACCACTGGGACCACGTCTGGGGCGCTTGCGCATGGCCCGGCGTGGAGATCGTCGGGCACGAGGCGGCCGTGCCGCTGCTGCGCGCCGAGGCCGCCCGGCCGTGGAGCCACAGCTACCTGGACGAGCAGGTACGCGCCAACCCCCGCCTCGGCCCGAGCTTCCACGCCCGGGCACGCGCGATGGACTCCTGGGAGGACTTCACAGTCCTACCCCCGACCTGGACCTTCACCGATGCCGACGAGTTGTCGGTCGGGGTTCGGCTACGCCACGTCGGCGGCGGGCACGCACCGGACTCGACGGTAGTGCTGGTGCCCGACTCGGGCGTCCTGCTGCTGGGCGACTGCTTCTACCCGCCGCCGGCCCATCTACGCCGGCCCGGGGAGGGCCCCGACCTGGCCCTGGTGCGCCGCCTGCTCGACCACGACTACCACTGGTACGTCTCCAGCCACGCCCAGCCGATGACCGCGCAACAGGCCCGGTCAGCCGTCGGGGACGCCTGAGCAGGCGAGCCTGAGCAGGCGAGCCGCAGCGGGCGTGCCTCAGCGGGCGTGGCGTTCCGGGTGGGCGCGATTCCACACCCGCATCCGCTCCGGGTAGCCGGTGCGGGCCGCCTCGTACAGCGGCACCGCGTGCTTGCGGGCAATCGCCCCCGCCGCCCGGGGCGTACCGGTGCGCCGACGGATCCACTCACCGTCGTGGGCGATCGCCACCACTGTGGTGTCGGTCGCGGTCGTCTCCGGCTCCAGGTAGAACTCCACCCCGCGCCGGGTGGCCACGAACGCCTCCAGCGCCGCGAGGTCCTCGCGGGTCGCCTCCCGGTCCAGCTTCGTCGGGGTCGTCTCGGCACCCCGTCCCCGGCGATTGAACCAGCTCATGACCAGCCCCTCTCCTCGACACCACTCCCAGTGCACCACCGAATCCTGGCAATCCGCTGCACGCCGGGTGGGAGCAACCTGACCCGCGCCGGGTGGAACCCGCGACGCCCGCGCGGTGTCATGAGTGTGATCCGAACGGAGGCTCCCCTGGACGACGAGGCGCTCGTCACCCGCGCTCGGGCAGGTGACCTGGAGGCGTACGACCTCCTGGTCGCCCGGCACACCGCGTCCGCGTACCGGACGGCGGTGCTGCTCGGTGCGGGTTCGGACTCCGAGGACGTCACGCAGGAGGCGTTCGTGAAGGCGTACCGCAAGCTGTCCCGTTACCGGGGCGAGTCGTCCTTCCGCTCGTGGCTGCTCGCGATCGTCGCCAACGAGACCCGCAACCTGCACCGGTCCCGGGGCCGGCGGGACGGGCTCGTCCTGCGGGCGGCGGCGGCCGACCCGACGTCCGAGATCGCCGAGGACGGGGCGGTCGGCGCTGTCCTCGCCGGGGAGCGCCGGGAGGCGCTGGTCGGGGCCCTGCGGCAACTGCCGGTACGGGACCGCGAGGTGATCGTCTGCCGGTACTTCCTCGATCTCACCGAGGAGGAGACGGTGGCGGCACTGGGCTGGCCCCGGGGGACGGTGAAGTCGCGCACCTCCCGGGCGCTGGCGAAACTCCGCGGCCTTCTCGACCGGGAGGAGGTCCGGCATGGGTGACCTCGAACGGGAGTTGCGCGACCTGTCCGCCTGGCTGGAGACACCCGAGCCGCCCGACGTGACCGCCCGGGTCCGCGTACGACTCGACAGGCCCGTGCGCCGGTGGCGTCCGCTCGCCGCAGCGGCGCTCGTCGCCCTCCTGGTCGCGTTGGTGCCGCCGACGCGGGCCGCCGTCGCGGACGCCGTCGCCGGGCTGCTGCGCTTCGCCGGTGTCAGCATCGCCACCTCGTCCGCCCCGACGCCGGCCGCCGGCACCCCGTCGCCGTTGCCCGGGCAGCGGACCGCCGCCCTGGACGAGGCGCAGCGGGCGGTGCGGTTCCCGATCCGGCTACCGGCCTCGTTGGGTCCGCCCGAGCGGGTGCTGGTCGCCGACCCCGACCCTTCGGGCGTCTGCCGGGTGGCGACGCTGCTCTACGACGGGGGCGCGCTGCGCATCGACGCGTTCGACGGTCGCCTCAACCTGGCCTTCCACAAGCAGGTCACAGCGCCGGGCGCGGAGTGGACACAGGTCGGCGGCCACTTCGCGGTGTGGGTCGACGGCCCGCACGTGCTGTCGTACGTGGACCGTGCGGGCGAAGTCCGCGAGGAGACCGCCCGACTTGCCGCCTCGACCCTGATCTGGCAGAACGCCGACGTGAGCTACCGGCTCGAAGGTTCCCTCAGCAAGGCCGAGGCGATCGAGATCGCCCGCTCGCTGGGCTAGGGAACCCGGCGGGATCGACCGGTGTCCAGAAGACACGACGGGTCTTCGGCCGACGGGCTGTGCCAGCCCGCAGGTGGCGGACGGCGCACCGGAAGGGGTGGAGATGGGTTCACGGGGCAGGATGCTGCTGGTGTCATCGGTGCTGCTGGTGGCGGGATGCTCGACCACTACCAGCGGCGGGTCGGCCGCGCCGGCCGTCGCCACCGCGGCGGCCACCACCACGAGTGCTGCGGCGGGCTGTGGGTCTCGGGTCGAGACCGGGTCGCTGCCCGACTGGGCGGACGCCGGATTCCACGGCGACGCGCGGGTCCCGCACGTCTTCGGCGCGAAGGGTGACATCGTGGCGGTGCTGTTCGCCCACCCGCTGCGGCAGCACCGCAAGGACGGGTCGAACAACAAGATCCTGTGGGTGGCCCAGGCCTCCACGACCTCGCCGGACCCGACGGCACCGGCCACGCTGGTGATCACCGCGACGCTGGACGGCACCGACACCACTGTCACCCGGGAGGTCGCCGGCGGACCAGGTCCGTCGATCATCGACGTGCCCCAGGCCGGTTGCTGGCGTCTGGACCTGCGCTGGTCCGGGCACACCGACACGATGGACCTGGTCTACGCGCCGTGAGCGCACGGGCCGCCTAGGCTGCCGGGCGTGCTGAAGGACCCACGGGCGGCGGCGGCCCACGACAACGCCGAGTGGTGCGACATCGTCTGCGGCAGCCACGGGCTGGCCGGCCGTACCGACGCCGACGCCTGGTCGGTCCCCCACCGTTCGCCACCGTGGTACCCGGACGCGGTCACCCTGCGGCCGGACGTCGACGCCGAGACCCTGCTGGCCCGCATCGACGCGGGGCCCGGCGCGTCGGTGAAGGACAGCTTCGCCGACCTCGACCTGTCCGGGTACGGCTTCCGGGTGCTCTTCGACGCCCAGTGGATCCATCGCCCTCCGGTGCAACCGCCGGTCGCCGCCGCGCTCACCCCCGTCGGCACGCCCGACGAGCTGGCGGCCTGGGCGGCGGCGCACGGCGGCGTCGGCCTGTTCCGCCCCGCGCTCCTGGACCACCCTCGGGTACGGGTGCTCGCCCGCCGCGACGACAGCGGCGTGATCACCGGCGGCGCGGTGCTCAGCGGGGACGGGGTCGTCCACGGCGTCTCCAACCTGTTCACCCACACCGAGGACCCCCGGGGCATCTGGCGCGCGGTGTGCGCCACTGTGCCCGACGCACCGCTGGTCGGTTACGAAGCCGCCCCGGACCTCGCCCCAGCCCTGGCGACCGGCTTCGTCCCCACCGGCCCGCTGCGGGTCTGGGTCCGCGACTAGGACTCCAGGCGCACCCTCGACGCCCCCCAGGGTCCGCCCACGGACAGCTATGCTCGACGGCATCGGCACCGATCCGGCCATCACCGGGGAGCCTCCGGAAGAACGGGCAGCTCGACCGCCCCAGTAGAACCGGACGTAGCGGCACGTCACGTCGCGAAAGTGAGCGGCGCCCGCACCATCGGGGCGCAAGCGGGGTGGTACCGCGGAGTCCTGGCCATACGCCCGGCACTTCGTCCCCGCGTGGGCAGTGAGCTGATGCCCGCGTGAGCGGACGTGGAGTGTAGGGAGAGCGTCGGTGCCGGACGGTCCGTTGAAGTCGCCATTCGTGCCACTACCCACCAAGATCGACCTTGGTGGGATGGACCGTACGGTAATCGAGTGGTGGCAGGCGAACAACGTGTTCGACCGGAGCCTGGAGCAGACGGCCGACGGCCCGCCGTGGGTGTTCTACGAGGGGCCGCCGACCGCCAACGGCACCCCGGGCACCCACCACATCGAGGCGCGGGTCTTCAAGGACCTCTTCCCCCGCTACCGGACGATGCGGGGCTTCTCGGTGCCACGCCGGGCCGGGTGGGACTGCCACGGCCTGCCGGTCGAGCTCGCGGTGGAGAAGGAGCTGGGCCTCAGCGGCAAGCCCGACATCGAGAAGATGGGCATCGCCGAGTTCAACGCCCGGTGCCGTACCTCGGTGCTGCGGCACGTCGACGAGTTCGTCCAGCTCAGTGAGCGGATGGGCTACTGGATCGACCTGGAGCACCCGTACGAGACGATGTCCCCGGAGTACGTGGACAGTGTCTGGTGGTCACTGAAGAAGATCCACGACGACGGGCGCCTGGTGGAGGACTTCCGGGTGGCCCCGTACTGCACCCGCGACGGCACGACCCTGTCCGACCACGAGGTGGCCCAGGGGTACGAGACAGTCACCGACCCGTCCGTGTACGTGCGGTTCCCGTTGCGCGAGCCGGTAGCCGGGCACCACGATGTCGAGCTGCTGATCTGGACCACCACCCCGTGGACCCTGGTGTCCAACACCGCCGTCGCCGTGCACCCCACTGTGACGTACACAGTCGCCCGCACCGAGCGGGGCACGTTCGTCGTCGCCGAGCCGCTGACCCGGCGGGTCCTCGGTGAGGAGGCGGAGATCCTGGCGACCGTGCCGGGGGCGGCCCTGGAGGGGTTGCGCTACGAGCGGCCGTTCGACCTGGTGGACATCCCGGACGCGCACCGCGTCGTCCTCGCGGACTACGTCACGACCGAGGACGGCACCGGCCTGGTGCACCAGGCGCCGGCCTTCGGCGCTGACGACCTGGCCGTCTGCCGCGCCTACGGGTTGCCGCTGGTGAACCCGGTCGCCCCGAACGGGCGGTTCCACGACGACATCGAGCTGGTCGGCGGGGTGTTCTTCAAGGACGCCGACGCGTTGCTCATCGACCGGCTCAGGGAGTCCGGTCGGTTGTTCCGGCACGAGCCGTTCGAGCACCCCTACCCGCACTGCTGGCGGTGCCACACCCCGCTGATGTACTACGCGCAGCCCTCCTGGTACATCCGGACCACCGAGGTACGCGACGAGCTGACCCGGGAGAACGAGAACACCAACTGGTTCCCGGAGCACATCAAACACGGCCGGTACGGCGACTGGCTGGAAAACAACATCGACTGGGCGGTGTCCCGCTCCCGGTACTGGGGCACCCCGCTGCCGCTGTGGCGCTGCCCGGACAACCACGTGACAGCGGTCGGCTCCCGCGCGGAGCTCGGCGAGCTGGCCGGCGCCGACCTGTCCGAGCTGGACCCGCACCGCCCGTACGTCGACGAGATCACCTTCGGGTGCCCGGACTGCGGCCGGACCGCCACCCGGGTCCCCGAGGTGATCGACGCCTGGTACGACTCCGGAGCGATGCTGTTCGCCTCGTTGGGCTACCCGCACGTGCCGGGCAGCAGGGAGATCTTCGAGCGCACCTACCCGGCCCAGTACATCTGCGAGGCGATCGACCAGACGCGGGGATGGTTCTACACGCTGATGGCGGTGGGCACCCTGGTCTTCGACCGGTCCCCGTACGAGAACGTCGTCTGCCTCGGGCACATCCTGGCCGAGGACGGCCGCAAGATGAGCAAACACCTGGGCAACATCCTGCTGCCGATCCCGTTGATGGACACGCACGGCGCCGACGCGGTGCGCTGGTTCATGGCCTGCTCCGGCTCACCGTGGTCGCCGCGCCGGGTCGGGCCCGGCCCCCTCGACGAGATCGTCCGCAAGGTGTTGATGACCTACTGGAACACCGCGGCGTTCTTCTCCCTCTACGCGGCGAACTCGACGTGGGCGCCACACCTGGCGCACCCGGTCGCCCAACGACCGGTGTTGGACCGGTGGATCGTCGGCGAGGTCCACGCCCTCGCCGCCGCCGTGGACGAACGGATGCAGAACTACGACACCGCCCGCGCCGGCCGGCTGCTCGCCGACTTCGTCGACGACCTGTCGAACTGGTACGTGCGGCGGTCGCGGCAGCGTTTCTGGGAGGGCGACCCGGACGCCCTGACCACCCTGTACGAGTGCCTCGACATCCTCACCCGGCTGCTCGCGCCGTTCGTTCCCTTCATCACGGAGCAGGTGTGGCAGCAGGTCATCCGGCACGGTGCCACGTCGGCACCCGAGTCGGTGCACCTGGCGACCTGGCCCACGCCCGACACCACGATGATCAGCGCGGAGTTGTCGGCCCAGGTGGCCACGGCGCGGGCGTTGGCCGAGGCGGGCCGGTCCGCGCGCAAGGCGAGCGGTCTGCGGATCCGCCAGCCGTTGAGCCGGGCGCTCGTCGGTCTACCGGCCGGCACCGTTCTCCCACCGGCGTTGCTGGACGACATCGGCGACGAGTTGAACGTCAAGGTCCTCGAACCGCTCGATCCGCAGAGCGGAGTCATCGACGTAAAGGTCAAGGCGAACTTCCGGGCCCTGGGCCGCCGGTTCGGCAACCGCACGCAGCACGTCGCGAAGGCCATCGCCGGGGTGGACGCGCGGGAGTTGGTCGACGGCGTACGGGCGAACGGGACGTACCCGCTGTCGGTCGACGGTGCGCAGGTCGAGGTGGGGCTGGACGACATCCTGATCACGGAGGTGCCGCGGACCGGCTGGGTCGTGGAGTCCCAGCGCGGCGCGACGATCGCGCTCGACACCGAGCTCACCCCCGAACTGGCAGCCGAGGGCGTCGCACGCGACGTCGTCCGCATCGTCCAGCAGGCCCGCCGCGACGCCGATCTCGAGGTCGCCGACCGGATCACGGTGACGGTCGCCGCGCCCGCGGATGTCGCGGCGGCGATCTCCGCGCACCAGAAGCTCATCGCGCACGAAACCCTCGCGCTGCAGCTCACGGTGGCGGACGCGCTGTCGGAGGGTTACTCCGGCACCGTGGGCGACGGTCAGGAGATCGTCGTGCACGTGGTACGGGCCTGAGCGCTGCCGGATGGACGATCAGCCGAGACGGGTCAGGTCTTCCGGGGTCAGACGTAGGGCTCCGGCGGCGATGTTCTGCGCCAGGTGCTTCGGGTCCGCGGTGCCGGGGATGGCGAGCACGTGGGGGCCCTGGTGCAGGGTCCAGGCAAGACGTACCTGATGCGGTGTGACGCCGTGGGCGCGGGCGACGGCCTCGACCGCCTCGCTCTGCGTGGCGCTCGCGCCCCTCTCCCGGCCGGTGCCGGCGAGCGCGAAGAACGGCACGTAGGCGATGCCCCGCTCGCCGCAGACCCGGACGACGTCGTCCTGCTCCCGGTAGGCGTCCACGCCGTAGTTGTTCTGTACGCAGACCACCGGCGCGATGCCCGCCACCTCGTCGAGCTGCTCGGGCCGGACGCCGGAGAGCCCGAGGTGCCGGATCAGCCCGGCGGCGCGCAGGTCGGCGAGCGCGCCGAACCGGTCGACCAGCGGCACCTCGCCGGACCCCCGACCCAGGCGTAGGTTCACCACGTCGAGGTGGTCGCGGCCGAGCCGACGCAGGTTCTCCTCCACCTGGGCGCGCAACTGCGCAGGGGTGAACGCCTCGGTGAAGCCCGCCTCCGGGTCGTACCCGAAACCGACCTTGGTGGCGATGACCAGATCCTTTGGGTACGGGGCGAGCGCCGCGCGGATCAGCTCGGTGGCGTAGCGGGCCGGGCCGGTGCCGACCCGCAGGGTTCCGCCGGGCGAGACGTAGAACGCCGCAGTGTCGATGTGGTCGACGCCCAGCTCGACGGCGCGGCGCAGCAGGGCGACGGCCGGCTCGGGGTCGGGGTTCGCGGTGATGCGCATGGAGCCGAAGCCCATCCGGCGCACGGTGTGGTCGCCCAGTGTCCAGGTGCCCGCCGCGGCGGCGGTGATCTCGTCGGTCGGCATCGGGCGACCCTAACCAGCCCGGGTACGCGGCGCAGTCGGCCACGCACCCGATACCGCTCGGCGGTGGTCCGGGTTAGATTTGGTTGGCTGACGAGACGGCGTGCGGCGGGCGCAGCACCGGCACCAGCAGCAGGGTCGGCAGTAGCAGCAACGGCACCGCCAGCAGGGCACGTAGGGTGCCGACCTGGTCGCCGAGCAGCCCCAGCAGCGGAGGGCCGCCGAGGAACGCGGTGTAGCCGATCACCGCGACCACGCTCACCCGCACCGCCGCGTGCGCCTCGTCGTCGGCTGCCGCGCTCATCCCGACCGGGAAGCCCAGCGACGCACCGAGCCCCCACAGCGCGACGCCGAGAACGGCCACCGGCCCGGAGCCGGCCAGTACGGCGAGGCCAGCGCCGACCACGGCGAGCCCGATGGTGCCGCTGAGCACCGGCACCCGACCCCACCGGTCCAGCGCGACGGTGCCGGCGGTGCGCCCGACGGTCATGCCCACGACGAAGACGGCGAAGACGGCCGCGCCGGCGGCCTCGCTGAGGTCCCGTCCGTCGATGAACGCGACGGCCAGCCAGTCGTTGGCGGCTCCCTCGGTGAACGCCGCCACCAGGACGAACAACCCGATCAGCAGGGTGCGCGGCTCCCGCCAGGCGGCGAGCTGCGCCCGGCGGCGGGCTGCCGGCGTGGCGTCGGCCGGGTCGCCGGTGTGGTCGGTGCCCACGGGCAGGTACGTCCGGGCGGCGAGCACCGTGCCGGTCAACACGACCACCGCCACCGCGACGAGGTGCGCGCCGACCGCCACGTCGAACCGGGCCGCCCCGGCGCCGAGCGCCGCGCCGGCCACCGAACCGAGGCTCCACCCCGCGTGGAAACGGGGCATGATCGTGCGGCCCAGTCGCCGCTCCACCGCCGCGCCCTCGACGTTCATCGCCACGTCGCAGGCGCCGGAGCCGTAGCCGAAGGCGACGAGGCCCAGGGCGACGACGGCGAACGACCCGGTCGACGTGGCACCCAGCCCCGCCACGGTCAGGCCGACAGCGACCACCCCGGTGGCCAGCGCGACGGTACGGGCCGCGCCGAGTCGCTGGGCGAGCAGCCCGGCGGTGGGCATGGCGAGCAGCGCGCCGACGCTCATCGCCAGCAACAGCAGCCCGAGCCGGCCGGCGGACAGGTCCAACGCCTCGCGGACCGCCGGCACCCGGGAGAACCAACTGCCGACGGCGAGCCCGTTGAGGGCGAAGGTGACCGCGACGGCGTTGCGGGCGAGCAACACCGCCCGCGCGGACGGTGCTGCGGCGGCCGGGGCTACCGGTCGACTGGTGGGGGCGCTCACGGGGGCGGGTCCTCTTCCTCGGGGTGGTCTCCTGGCACGATCGCACACCTGAGAGCGCTACCACCACAAGCCGTAGCCGCCCCTTACCGCCGGTGGGCTCACCGGGGCATGATGTGAGCAGGCGTTTGTCCGACCGGGCGGGCCTCGGCGGGGAGGCGACGATGACGGCAGCGGCACACCGACCGGCAACTCTCGAGGACGTCGCGCGGGTTGCCGGGGTGTCCCGGTCCACCGCGTCGCGGGTGATCGCCGGCACGGGGTTCGCCTCGCCGGCGGCCCGGGAACTGGTCGCGGCCGCTGTCGACCAGCTCGGCTACGTACCCAACCCGGCTGCCCGGGCGCTGGTCCGCGGCGGTGGCGTTCGGATGGTCGTGGCGGTTCTGGGGACCAGTGCGGCGGTGTTGGACGACCCGTACGTGCACCAGGTGGTCGGTTCGGCGGCGCGGGTGTGCACACCCGTCGGTGTCGGTGTGGCGTTGCACTGGCTGCCGCTCGGCGACCCGGGCGGGTTGGCCCAGCTCGACGATCGCAGCGTGTGCGGGGTGATCCTGGTCAACACCACCGAGGAGTTGCTGGAGTCGGTGCCCCGCTCGTTGCGCGGTCGGGTGGCCTCGATCGGCGTCGGCTCGGCGAGCGTGCCGTCGTTCGACGTCGACAACGGTGCCGGGTCCGAGGCGGTGCTGCACCACCTGTACGCGACGGGTCGCCGCCGGATCGCCATGGTGGCCGGCCCTCGGTGGCTGCCCTGCGCGCAGCGCCCGGTGGAGACGTACCGTCGGCTGATGCACCAGGCGGGCCTGCCGCAGCGGTTGCTGCCCGGGGACTTCAGGGCGGCGGCCGGCCGGGCGGCGGCCGGCGTGGCACTGCGGCAGTGGCCGGACATCGACGCGATCTACGCGATCAGCGACGACACCGCTCTCGGGGTGATCGCGGGCCTGCGGGACGCCGGGGTGCGGGTGCCCTGCGACGTCGCGGTGGCCGGCTTCGACGACATTCCGCTGGCCGGGCTGACCGCACCGGCGCTGACCACGGCGAGCCACCCGGTGGGGCGGATCGCCGCCGCGGCGGCCAACGCCCTTTTGGACGGACGTCCGGCCGCGCCGGTGACCCTCTTCCCGTCCACCCTGGTGGCCCGGGCCAGCGCCTGACCGGTGGGTCGGCGGGTCGCCGAGTGACCCGGGGCGACGGCCCGGTTCAGACAGCGGGCAGGCCGAGTGCCTCGTCGACCCGGGCGAGGACGGCGGCGTCGTCCTCGGGGTTGACGCCGCGCAGCAGGTCGATGGCCGTGGCCCGGACCTGCCCGATGATCATCGCTAGCGGCAGGGTCTGCGTGGTGCCGAAGAGCTGGCCGGCGGTGTGCACGGCAGCCAGGGCCGCCTCGTCGGCCCGCGCGGCGTGCTGGTCGGCATGCTCGTCCTGCCCCTCCAGGTCGGCGGCGAGGGCGGCGCCGGCGTGGCGGACCGCCTCGGCCAACGACCGCAGGGCGAGGCCCAACTCGGGCGGGGCCGGGGTGTGCAGACGGCTGAGCGTCACGCCGGCGCGGGCGAGCACCCGCACGTTGCGGACGACGTAGTCGGTCTGCCGGATCGA
This sequence comes from Micromonospora sp. WMMD961, assembly GCF_029626145.1. Classification (NCBI taxonomy): domain Bacteria; kingdom Bacillati; phylum Actinomycetota; class Actinomycetes; order Micromonosporales; family Micromonosporaceae; genus Micromonospora; species Micromonospora sp. WMMD961. The sequence goes on from NZ_JARUBJ010000002.1 coordinate 4,072,907, forward strand.
CTGGTCCACCGAGCGCAGCCGACCGATGTGCCGGCGTCGACGGACGTTCAGCCGCAGCGCCTCGCCGGCGGCGAGCACTCCGTCGCGCAGCCCGTCCACCCGGGCGTCCATCCCCCGGGCCCGGGTCAACGCGGTGACCGCGGCGGTCTCGTCACGGTGGTCCAGCGCGTCCGCGATCCCGCCGAGCAGCCCGGCCAACTCGTCGAAGGTCCGCCGGACCTCGGCGACCAGCGGAGCCAGTGGGCGCCGGGCGTCGACCAGCAGACTGGCCGCGAGCGCGACCGCGCCACCGATCAACGCGTCGACGAAGCGGAACGGCACCAACGTCCCGTCCGGTGGTGCGACCACCACCAGGTAGAGCGCGGAGACCGCGGCCTGCACCAGCGTCACGCCGGTGGCGCCGAAGGCCACCGCGAGCAGGACGGTGAGCAGGATGACGGTGAAAACCGTCCAGGTACTGCCCGGGCCGAGCGCCTGCACCACCAGATCCGCGACGAGCACCCCGGCGGCGACGCCGAGGACGACCTCGACGGCCCGCCGGATGCGTTGGCCTCGGGCCTGACCGAGGACGATCAGCGCGGCGGCCGGCGCGAAGAAGGGCTGCGGATGCCCGAGCAACCGGGTGGCCAGCAGCCAGGCCACCGTCGCCGCGAGGGTGGCCTCCAGCACCGGCAGCCAGCCGTGCCGCAGTCGTCCGCCAGCCGTCCGCAGGGCCCTGAACCGCATCATCACCCGATTTCTCCTACCCGCGCCAACCAGCCCGCCACGCCCGGCCTGAGCCCGCACGTCGCCAGCACGCCCCAACCGCACGGCACGGCGCCGTCGACCCCGGCACCACCGCCGACGCACGCCACCGCACCGCCCGCCCGCCTGCCCGCCCGCCCCGCACCATGCCGCCCGCTTCCCCTTTGGAGCTGATGCCGCAAACGAATCGCGCCGTGAACGCATGAGGCGCGATGCCGCGACCCCCCACGCGCGATGCCGTGAACCCACCACGCGCGATGCCGTAAACCCACCACGCGCGATGCCGTAAACCCACCACGCGCGATGCCGTAAACCCACCACGCGCGATGCCGTAAACCCACCACGCGCGATGCCGTAAACCCACCACGCGCGATGCCGTAAACCCACCACGCGCGATGCCGTAAACCGACCACGCGTGATGTCGCAAACGATTCAGCTCCAAAGGGCCGAACCGCAGCACCCCACCGGCGGCCCACAGCCGTGCGAGGTGATCGTCTCCCAGCACGCGTCAGACCTGCTCACCGGGGCTGCACGGCGCGGCGCCGGCGCGCGGCGCCGGCGCGCCGAGCCCACGCCAGGCCCTCGCGCCCCGGCGTACTGGACAGGCCCGCGCGCTGACAGGTGAGCGCACCCGCCACGCCCGCACCGCCACGCCCGCACGTCGGTCGGGTCAGCTCCCGGTCAGGGCGCGCAGCAGGGTGCGCACCGCGACGCCGAGGTCGGCACGGCTGGCCGCGCTGCCGGGCTCCGGGGCGGTGAGCGCGCCGGCGCCGACCAGACGGTCGAAGAGCAGCCCGTCCACGAACGCGACGAACTGGTCGCCCTGCCGGTCGGGATCGGTGGCGCCGGCGCGGGCCAGCAGGTCCCGGGCCTGCACCCGCGAACCGGTGCCGTGGTGCAGGATGCCCCGCAGCTCCGGCCGGTGCACCGCCTCCAGCAGACAGGCGTACCGGGCCAGGGTCCGGCTGCGCCCGACACTCAACCACCTGTCGAGCACCTCGGCGATGCCGGCGGCAAGCAGGTCGAGGTCGCTGCCGTCGAGCCGGGGGGCCGGCTGCGGGGGCGGCGGGCCGGTCGGCAGGTCGTACGCCGCCAGGTCGGACCGGTCCCGTTCGGCGAGCCGTCCCACCACCGCCTCGATCAGCGCCTGCCGAGTCCGCAGGTATGCGGAGGTGGTGCCGGGAGGCATTCCAGCGCGGCCGTCGACCGCCCGGTGGGTCAGCGCCCGCATGCCACCGTCGGCGATCAGCTCGATGGCCGCGTCGGTCAGCAGCGCGATCCGGTTCGTCCGGGCCGTCACGGCACTCCCCCTTTCCGAGGTCCGCAGGTAGTATCCTCTTTCTACAGGTGTAGAAGGGTGGATCGAGATGGACGACTCACACGCGGTGGTCGTGGGCGGCGGGATCGGCGGCCTGAGCGCGGCGCTCGCCCTGCATCGGCACGGCTGGCGGGTCACGGTGCTGGAACGCGCCGCCGAGCTGCGCGAGGTCGGCGCCGGCCTGAGCCTGATGGCCAACGCGGTGCGCGGGCTGGACGCCCTCGGGCTCGGCCCGGCTCTGCGCGACGGCGGGCACGGCGAGGCACCCGGCGGCATCCGCGACCGGCACGGGCGGTGGCTGTCCCGGATGGACGCCACCGAGATGGTCCGGCAGTTGGGCACCACAGCCCTCGGTGTGCACCGGGCCACCCTGCACCGCACCCTGCGCGAGGCCCTGCCCGCCTCGTCCCTGCACACCGACGCCACGGTGGAGCACGTCGATCCCGGCCCCGACCCGCGCCGAGGTGCGCTACCAGGGCCCCGACGGGCCGCACACACTCCGCGCCGATCTGGTGGTCGGCGCCGACGGCCTGCGCAGCCGGGTCCGCGCCCAGCTCTGGCCACGACACCCCGGCCCGGCGTACGCGGGATCCACGGCCTGGCGAGCTGCCATCGCGCTCCCCGAGCCGGTCCCGGCCGCGATCAGCTGGGGCCCGGGCGCCGAGTTCGGCATGGTGCCGATCGGCGACGGTCAGCTCTACTGGTACGCCGCGCTGAACGCGCCACCCGGCGGCCACGCCCCCGACGAACGGGCGGCCCTGCGGGAGCGCTTCGGCGACTGGCACGATCCCATCCCGGCGCTGCTGGCGGCGACCCCACCCGGAGTCGTCCTGCGCAACGACATCCACCACCTGGCCGTGCCGCTGCCCACGTACGTGCGGGGACGGGTCGCGCTGCTCGGCGACGCCGCCCACGCGATGACACCCAACCTGGGCCAGGGCGCCGGACAGGCCATCGAGGACGCGGTGGTGCTGGGCGCCGTCTGCGCCGCCGGGGCCGCCGCGGTGCCCGCCGCGCTGGCCGCGTACGACGAGCAACGTCGACCGCGTAGCCAGGCCGTTGCCCGGGCCTCCTTCACCGCCGGCCGTTTCGGCCAGCAACTGCGCAACCCGCTCGCCGTCGCGGTCCGGGACAGCGCGGTGCGACTCATCCCGGCCCGGGCCGCCCTGCGGAGCATGGCCCGCTACGCGGACTGGAGACCCCCGGTGGGCTGAGCCGGCCCCGCGGCCCACGAGGGCGGCCCAACACTCCAGGGTATTTGTCAGGGCTGGGGGCGGACTCGTTCGAAGGCGACAGCGCGCCCGTACAATCGGCGACTGCCTTGTGACCGATCGCTGACTGCTGGTGTGAAAGCGATCACACACACTGAGCGCATGAACAGGAGAGTCAACCGCGGTAAGGCACTCCGCGTCGCGGTGTGTCTCATTCTTCTCGCCGCGCTCAGCGGTTGCATGCAGCTCAACATGGGCCTCACCGTCAACGCCGACGACACGGTCGACGGCCAACTGCTGCTGACGGCCCAGAAAAATGTGTTGAGTGCCCGGAACAAGAACGTCCCGGCCGCCTTCGCCGAGCTGCGGCAGAACATTCCCGCGCTGCCGGCCGGCGAAGAGACCCTGTACCAGGACGAGACTTTCTACGGTTCCCAGATCAGTTATCGCAAGGCGCCGCTGGCCGGTTTCGACACGGAGAGCGTGAAACTGGTCCGGGACGGCGATCTCTACCGTTTCACGCTTCCGCTGGATCCGAAGAAATACGGCGGAAAGGTCGCGCAGCAGAATCCGCAGCAACAGCAGGCGTTCCTCAAGCTCATGTCGTTCGAGATCTCGGTGACATTTCCCGGCCGGGTGATCGACAGCAATGGCACTGTCAACGGCCGTTCGGTGAGCTGGAAGGTCGACGCCAACCAGGACAAGCCGGCCGAACTGCGGGCGGTGGCCGAGGCGCCACCTCGACCGTCCGCCTCGCCGGCTGCCGCAGGCGCCGACGGAGGCGGCTTTCCCTGGTTGCTGGTCGGTGGCGGCGTACTCCTCCTGCTGCTGCTCGCCGTGGTGGGCGTACTCCTGCTGCGCCGCCGTCAGCCCGCCGCGCCGGTCGCGCCCGGCCCGACCCCGGCGGGCCCGCCCGCCGGCGCCCCGGGGCCTGGCTGATCCACCTGGTGGCCGGCACCCGCTGGCCGCGCCCGGCCCCGGCCGCCCGCGAAACGACGGCGACCGGCCCCGGTGCTCCCGGTGGGAGCACCGGACCTCACCACCACCACATCCCGGTCGCACCATCGCAGAAAAGGGGGATCGCCGTGAACGATCTCTTCACCTGGGCCGCCCTGGGCAGCATCGCCGGCGCGAGCGCCGCCACCCTGCTGGCCACCAACGTCATCGGCGGCCTGATCGGTCCCAGCGGGGACAAGCTCCGCAAGTGGATCGCCATCGCCATCGCGCTGCTGCTGTCCTACGTGACCGCGGCGTTCGCCGACGAGGCCGGCGGAGAGAAGTGGGTCATCGCGTTCTTCAACGCGCTGGTGATCTTCTCCGCCGCGCTCGGCATCAACCAGTTCCCGCCCGGAAACCGGCAGGCGACGCCGACCCAGGTCGCGAGCGGTCGCGAGCCCCGATTCGTCCGCTCCTGGGTCTGAGGGGGTGCCGTCATGGTCTTCGGAATTCTCAGCGCGGCGGTCCAGGTGGGCCTCGGCGCTCTGTTCGGCTTCCTCGCCGGCGGCCCGATCGGTTTGCTGATCGGCGCCGCCGTGGGCGTGCTGATCGGCGCGGTGTTCGGCTGGGCGGTGACCTCCGCCGGGGTGTACGCGCCGGACGCACGCGGCATCTTCCTCTTCGTGGTCGACCACACGTGGAGCCTGCTCAACACTGTCGTCGGTGCCATCTACCTGGCCGTGCACCTGATCTTCGGGCACTCGCTGGACCGGCCCACCTCGGCCGGCAGCGGGCGGGTCTGCGTGGTGGAGGGGGTCTCGCCCCGCTACGCCACCACCATCGGCACCGTCTGCGCCGGTGCCAGCTCGGGCATCCAACGGCACGAGGACGTGCACATCTTCCAGGGCCGCCTGCTCGGACCGCTCTACATCCCGCTGGTGCTGGCGAACTACGTGCTGTTCACCATCGCCCCGATCTGGCTGCTCTACCACGACCACACCAACGCCCCGATCAACCGGTTCACCCGGTACTTCGAGATCGGCGTCTACCCGCACGTGTGGAACGAGGCCATCGCGTACCGGATCCAGGGGACGCCGCCGCGATGACCACCGATGGGCGCGGCCCGATCGAGACGGCCACCGCAGAGTTGGCCTCCTGGCTGACCAGCGCGGTGGGAGAACCCGTCCCGGTCGGTCCGCCCCGCACCGACGGCGACGCCTCCGGGCTCACCCTCTGGCCGCTGGAGTTACGCCCGGCCCGGCAGACCCGCTCCAGCGGCGCGGTCCGCGAACCGTACCGGTTCACGGTCCGCTATCTGCTCTGCGCCACCGGCCCGGCCGGGTTGCCCCGGCTGGACCGGGTGCTCACCGCCGCGACCACCGACGGCAGTTACAGCGTCGTCCTGGAGGCCGGCGACCCGCCACTCTGGACCGCGTTCGGTGTGGCGCCACGCCCGGCGCTGCTGATCGACGTGCCCGCGCAGGTGGACCACCCGACCCCGGCCGCGCCGCCGGTCCGGCAACCGTTGCGGCTGCGGCAGCTCGGGGTGCGCGCCCTCACCGGCCGGGTGGTCGGTCCCGAGGACCAACCGCTCGCCGCGATGCGGGTCGAGCTACCCGGCACCGGGTCCGCCACCCGCACCGACCCCGACGGCCGCTTCCTGATCGTCGGCGTCCCGCACGATCCCGAACACCCGAGCCCGGTCCGACTCCGGCTGACCGGTCGGGGGCTCGTCCTCACCGCCGACGTCGACCCCACCGAACCCGACCTCGTCATCGTCTGCGCGCCACCGACCCACTGACGCCCACCCGCACAGGAGGACCGATGCCCAGCTACTTCTCCCCCGGCATCTATGTCGAGGAGGTCCCCAGCGGCGCTCGACCGATCGGCCCGGCGAGCACCAGCATCGCCGCGTTCGTCGGCGTCGCCCCGGACCGCTCCGCCCACCTGGGCAAGGCGGTGCCGGTCAACAACTGGACGGAGTTCCTGCGACTCTTCGCCGGTGGTGAGCGGGTGGAGAGCACTCCGCTGGCCCGGGCGGTCTTCGGCTTCCTGGACAACGGGGGCGCCCGCTGCTGGGTGGTCAACGTCGGTGAGGGCGGCGCGATCACCGGCACCGGGCAGCGACGCGGTGGCCTGCAACTGCTGGAAGCCGTCGACGAGATCTCCATCATCGCCGCGCCGGGCTTCCACGACCCGGTGTCGCACGAGGCGCTGCTCAGCATGGCCGAGCGCACCCGCACCATGGTCGCGATCTGCGACCCGGCACCGGACATCGACGACATCTCCGCGTTGACCCGGGTGGCCACGCCGTCGTCCGGCAAACCCCCCAAGCCCGACGGGGGTACGGGCGGCGGCTCGGGCGGTTCCGGCGGCGGCTCGGCCCAGCCGGGCGGCTCCGGCGGGCACGAGGGAGCGGCCCACCGGCCACGACAATCCGAGTTCGGGGCCTTCTACTACCCGTGGCTGCGGGTGCGTGACCCGATCAGCGGCGAGTTGGAACTCACCCCGCCCAGCGGGCACCTGGCGGGCATCTGGGCCCGCACCGACGCCCTGCGCGGCGTGCACAAGGCACCGGCCAACGAACCCGTACGCGGCGCCGTCGACCTGGGTTACCTGGTCACCCGACCGGAACACGACGTGCTCAACCCCAAGGGCGTCAACGTGATCCGGTACTTCGCCGGGGAGGGCATCCGCGTCTGGGGCGCCCGTACGCTCGCCGCCGAGGCCAGCGAGTGGCGCTACCTGAACGTGCGGCGGCTCAGCATCGCCATCGAACAGGCCATCGCCAACGGCACCCGGTGGATGGTGTTCGAGCCCAACGACTTCACCCTGTGGCGCTCGATCCGACGCGACATCGGGGCGTTCCTCACGCGGGTCTGGCGCGACGGCGCGCTGCTGGGGCGCAGCCCCGAGGAGGCGTTCTTCGTCAAGTGCGACGAGGAGACCAACCCGCCGGACGTCCGCGACGCCGGCATGGTGATCGCCCATATCGGCATCGCCGTGGTCAAGCCGGCCGAATTCGTGGTGTTCAAGCTGAGCCAGTGGGCCGGCGGTACCGAGACCGAGACGATCGGAGGCTGACATGCCCACCACCGCCACGCCACAGCCCGGCGCACCGGTCGATCCGTACCGGGCGTACAACTTCCGGTTGCTCATCAACGGCGTCACCAACGGCCACTTCACCGAGATGACCGGGTTGGAGGTGAACATCCCCGGGCAGCCGTACCGGGAGCACGGCCTGGGCCGGATGCGGATGGTGCCCGGCCAGGCCGAGTACGAGCCGGTGACGTTGCACTTCGGCCTCACCGCCTCCCGCGAGCTGTGGGACTGGGTCAACGCCACCGCGCAGGGCACCCTCAACCGCCGCAACGTCTCGGTGGTGCTGCTCGACTCGGTCGGCACCGCGGAGGTGCTGCGCTGGAACCTGATCGACGCCTGGCCGACCCGGTGGCGTGGCGCGCACCTCAACACCCTCAGCCACGAGATCGCCATCGCCTCGTTGACCCTGCGCTACGAGGGCCTGGAGCTGGAGACCGGCGGTGCCACCGCGCCCGCACCCGCGTAGCTGGTTGGCCGACCGGTTGCGTTCGGCCGCCGGCGCCGTCCAGCGCCTCGCCGGACGGGTCGATCCCGTCGGGCAAGCCGGTCAGCAGCCGCCGTCGGATCCGCCACGCCGCTTCGGTGAGCCCCCGCAACACTGGCTGGACCTCGTGGCCACGCACGCCCCGGGCCTGCTGCGCGATCTGGACCTCGACCCGCCCGCTGCTCAACCGGCGCAGGAGCGCGATGGCCCCGCCGACGGGTTCCGCCCCGGTGACCGGATCGGTCAGGACGAACCGGACCGGAGGACCGCGGTGACCGGACCAGCTCGGCCCGTCGGGGAGAGCGCCGGGCCCGCTGCCGAGTCGGCGGGGCGTCCTGCCCCCGGCACTGTGGGTCGCCGTGCCCCCGGCACTGTGGATCGTCGTGCCCCCGGCACTGTGGATCGTCGTGCCTCCGGCACTGTGGGTCGCGCAACCGGCACGGGTGGTGGGCTCGGCCGCGCAACCAGCGTGCCCGGCCGCGCAACCCGGGCGCCCGGCCCGGACCTGGCCGCGTACTCCGACGGGCCCGGCCGCCCGACGCCCGCTCCGCCCGGCACGCTGGGGAGCGACGGCATGGTGGGCGCGGCGTGCGGCGTCGACGGGCCGGAGGTGGTGAGCGACGGCGCGAGGCCGGACGGGTTGCCCCGGATGGGCGGGACCGGTTGGTCGGAGCAGACGGCGAGTGCGGCCGACCGCTGCGGCAGCCCAGGGATCGGCGGTACCAGCGCCCGGGGCGGCAGCGACGCCTCAGACGGCGCGATGACCGTCGAGGTGCCCCCCGCCTCGAACGCGGACCGACGTGCGCTGGGCTGGCCGCTGGACAGTTGGCGTCCACGCGCACCCTCCACCCCCACCACCCGCCCCAGCCCCAGCCCCAGCCCCAGCCCCAGCCCCAGCGAGATCTTGGAAGAATTCGGCCCCTCCAGGGGCAGTTACCTTCCAAGGTCCACAGCCGACTCCGCCGACGTCGGCGGGGCGAGGCCGGGCCGGGCAGCGGCTCGCGACGGGCGGTCAGGTCTCCGGGGGGCGAGCACGGGCCGGGGGTCAGCGCCGAGGCCGGCGAGTTCCGCGCACAGTTCGGCGACAGCCGAGGGCGCAGTGACGGCGGCTGACGGCGACCGGTGGCCGGCCCTCACGGACGATCGGGCACGGTCGGGGCAGCAGGTGGGCGAGCGAGTTGGGCGGCACACCGGGCACCGCGACGGTCCGGCCGCGACGACCGTCGGTGTGGCCTGGGTCGGCTCGGCGCACCACGACCCGGGCGGCGGGCGAGGGCCGGAGGGCACACCCACCCAGGTCGACGCGACGGCGTTCGACCCCTGGCCGGCGCTACCGGACGACAACGCGCTGTGGACGGTGCCGGGTGACGTGCTGGACGCCGCCCACCTGGTTCGACTGGACCGGGAACAGGCGGGCGACTGATGGAACGTGTCGCCTTCCTCATCGACTCCTCCGGGGAACGGGTGGACTGCCTGCTCAACCCGGAGACCGTGCAGGTGACCCGGCTCGCCGGCGTACGCCATCGGGGTGCCGCCGGCGGGCAGCTCACCGGCTCCGGGCTGGCGGACGACCCGCTGGTCTTCACCGGCGGCGGCCGGACCGAACTGGTGCTCGACCTGCTGTTCGACGTCGACTTCGTGGAGGCGCAGGTCCGTCCGGTCGACGTCCGGGTGCTCACCCGTCCGCTGTGGATGCTGGCGGAGAACTCCGCCGTCGAGCATGGTTGGCTGCGCCCTCCGCTGGTGCGGTTGGTCTGGGGAAAGACCTGGAACGTACCCGGCGTGATCATCGCGGTGGCGGAGCGGTTCGACGCGTTCACCGGCACCGGGTCGCCCCGACGCTCCTGGCTGCGGCTGAAGCTGGTCCGGGCCGCCGAGACGGCCGACCAGGCGGAGGTCGGCTTCGAAGAGGAGTTGGCCGCGGCGAGCACCCCGGCCGCCGCACCGGGCAGCGCGGTGATCGCCGCCGGCGACGGCGCGGCCGAACCGGGCCGTAGCGGCGTGCGCTTCGACCTGCTGGCCAACGACGCGCTCGGCTCACCGTTGCGCTGGCGCCTGCTGGCCGAACACAACCGGATCACCGATCCCCTCGCCGTGCCGGCCGGCACCACCCTCGCGGTCCCACCACCGGGTGCCCCGAGCGGCGGCGCAACGGTGGTGGGTGCGGTGACGGGCGCCGCGCGGGCGCTGGCCGGCGCGGTGGGTGCCGGCGCGTCGTTCGTCGGAGCGTCGACCGCCACCGCACCCGCCGCCTGGGGCCCGTCGGGCTCCACCGCCCCCGGCACCAACCCCGGGGGTACGCCGTGACGAGCGGGGCGCCCCGGGCGTTGACCGTCCTGCTCGACGGCGTCGAGTTGGCCGGCGCGGCCCGTCAGCGGATCCGCTCGCTGCGCGTGGCGGCACGCCTCGACCAGCCCACCCAGGCCGAGTTGGTGCTCGCCACCACCGTCGGGGCCGGCGCGTTCGACCCGGCGGTCCGCCTCGGCACGACCCTCGACGTACGGCTGGCCGATCATGCCGATGCCCTGTTCGGTGGTGAGGTCACCGCGGTGGAGGTCGACTACGCCGCCGACGGTGCCGCGCTGCTGCGGCTGCGCGCGTACGACCCGCTGCACCGGCTGCGTAAGCGGCAGGGGTTGCGGGTGTTCACCTCGGTGACCGCGGTGGAACTGGCGCGGGAGCTGTGCGGCGAGGTGGGGTTGACGGTGACCGCCGACGTCGACGGGCCACGGGTGGAACGGTTGTCGCAGCACCGGCACAGCGACCTGGAGTTGCTGCGGGAGGTGGCCGGGCGGGCCGGGCTGCACCTGGCTGCCGACGGTGACGGGGTCCGGTTGGTCACCCTCGCCGGTTACGGGGAGCCGGTCGCGTTGACCCTCGGCGCGGGTGTGCACACCCTGCGACTGTCCACCAACGCCGACCAGGCCGGCGGTGCGAGCGTGGCCCTGGGCTGGCACCCGCAGCGGGCCGTGGTGATCAGCCAGCAGGCCGACGAGGCGCGCTGCGGCCGATCCGCCGACGACCGCCCGGACCCGGCCGACGTGGGCGCCGGCGGGGTGCGTACCGCCGTGGACCAGCCCGGCCGCAGCGACGACGAGTTGGCGGCGTTGGCCCAGGCCCGACTGGACACCCGGGCGGCGGCGCTGGTCACGGCCGAGGGGGTGGCCGAGGGCGATCCGGCGCTGCGGCCGGGCCGGCGGATCGACCTGGGCGGTGTGCCCGACCCGGTCGCCGGGGCGTACGTGCTGACCGAGGTGGTGCACACAGTGGACGGCAACGGGCACCTGACCCGGTTCTCCACCGTGCCGCCGGTCGCCCCTCCGACCGAGGCCGGCGGTGCGGTGGTCACCCTGGGCACGGTCACCGACGTCGGTGACCCGGACGGGCTGGGCCGGGTCCGGCTGACCCTGCCGGCGTACGGGGGCCTGGACGCCGGCTGGCTGGCCGTCCTCTGCCCCGGCGCGGGACGGGGCAAGGGCCTGGTGGCGCTCCCCGACCCGGAGGACACCGTGCTGGTGGTGCTGCCCGGCGGCGAGCCGGCGTCGGGCATCGTGCTCGGTTCGCTGTTCGGCGCCGTCGAGCCGTACGACGCGGGCATCGACGGCGGGCGGGCCCGGCGCTGGACGATGCGTACCGCCGGCGGTCAGTCGATCGTCGTCGACGACGTGAACCGCAGCCTGCGACTGGCCACCGAGGGCGGCAGCTTCCTGGAACTGACCCCCGATCTGGCCACCCTGCACGCGGCGTCCGACCTGGTGATCTCCGCACCCGGCCGGGCGATGGTGGTACGCGCTCGCAGCGTGGACTTCCTGCACGCCGAGTCGACCGAGGACGCGACGACGGCGGCCCAGCAGGCCCGTTCCCTCGCCCGCGCCCACCACGAAGGAGGCGGCTGATGCGCTGGATCCACAGGGACTCGGTGATCACCTGTGATCACGACGGCCGGGTCGAGAACCGGCCGTCGCGGGAGTGGGTGACCGTCACCGGCGTGCCCGTGCTGGTGGACGACGACCCGGAAGGACGCTCCATCGTCGCGTGTCCGAACTACGGCCCGACCGTCAAGCCGTGCACGAAGACCCTGACCGTCCGGGTCGGCTACAGCGACTGGGTGCGCGTCGACGGGCACCGGGTGGTGCTCTCGCACCTGTCGGGGTTCACCAACGGCACGCCGCCGGGGCTGGTCAAGCACACCGTGCGGGACCCGCGCCAGCAGTTCCTGGGAGCGGACCGGTGAGGGCCTTCCGCTTCGTCGGTGCCGGCTTCGACGCCGGCCGTAGCGGCGGGTTGGCGCTCACCGCCGCCGGCGGCCTGGCGATGACCGAGGGCGACGAGAGCGTACGGCAGGCGCTGTTCCTGCTCTTGTCGACCACGCCGGGCGAACGGCTGATGCGACCCGGGTACGGGTCCCGGCTGCACCGGTTGGTCTTCGCACCCAACGACGACACCACGGCCGGCCTGGCCATCCACTACGTCCGGCAGGCCATCGCCCGGTGGGAGCCCCGGGTCGAGGTGATCGACGTGGACGCCGGGCCGGACCCGGACGACGCGTGGCGGCTGGTGATCCGGTTGGACTACCGGGTGCGGGCCAGCCTGACACCCGGGCAGCTGGTCTTCTCCGTGGACCTGCTCCCGGCCGACGAGCCCGTGCAGGGAGGACCCTCATGACACTGCCCGTGCCGCACCTGGACGACCGCGGCTTCCTCGACCTGGTCACCGAGGCCCGGGATCGGATCCGGCAGTCCTGCCCGGCGTGGACCGACCTGTCGGCGCACGACCCCGGCATGGCGCTGGTGGAGGCGTTCGCGCACCTGACCGAGGTGATGATCTACCGGCTGAACCAGTTGCCGGAGAAGGCGTACGTCTCGTTCCTGAACCTGCTCGGGGTCTCCCGGCACGCACCGACCGCCGCCTGGGCGGACGTCCGGTTCACCCGTACCGGCACCGATCGTGTGGCGGTCCGGATCCCGGCGGGCCTGCGGGTCGCGGCGGCTCGCGGCGCGGACCCCCGGCCGGTCGTGTTCGTCACCACCGAACCGGCGTTGCTGCCCGCCGACGAGACGTCGGTGACGGTACGGATGCACCACTGCGAGACGGTCGAGGCGGAGCTGCTCGGTGTGGGCACCGGCCAGCCGGGTCAGGTGCTACGCGCCGCGCACGCCCCGCTGGCGCACACCGCCGAACCGCTGGACCTGCTGCTCGGCGTGGAGGTGCCGGCCGGCACCGTGGAGTTGGGCGCGGCGGCCCGCGAGCACGACGGCCGCACGTTCGAGATCTGGCAACCGGTGGACAGCTTCGCCGGGCTCGGCCCGCAGTCCAAGGCGTACCTGGTGGACCGCTGCTCGGGCACCGTCACCTTCGCCCCGGCCCTGGACCTGCGGCCCTCGGCCGCGCCGCCGGACGCCGCCGCGCCGGCCCCGGCGGGCGCCCCGACGCCGGTGACCGGGGCGGCCCCGACGCCGGTGACGGTTGCGGCCGTGCCGCCGGCCGGGCGGCAGGTCCGGCTCTGGTACCGGTGCGGTGGCGGTCCCGTCGGCAATGTGGCGGCGGGCACCCTGGCCAGCCTGCGCGACCCCCTGCCCGGGGTGAAGGTGGACAATCCCACGCCGGCCGCCGGTGGCCGCGAGATGGAGGCGCTGGAGTCGGTGCTGCTGCGCGGCCCGTACGAGTTCTTCGCGCAGCAGCGGGCGGTGACCGCCCGCGACTTCGAGGTGCTCGCCACCAGCTCCGGCGCGGTGGCGAGAGCCCGGGCGTTCACCCGCGCGGCGGTGTACAGCTTCGCCCGGCCGGGCGAGGTCGAGGTGGTGCTGGTCCCGTACGTGCCGCCCACCGCGCGCCCCAACGGCCGGCTTCCGGTGGCGGTGCTCCGTGAGCACGAGGTGCCGGAGGCGCGGCACCGGGTCGAGGCGGACCTGGAGGAACGCCGGATGGTGGGCATCCGGTCCCGGGCGACGTGGGCCCGGTTCAAGGCGGTGTCGGTACGCGCCCGGGTGGTGGTCCGCCGGGAGGAGGACGTGGACGCCGTCCGCAGCCGCATCCACGACCGGCTGCACCAGACGTTGAGTCCGCTGCCGACCGCGCTGAACCCGACCGGTTGGCCGTTCGGGGAGCCACTGCGGGCGTCCAACGTGTACCGGTTGCTGGAGCACGCCGAGCCGGGTGTGCGCTACGTCGAGTCGGTCCGGTTCGTGGTCGACGAGGCCCCCGACGCGGAGGTCCGCGCCCTGGCCGTGGACCAGTACCAGCCGCGCACCTGGTACGCCGGGCGCGGCCCGGTGGTGTTCCGCTCCAGCAACGCCGGCGCGGGATGGGAGCCGGCCGGCCGCTTCGAGGGCGAGACGGTGCTGCGGGTGGCGCCCGCTCCCGCGCCGGTACGACCGGGCATCGTGGCGCGTCCCGGCTCGGTGGCCGTGGTGACCCTACGCGCCTCCGGCGGCTCCCGGGTGCACCTGAGCACCGACCTGGGCGAGACGTGGTCGCTGCTCACCGACCTGGACTCGCGGATCTCCGACGTGGCCTGGCTGGACCGTGACGGCGCGGGCGCGTTGCTGGTCGCCACCGACACCGGCCTGTACGAGGTGTCGCTGCTGCCCGGGGCGGTGCCGTTGCAGATCCTGGTCGACCCGTCCGACGCCGATCGGGGGTTCTACGCGGTACGCGCGTTCGTCTCGGAGCGTGGCGCACCCGGTGTCGCGGTGGCCGCCCAGGCGAGCTTCGGGGTGTACCTGTCGACCGCCGGTGGTCGGCCCGGCAGCTTCACCCACGTCGGGTTGTCGAACGTGGACAACCGGGTCCTCGCCGTGCAGTACGACGGCCCCGCCACGTTGCTGTGGAGCGGGGCCGGCGAGCCGGACCCGAAGAAGCCCGGCCAGGGCTGTCACCGCACCCGGCTGTTCGAGTCCGACGTGAAGTGGCAGTCGACGCAGTCCGGGTGGATCGGCGGCACCTGCCGCGACCTGGCGATCGCCGGGTCGCTGGCGGTGGCGGCCACGCAGAGCGGCGGGGTGTTGCGGCTGGACACCCTGGCCGCGCAGCCGCAGTGGCAGTCGGTGTCGGTCAACTGCGGGTTGCCGCTGCGGGACCGGACCCGGTTCGTGCCGGTCGACGCCATCGCGGTGAGCGGCCCGACGGCCGGCACCACGACAGCCGGCGGCACGGGCGGCACGACGGCCGGCGGTTCCGGTGCGTCGGCCGGTGGTTCCGGTGCGTCGGAGCGGCTGATCCTGGCCGGCGGCGACCGCGGCGTCCACCGCAGCGCCACCGCGGTCGACTGGACGCCCAGCGCCAACCAGGCCACCGCCGACGTGGTGACCGTCCCGGATACCTGGCTGCTCTGCTCCGGCGAGCACGACATCGAGGTGGTGCGCCAGGATGCGACGCTCGGCGATTGAACGGCTGCTGCCCGCCGCATACCAGCGGGCCTGCGTGCCCGGCAGTGTGCTCTGGACGCTGCTGGACGTCATGGAGGCGCTGCACGCCCCGGACGAGGCGATCCTCGCCGAGGTGGACGCCCTGTTCGACCCGTACCGGGCGCCGGACGGGCTGGTCGTGCGGTTGACCCGCTGGGTGGCGATGGATCACGTGGTGGCGTCGTCCCGGCCGGACACTCCGCTGCCGCTGCCGGTGGGCCGGCTGCGTGACCTGGTGGCCAACGCCGCGTTGCTGGCCCGGTGGCGCGGCACCCCGTACGGGATACGCCGGGCTCTTGAACTGGCCACCGGAATGTCGGGCTTCACGATCGACGAACCCGCCGAGCAGCCGTTCCACGTGGTGGTGCGGGTGCCGGCGGCCGCCGCCGGTCAGCTCGCCGTGATCACCCGCATCGTCGAGGCGGAGAAGCCCGCCTCGACCACCGTCGAGATCGTCCTGGAAGAGGAGTCGTCATGACCACCGAGTGGGCGGTCGTCGCCGCCGCCGAACAGTTCACCCTCGACCCCCGCAACAGCGGCGAGCTGACGTTCACCGTCTCCAACCCGGGCAACGCGCCGGACACCGTCGTGTTCGACGTGGCTCCCGGTGACGGTTCGCAGCGGGCGTGGTTCACCGTCGCCGAGCCGCAACGGGTGGTACCCGGGCAGGGCTCGGTGTCGTTCCTGGTCACACTTGCCGTGCCGGCCGGCACCGCACCTCGGCGCTACGACATGACCGGGTTCGCGTACTCGGCGAACACCGCCCCGGAGGAGAGTTCCCGTTCCAGCGGTCGGGTCACCTACGAGGTGCGGGCGGTCGCGCCGCCCCGGCGTACCCCCTGGTTGTGGATCGCCGCCGCGGCGGCGTTGGTGTTGGTGGTGGTGACCGTGGGAGTCGTCCTGCTGACCCGCGACTCGGGCCCCGGCGAGCCACGCGTGGTCACCGTCGAGGCGGAGAGCCTCATCGACGGTGCGACCGTCGAGTCACCGAGGAAGAGCGGGGCGACGGTGGAGGCGCAACCCGACTGCTGCGAGTTGACCTGGTCCGGCGGCAACCAGTTGTTCTTCAGGGGTCTGGCCATCGGCGACAAGGTCACGATGACGGTGCAGATCCCGGCCGACGGCACGTGGCGGTTCGCCGCGGTGCGGACCACCGCCACCGACTACGCCAACACCGTCTTCTCCATCGACGGCAACCAGGTCGGGGGCACGTTCCTCGGTTTCACACCGAGTGTGCTGAAGACAGAGTTCCTCGACGTCGGCACGGTCCAGCTCACCAAGGGCCCGCATCAGGTCACCCTGCTGGTGGTCGGCAAGACGCAGGGCACCAACCGCTACTACGCCGGCGTCGACGTGCTCCGGTTCAGCGAGGTCGTGTCACCGGCCGCCGCGCGATGAGCGGCCGGCAGAAGGCACTGCTGGGAGTGCTGGCCGTCCTGCTGGTGGCGCTGTTCGTGGTCGCCATCGGGGCGGGCCGCGACGACCGGGGTGACCCGGGAGCCCGGCACGGGCTGGTCGACCGGTTGGGGGCGCTGGGCGGCGAGCAGGCCGCGGTGGACCCGGCGACGGTCAGCGCCGACTGCTTCGAGGAGCCCGGCCGACTGGTCTTCTCGGGCAGTTGCGAGCTGCGCGTCGCCGATCCCGGCGGGTTACGCACCCTGGTGCTGCGCAGCGCGGCGCGGTTCACGGTCACCGCGCCGGCCCCGGGCGACGCCGACCTGACCATCCGTGACGAGGTCGAACCGGCCGCCGACGGCACCGGGGCGGTGGCGAAGATCGCCGTCGACGACGCCACCGAGATCGGCGTGCGCTGTCCCGGCCTCGGTTCCTGCACGGTCGTCGTGGCGACGTCCTGACCTGTCGTCGTGGCGTGCTGACCTGCCGTCGTGGCGTACTGACCCGCCGTCGTGGCGTGCTGACCCGCCGTCGTGGCGTGCTGACCCGCCGTCGTGGCGTGCTGACCCGCCGTCGTGGCGTGCTGAATTGAGAGGAGGCGCTGTCGTGGGTGACCTGCGTAAACCGTTCCTGCTGCTGGCCATGCTCGCCATCGTCCTGGCGATCGGGGTGGAGTTGGGCGCCGGGCTGCTGATCGGCGGCGGCGACGCCGGGGCGGCCCTGGCCGACAGCGCCGGAGCGTTGGACGTCCAGATCGACGACGTGTCCGGGGTCAGCGAGCCGTCCGGCCGGGGCACCGGCTACCTGGCCTTGATCGACGCGGTGGCGGTCTGGAGCACCGGGCTGTTCTGCCTGGGCCTGCTGCTGCCCGAACGGGTCCAGGGTCGGGTGCAGGGCGTCGCCAGCCTGATCTTCTCGATCATCCTGATCATCGTGGGGCTGATCGCGCTGCTGGTCGCGTTCGTGGAACTAATGATCATGGTGTCGCTGTTCCTGGCCGTCCCGTTCGGCACCCTGGCGTACCTGGCTCTGTGGGGGTTCTTCCCGGTCGGCGAAGCGGCGGTGTTACTCGGGCTGGTGCTGCTGCTCAAGCTCGTGTGGGCCGGGCTGCTGGTGCTGGCCCAGCCGCGGTTCCTGCAGAACAAGGGCCTCGTCCTGCTGATCCTGACCACCCTGCTGTGCACGGTCGTGCTGGAGTTCCTGCACAACCTGGTGCCGGTGATCCTGGTCAGCATCGTCGACGACGTGGCGGCGCTGGTCTTCGCGATCATCGCGATCATCTGGGGGGTGGTGCTGCTGATCGGCTCGATCCCGGCGATCGTCAAGGCGATCCGCGTCACCGCCGCCCTACCGGCCCGTTGACGTTTGCGGGATCGGCAGTGCCCGACGGGATTGTCTGTGACCCTGACGGCGTGGACAGAACGCCGGGACGCGACGCGGTCGAGCTGCGCGTACACGGTGTCTCCGGGGTCACCGCCGAACGGATCCTCGACCACCCGATCGTGGTCCGGGTCGCCGGAGACAGGCACGCCGGCTTCTTCCGGCCCCGGCCGGGCAGCGGTATCGCCGGCGGGGCCACCGACGGGGTCGCCGTCGAGGCGTACCGCTGGGGTTCGTTGACCGCTGGCGTGGCCGTCCGGACGGCGTCGATGTTGCTGCTGCTGCCCTTCATGCTGAGCAACCTGGCGATCTGGCTCCGCCCGCCGGGGCACGACCGGTGGGGGCTGCTCGGCGCGCTGTGCCGGTTGCTCGCCGGCACCCTCACTGCCACGTTCGTGCTGGCGGCGGTGGGCGTCACGCTGGACCTGGTCGGCTGGCAGTGCGTGCCCTACCCCGGGTGCCGGGCCAGCCGCCCCTACCTGGCCTGGCTGCACACCCTCCCGACCGGACCCCGACTGGCGCTGCTGTCGGTCGTTCCCCTGCTGGCGCTGCGGGTCGTCTGGGCCATCGGCATCCGGTCGGCGCGGGCCTTCGAGGGGTTCGGCCCGTCGTCGGCGACACACCGGTCCGGCGGCCCGACCGGGAACCTCGCCGACGCCGGCTTCTGGCAGGACGAACAGACCACCGGCTGGCTGCGCCAACTCCACGTGATGCTCGGCGTCGGGACGCTGAACGCCGCCCTGCTCGCCGGCATCGCACCGGGTGGGGTGGGTGCGCCCGGTCACCGCGTGCTGTTCGGGATCACCGTCGGGCTGCTCGCGGTCGAGGTGGTCCTGCTCGCCCGGCCCGTGCCGGCCGGGCCGGCGAGGGCCCGACGGCTCCTGCACCCCCTCTGGACGGTCACCGTGGTGGTGACCGTGTGCTGCCTCGGCTCGGCCACGCTCGCGGACCCGGCACCGGAGGGCCTGGGCCAGCTGCCCGGGTACGAGGGCCTCGCCGCCGGGATGGTCGCCACGCAGGGCGTCCTGCTCGTCGTGCTCACCGTCGTCACGTACACCCGGCAGCGTGCCGCCCGCGACGACGAGCGCCCCGTCCTTCACGGGCTCGGCACCCCGATCATGGCCGCGGCGGCGGTGAGCGTCGGCGCCGCCTTCACCGCGACCCTGGTCTACCGCGTCGCGGACGCCCTCGACCGCGGTGACATCCCCGACCCGATCCGACCCAACCCGCCGGTCGTCGGCCCGCTGGAACCACCGGTGTCCTACTGGTGGGCGGCGCTCGCCGGGCTCGCCGCGCTGCTGATCGGGGCGGCGGTGACCTCGGCGACCCTCCTGCTGACCCGCCGGCGGCGACGGAGACTGGCGGCGCGGATCATCGAACGGGACTACCCCGACGCGCCGGCGCCGGACGCGCACCGGCTGCGCCTGGTCCAGGAGACGATCGCCCGGTCCCGGATCACCGAGGAGCTCGGCCCGGTGCTGATCGCGTTCCTGGTGATCGCGTCGCTCGGGCTGGCCACCGTCGCCTTCGACGTGATCGGGATCGGTCCCACCCAGCTCGCGGACCGCCTGGGCGGGTACGGCGGCGCGGCGGCCGTGTTCGCCGCCTACGTCACCGACGCCGGGGTCTGGGTGATCAGCCTGCTGGTGATCTGCCTCATGATCCTCGGTTTCCGGGCGTACCGGTCGGCGCAGACCCGGCGGGTGGTGGCGGTGCTCTGGGACCTCGGCACGTTCTGGCCCCGGACGGTCCACCCGTTCGCGCCGCCCTGCTACGCCGCCCGCGCTGTTCCGGAGCTGGCGAAACGGGTCACCGGGCTCACCGCGCGGCGGCCGGTGGTCCTTTCCGGGCACAGCCACGGCTCGGTCCTCGCCGCGGCCACCATCCTGCAACTACCGCCGGCCGTGCTGGCCCGGGTCTCGCTGCTGACGTACGGCTCACCGCTGCAACGCACCTACGCGCGGCTCTACCCGGCGTATCTCGGGCCACGGACGCTGCACGACCTGGGCGCGCGGATCGACTGGCGGTGGCGCAACCTGTGGCGCGACACCGACCCGATCGGCGGGCCGATCTTCCCTGCCGGCTCGGACGGCCCACCGCCCGGCGTCGACGTCGACACCCGGCTGCGCGACCCCCGCAGCCTGACCATCGATCCGGCGGACACCGTGCCACCGCCGATCGAAGGACACTGGCCGTACCACACCCAGGCCGCCTACCAGCTGGCCGTCCGCGAGCTGACCGACCGCTCCCGCTGACCGGGGCCGCCCGCACTGTCACGCACCGCCGCGACCAGGGCCGCGACCCGGCCCCGGTCGAGGATCCCGTCGGCCACCCACACCCGGTACCGGCCGTGCCGGCTCCCACCGGCCGGCACCACCGCCGGCCGGTCGAACGCGAACGCCACACAGACACCCGGGTACATCCCGGTCCGCACGAACCACCGGTCGTCAGGGCCGAGGCCCGCGAAGACCAGGGTGTACGCCCCACCGCCGGACCGCACGCCGGTCAGCGCGAGCCACGGCGCCGCACTGCCGTTGACCGTCTCCTCCCCGGCCGCGTCGGCGGTGAACACCTCCGGTTCGCCGTCGGCGACGGCCCGCCAGAAGAACCCGCCGTAGCCGGCCCCGCCCGGGCGGCCGTTGGTGGCCGGGCTGCCCAGCCGCACCTCCCGGTCGTCCGGGGCGACGAGGACGGACTCCACGTCGAGCCGCCAGGCGTCCAACCCGACCACCGAGGCGCTGAGCCACCGCCGTTCGGTCAACAGCACCCCGCCGGCCCGGTCGCGCCACTCGAGGTCGTGCCCGTACCGGGCCGGGGACCGTTCGACCTCGCCGGTGTGCGCGATGACGCCATGGTCGTCCCGCCAGGTGTAGCCGACGTCGCGGACGTAGGTGCGTCCACCCCAGAGGTTGGTGCCGTCGACGTCCTGCACCGCGAGGGACGCGCCGAGGTGCCACACGTGGTCGGCGGGGAGCGCGTCGGTGACCACAGTGCCGCCGAGGGTGCGCACCGGGTGCAGGTACGGTCGGGGCCCGTGCCGCGCGTCCAGCGCCGGGTCGATGACGTACCGGGCCACCTCGGCCCCGCCGACCAGCAGCCGCACCAGCTTTTGTGCCCCGCTCACGGCAACTCCGCGTGCGCCGGCACCGACCGGCGGCCGGCGGGGTCGACGGCGACCGGTCGGCCGCCGGCGCGGTCTGCCCGGCGGGAGGTGACGGCCGCGGCGATCGGCTGGCGGTTGGTGACGGCGTGCAGGGCGGCCAGCGTGTATCCGGCGAGGATCGGCACCGCGACCGGGGTGACCAGGACGGCGAGCAGCCCGGCCAACGCGACCACCCCGGTGGGCGCGGCCCAGCGGGTAGGTGCGTCGAGGCAGGCACGGGCGGTGGAGCGGGCCGCCTCCCGCCACCGCCCGCCCCCGTTGCCGCCCACCTCGACGACGACCAGCCCGGCGTACCCGGCCAGGCCGGCCGTGACCAGTGCCGTCACCAGCAGCGCCACCGGGCCGCCGGGCACCCGGCCGGTGGCCAGGGCCGCGAGGTCGGCGGCGAGCAGCCCGGCCACGCCGAGCGCGAGCAGGCTGACCGGCGCCCCGGGCAGCACCGAGCGGCCGAAGCGGCGCACTGTGGTCCGCGCGGACGGCCAACTGCCGGTACGCGTCCAGTCGTGCAGGGCCGCGCTGGCCGTGCCCACGGCCGCGCCGGCGGTGAGCAACGGCAGTGCGGCGAGGGTCAGCAGGATGCCCAGCAGCGCGAGGTCGGCGGCGTCGCGGACGACGTCGCGCCAGTCCCGGCGGGCGTCACTGTCGGCAGGTTCAGCCCTTGATGCCACTGGTGTTGATCCCCTCGACGAGCATCCGCTGGAAGGCGACGAAGAACAGGAAGACCGGCAACAACGACAGCACCGACATGGCGAACATCGGGCCGACCGCACTCTGGCTGGTCGAGTCGATGAAGAGGGTCAGCGCGACCGGCACTGTGTAGTCCTCCAACTGGGACAGGAAGACCAGCTGCCGGAAGAAGTCGTTCCAGGTCCAGATGAACGAGAAGATCGCCGTGGTGACCAGCGCCGGGCGGCTCAGCGGCAGGATGATGTGCCGGAAGATGCCGAACGGGCCGGCGCCGTCGATCCGGGCCGCCTCGTCCAACTCCCGCGGCACACCGCGCATGAACTGCACCATCAGGAAGACGAAGAACGCCTCGGTGGCCAGGAACTGCGGGATGAGCAGCGGCAGGTACGGCCACTCGCCGCCGACCAGCCCGAGGGTCCGGAACAGGATGTACTGCGGCACGATCAGGACGTGCTGGGGCAGCAGCAGCGTACCGATCATGACGGCGAACCACATGCCGCGCAGCCGGAACCGCAGCCGGGCGAAGGCGTACGCGGCCAGCAGGCAGGACAGCCCGTTGCCGACCACGGTGAGCAGGCTGACCATGGCGCTGTTGAGGAAGAACCGGCCGAAGCTGACGTCGAAGTTGGACCACCCGGCGGTGTAGTTGCCCGGGGTGAACCGCTCGGGCAGCAGCCCGAGGTTGTTGACGATCTCCTCCTGCGACTTCACCGAGGTCCCGATCATCCAGATCAACGGGTAGAGCACCACGGCGACGATCGCCACCAGGATCAGCAGCCGCAGCACCGGTCGGCCACCGGGCCGCCGGCGCGCATTCGGCGGCGCTGTGGTCGTCGGGGTCACCGCCACCATCACCGGTCCTCCCCGTCGGAGTAGTGCACCCAGAACCGTCCGGTGCTGAAGAAGATCGCGGTGATCACCGCGATGGCGAGCAGGAATACCCAGGCCATCGCCGAGGCGTAGCCCATGTCGAGTTCGGTGAAGCCGGTGATGTAGAGGTTCAGCGTGTACATCAGGGTGGAGTCGACCGGGCCGCCGGTGCCGTTACTGAGCACGAACGCGGCGGTGAAGCCCTGGAACCCGTTGATGGTCTCCAGCACCAGGTTGAAGAAGATGACCGGGGAGAGCATCGGCAGGGTGACGTTGCGGAACTGGCGGAACCGGCCCGCCCCGTCGACCGAGGCGGCCTCGTAGAGTTCGGTGGGCACCTGCTTGAGCCCGGCCAGGAAGATCACCATCGGCGCGCCGAACTGCCAGATGGCCAGCACCATCAGCGTCTCCAGGGCCCAGTCGGGGTCGTTGACCCACGGCTTGCCGGTGATGCCGAAGAGGCTCAACAGCGAGTTGAACGCGCCGTCGCGGTTGAACATGTTGACCCAGACGATGGCCAGCGCGACGCTGCCGCCGAGCAACGACGGCAGGTAGAACAGGCCCCGGAACAGCCCGACCCCGCGCCAGGCGCGGTTGAGCAGCAGGGCCACGCCGAGTGCGGCGGCGAGCTTCAGCGGCACGGCGACCAGCGCGAAGGTCAGGGTGACCCGCACCGCGTGCCAGTACGACGGGTCGGCGGTGAACATCCGTTCGTAGTTGGCCAGCCCCACCCACTCCACCTCGGAGAACGGGGTGAGGATGTCGTAGTTGGTGAAGCTCAGGTAGAGCGACAACAGCATGGGGATCGCCGTGACACCCATCAGCCCGATGAGCCACGGCGACAGGAAGACGTACCCGGCCAGGCCTTCGCTGTGCCGGAGACGGCCGGGCCCACGCCTGTCGGTGTGGGCCCGGTCGGTTCCGGGGCCGCGTCGGGTCGGGTCGGGCGCCGTGGTCAACGCCACGAACAGCTCCTCTCCTCGCGGTGGGTCTGGGTGGAGTTCCTGGCCCGCCGCAGGCCGGCCAGGGACGTCGACACAGAACCCCGTGCGGCGGTCAGGCGATGGCGGACTTGCACGCCTCGACGAATTGGGCGGCGGCCTCGGCGGGGGTGGCCCGGCCGTACTGCGCGTTCTCGGCGGCCTTGATCAGCTCCGACTTGACCTTGCTGTGTCCCTTGATCGGCACCTGTGGCGACGCGCCGAACTTCTGGGTCAGCTCCGCTTCCACGGCGATGGACTGCTTCATGGCCGGGTCGGTGGTGTCGTCGCTGACCACGCGGCGCAGGTCCAGGTTGGACGGCAGACCTCGGTCGGTGCCGAGCAGCTTGACCGCCTCCAGGTCGTTGTTCAGGAAGTTGATCACGTCGACCGCGACGTCCTTGTTCCTGCTGCCCTTGAACACCGACCAGTACATCGAGGCCCGGGCCCACTGCGCGCTGGGGTCACCGGGGTAGGCGATCACGCCCAACTCGTCCTTGGTGTTCTTCTTCAGGTCCGGCATCTGGTTGGCCCAGACCCAGGAGGTCGCCGACTTGCCGGTGACCACCAGCTGCTTGGTGACGTCGCTGGAGTTGCCCTCGTGGATGACGTCGGCGGTCGGGGTGGCCTTGCGGTCCCGGGCGCCCTTCCACAGGTCGAACCACGTGGTCACGTCCTCGGCGGTGAAGCCCAGCTCGGAGCCCTTGTAGAGGTCCTTGCCCTGCTGCCGCAGCCACACCCAGAGCGCCTTGTAGTCGGCGCTCGGGTCTTGGGTGCCGGGCACGCCGGTCTTCTTCGACACCTCCTCGGCCCAGGCGATGTGCTGCTCCCAGGTCATCCCGGTCGTCGGCTCGGGCAGGTTGTTAGTGGTCAGCAGCGTCTTGTTGTAGACCAGGCCCTGGGTGTTCTCGCCGGCGGCGAGGCCGGCGAGCTTGCCGTCGACAACGCCGTACTGCCAGAGGCTCTCGGGGAACTTGGAGGTGTCCAGTTTGCCGGACTTCTGGTACGAGGTCAGGTCCAGTGTGGTGTTGCGGGCCGCGTACTCGGCCAGGTAGTTGTCGTCGATCTGGAACAGGTCCGGCGGGTTGCCACCGGCGGTGAGGGTGGCCAACTTGTCGAAGTAGCCCTGGTTGGCCTGCCAGGTCTTCTCGAAGGTCACGTTCGGGTGCTTGGCCGTGTAGAGGGCCAGCGCGTCCTCGGTCAGCTTGGCCCGGGCGTCGCCGCCCCACCAGAAGATGGAGAGCTTGACCGGGGCGTTCGGATCGGCGGCGGGCTCGTCGTCTCCGCCACAGGCGGCAGCCCCGAACATGAGCGGTGCGGCGACCGTCACGGCGAGCAGGCCACGCAGCAGGCGCCGCCGAGGCAGCGCGGTACGGTGAGCGCGCCCGACGGGCGCGTCAGTGGTGGGGGGCGTTGCGGGGTGCATGTGCGCTCACTCCTCGGCATTAGGAGGCGACGGCGTCACCGGTGGCCGCGGTCGGGATGCCCGGGCCCGCAGGGCAATGCGGGTCCGGGCCCTGCGGCGCGGCCAGGGGACGTGCCGGTCGGGCGTACGGGCCCGGACCGGTCGAGTCGCGGATGACCAGGTCGGTCTGGAGCATTACCTGTGCGGTGGTACGACGGACGCCGAGCGCCGCGCCGGCACCCAGCCCTCGCGCGCCGCGCGGTGACTCGGTGTCCTGTTGCAACAGCATGTCGACGGCCGTCCGGCCGGCGGCCCCGGTGGGTGTGGCCACCGTCGTCAGTTTGGGTCGGGTGAGCCGGCTCAGGGCGATGTCGTCGACCCCGACGACACTCACCTCCTGCGGTACCCGGACCCCGAGCGCGTCCAGCCCCTCGATGAGGCCGATCGCCATCAGGTCGTTGTAGGCGAGCACCGCCGACACGCCGCTGCGCCGCACCTGCTCGGCGACGGCGGATCCGCCGGTCTCGGTGGGCGCGTTCGGGCCGAGCACTGTCAACTCCGCGCCGCCCGCTCGGGCGGCTGCACCTGCGGCCCGGCGCATCTCCCGGTTGGTCCAGGAGCTGCGCGGGCCACCGAGCAGCGCGATGCTGCGGTGCCCCAGGCCGACCAGGTGCTCGATCGCCGTCCGGGCGCCCTGCCCGACGTCCATCAGCACGCAGGGCAGGCCGGCCACCTGGCGGTTCACGACCACCAGCGGCACCTCACGGCTGAGCTGCTCGATCAGGCTGTTGCTCATCCGTGGACTGCACAGCAGCACCCCGTCCACCTGCTTCGCGAGGGCGTGGACCAGTTCCTCCTCCGCGGTGGGGTCCTCGTTGGTGTCCGCCACGAACACGTGGTAGTCGCGGTGCCGGGCCTGACTCTCCGCCGCCTTGATCAGCGGCGGAAAGAACGGGTTCGCGATGTCCGCGATGATCAGCCCGATGTTGTGCGTACGCCCGGTGATCAGCGACCTCGCGGCCCGGTTCGGCCGGTAGCCCAGATCCTCCGCGCAGGCCAGCACCCGGACCCGGGTCTCCGGGTTGACCAGGTGCGGGGCCGAGAAGGTGCGGGACACGGTGGAGATGTGCACACCGGACGCCCGGGCGACGTCCCGGATGGTGACTGGCACGGCGGCCCCTTCGTCCGATGTGGTGGCGGTCACGTGGGTGTGGCCCATTAATGCAAACGGTTGCGCCAGTGTCAACGGTGAATGGCTACAGGTTTGTTGCATCCAGACTCCCCTTGGTGACCTACCGACGCACAAACGAGGACATTTACCACCGTTTACATCGTCACCGTTGACGCGATCACATCGATCGTGATTACTTCACTGCAAACCTTTGCAGGACCACCGGAGAGGCGACCGCATGTCACCGAGAGCCGACGGCCGGGTCCGGTACGCCGTCGTGGGCACCGGCGCGCGAGCGGAGATGTTCGTCCGCGCCCTGGTGCTCGACCACGCCGACACCGCCGAGCTGGTCGCCTTCGCCGACGTCAACCAGGCCCGGATGGACGCGCACAACCGCTGGTTGGCCGAGCTGGGTCACCGTCCGGTGCCCACGTACCCGGCCGGTGACTTCACCGCCATGCTGGACTCCGAACGCGTCGACGTCGCCCTGGTCACCAGCGTCGACGTCACCCACGACGAGTACGTGGTGGCCGCGTTGCGCGCGGGCCGGCAGGTCGTCACCGAGAAGCCGATGACAGTGGACGTGCCGCGCTGCCGGCGCATCCTGGACACGGTGACCGAGACCGGTGGTCGGGTGACCGTCGCGTTCAACTACCGCTACAACCCGCTGCACGAACAGGTCCGCCGGCTGCTGGCCGAGGGCGCGGTCGGCGAAATCGGTTCGGTGCACTTCGAGTGGCTGCTCGACGTGCGTCACGGCGCCGACTACTTCCGCCGCTGGCACCGCGACAAGGCCACCTCCGGCGGGCTGATGGTGCACAAGGCCAGCCACCACTTCGACCTGGTCAACTGGTGGCTGGCCGCCACTCCCGTCGAGGTGTACGCCGCCGGACGGCTCTTCTTCTACGGCGCGGACGGCCGCCGGCACGGCTACGCCCGCGACTACGACCGGGCGTACGGCTCCCCCGCCGCCGCCGACGACCCGTTCGCGCTGCGACTCGACGCGCACCCCCGGCTGCGCGAGTTGTACCTCGACGCCGAGGCCGAGGACGGCTACCAACGCGACCGCAACGTCTTCGCTGCCGGGGTCACCATCGAGGACGACATGGCAGTGCTCGCCCGCTACTCCACCGGCGCCACGATGACCTACCACCTCACCGCGTACGCCCCCTGGGAGGGTTACCGGGTGATGGTCAACGGCAGTCGGGGCCGGCTCGAACTGGAGGTCACCGAGAGCGACTTCGTCGACCGGGGCACCGCCGGCGCGGTCAAGGGTGCCGCCCTGCACGGCACCGAAGCCCCGGCCGAGGGTGGTGGTGCGACCCTCACCCTGCGCCCGTTCTGGCAACCGCCCCGGCAGATCCCCGTCGAGGGTCGCAGCCGACACGGCCACGGCGGCGCGGACGCCCGGATGACCGGAGTGCTCTTCGGTGGTCGACCCGACCCCCTCGACCGCGCCGCGACCGCCGACGACGGCGCCTTGGCCCTGCTCACCGGCCTCGCGGCCAACCGGTCCTTCGAGACCGGCCGACCGGTCCGGGTCGCCGACCTGCTCAACCCCCGCTGACCAGGAGACGAGGAGCCCATCCCCGTGCCGACGTTCGACCACACCGACCTGCTCCTGCCGCCCGAACCGGGCCAGCGCGCGCTGGCCCGGGAGCTGTACGCCCTCGCGGCGGAGCAACCCATCATCTCGCCGCACGGGCACGTAGACCCGGCGCTGCTGGCCGAGGACCGGCCCTTCGGAGACCCGGCACAGCTGCTCGTCGTGCCCGACCACTACCTGACCCGGATGCTGCTCAGTCAGGGCGTACCCCCGGCGGACCTCGGTGTGCCCACCCGCGACGGCAGCCCGGTGGAGACCGACGGGCGGGTGATCTGGCGCCGCTTCGCCGCGCACTGGCACCTGTTCCGGGGCACCCCGTCGCGGCTCTGGCTGGAGCAGACCTTCCGCACCGTGTTCGGTGTGCACACCCCGCTCAACCCGGCCACCGCCGACACCGTCTACGACGAGATCGCGGCCCGGCTCGCCGAGCCGGACTTCCGGCCCCGGGCGCTGTTCGAGCGGTTCGGCATCGAGGTCCTCGCGACCACCGAGTCGCCGCTGGACGACCTCGGCCAGCACGCCAAGCTCGCCGCCGACGGCTGGGGCGGGCCGGGCGGCCGGGTGGTCACCACCTTCCGTCCGGACGACGTGGTGGACATGGAGTTCGAGGGCTGGTCGACCAACGTGGACCGGCTCGGCGAGCGGGCCGGCGAGGACACCGGCACGTACGCCGGTTACCTGGCCGCGCTGCGGGCCCGGCGCGCCGCGTTCATCGCCGCCGGCGCGACGTCCTCCGACCACGGACACCCCACCGCACGCACCCTGGACCTGACAGCGGAAGAGGCCGAGCGACTGTACGACCGGGGCCGACGCGGCCAGGCCGACGCCGCCGACGCGGAGGCCTTCCGCGCGCACATGCTCGTGGAGTTCGCCCGGATGTCACTCGACGACGGCCTGGTCATGCAGCTGCATCCCGGCGCGGTACGCAACCACAACCGCTGGCTGCACGCCCGGCACGGCCGCGACGTCGGCGGCGACGTTCCGCAGGCCACCGAGTACGTGCACGCGCTGGCCCCACTGCTGGGGCGCTACGGCAACGACCCCCGGTTGAAGGTCGTGCTCTACACCCTCGACGAGGACACCTTCACCCGCGAGCTGGCGCCCCTGGCGGGCGGGTACGCCGCGCTGCTGCTCGGCGCGCCCTGGTGGTTCCTGGACTCCCCGGAGGTGCTGCGCCGGTTCCGGGAGACGGTCACGGAGAGCGCCGGCTTCTACAACACCGCCGGGTTCGTCGACGACACCCGGGCGTTCTGCTCCATCCCGGTACGCCACGACGTGGCCCGCCGGGTCGACGCCGGCTTCCTGGCCCGGCTGGTCGCCGAGCACCGGCTGCCGATGGACGAAGCGGCCGAGACCATCGTCGACCTGGCGTACCGGCTGCCCAAGAGGGTCTTCAACTTCAAGGGAGTCGCTGACCAGTGACCACCACCATCACCTCCGTCGAGGTACACGACGTGCGGTTTCCGACCGCCGCGCGGGGCGACGGCTCCGACGCCATCAACCGGGGCGACTACTCGGCGACGTACGTGGAGTTGGGCACCGACGTCGGTGCGACCGGCGCGGGGTTCACCTTCACCAACGGCCGGGGCAACGAGATCACCTGCGCGGCGGTGCACGCGCTGGCCCACCACGTACGGGGACGCACGGTCGAGGAGATCGCGGCCGAGCCGGTGAGGTTCTGGCGCTCGCTCAGCGCCGACGTGCAGCTGCGCTGGCTGGGCCCGGAGAAGGGCGTCATCCACATGGCGACCGGCGCCCTGGTCAACGCGGTCTGGGACCTGCGGGCCCAACTGGCCGGCAAGCCGATGTGGCGGTTCCTCGCCGAACTTCCCACCGACGAGCTCGTCGCCAGCGTCGACTTCCGGCACATCAGCGACGCGCTCACCCCGGACGACGCGGCGGCGATCCTCGACAAGGGACGCGACGGCCTGGCCGACCGGTTGGCGACGCTCGAACGGGATGGCTTCCCGTCGTACACCACCTCGGTCGGCTGGCTCGGCTACCCGGACGACAAGGTGCGGGCGCTGACCCGGCAGGCGTACGACCAGGGGTGGCGGGCGATGAAGATGAAGGTCGGCGGCCCGCTCGCCGACGATCTACGGCGGGCCCGGATCATCCGGTCCGAGATCGGCCCGGACGCGCTGCTGATGATGGACGCCAACCAGGTCTGGGACGTCGACGAGGCGATCACCGCGATGACAGCCCTCGCGGAGGTGGACCCGTACTGGATCGAGGAGCCGACGCACGCCGACGACATCCTCGGTCACGCCCGGATCGCCCGCGCGGTGACCGAGCTGACCGGCGGCCGATGCCGGGTCGCCACCGGCGAGGTGGCCGCCAACCGGGTGATCTTCAAGCAGTTGTTGCAGGCCGAGGCGATCGGCGTGATGCAGGTCGACGCCTGCCGGGTCGGTGGCGTCAACGAGGTGCTGGCCGAGCTGCTGCTGGCCGCGAAGTTCGCGGTGCCGGTCTGCCCGCACGCCGGCGGGGTCGGCCTCTGCGAGTACGTCCAACACCTGGCGATCTTCGACTACCTGCGGGTCGGCACCGGCCTCGACGGGCGGATGATCGAGTACGTCGACCACCTGCACGAGCACTTCGTGGACCCGGTGCGGACCCGCGGTGGCCGCTACCTGCTGCCCGAGCGGCCCGGTTACAGCGCCACCATGAAACCGGCGTCGATCGTCGAGTTCCGCTTCCCGGACGGTCCGGCGTGGCGGTGACCGTTGGCGCGTCCCGGCTCGGCCTGGGCAGGTTGCGCCACCTCCCCGTCGAGGCCCGTCCCCTGATCCGACCGGGGACGGTGCCGACCGGCGTCGTACACCTGGGGTTGGGCGCGTTCCACCGGGCCCACCAGGCGGTCTTCACCGAGGCGGCGGTCGGCGCGGCCGGCGGCGACTGGGGCATCGTGGCCGTCGCGCCGCGCAGCACCGCCGTGGTCGAAGCGCTCGCCGCCCAGGACAACCTGTTCACCGTCAGCGCCCTCTCCGCCGCCGGCAGCGCCACCCGGGTCGTGGGCGCGCTGAGCGGCGTACGGCATGCGGCCAGCGACCCGGACGCCGTGGTGGCGCTGCTCGCCGACCCGGCGGTGCGCGTGGTGACCCTGACCGTCACCGAGAAGGCGTACCAACTCGACCCGGTGACCGGCCACCTGTCCCCGGATCCGGCGCTCGCCGCGGACCTGGCCGGCGGCCGTCCGCCGAGCACGGTGCCGGGGCTGCTGCTGCGCGGGCTGGCCGCCCGGGCCGCCGCGGACGCCGGGCCGGTGGCCCTGGTCAGCTGCGACAACCTCCCGGCCAACGGCCGTCGGCTGCGGGGCATGCTCGACCAGACGGTCGGTCGTGCCGCCCGGGTGCCCGCCGGGCTGGTCGACTGGGTGGCCGCCAACGTCTCCTGCCCGGGCACCATGGTGGACCGGATCGTCCCGGCCAGCACCCCGGAGACGATCGAGGCGGTACGCCAGGCGCTCGGCGTCACCGACCTGGCGGCGGTCGCCGCCGAACCGTACGCGCAGTGGGTGATCGAGGACGACTTCCCCGGCGGCCGGCCGGGCTGGGAGCACGCCGGGGCGGTGCTCACCGACGACGCCGGCCCGTGGGAGCGGTTGAAGCTGCGCGCGCTCAACGGCGTCCACTCGGCGACGGCGTACCTGGGCGCGCTGGCCGGTCGGGAGACCGTCGCCGAGGCGCTGGAGATCCCGCACCTGGCCGACGTGCTGCGCCGACTGATCGCCGAGGACGTCGCGGCGAGCTTCACCCCACCGGACGGGGTCCGGGTGGTCGACTACGGCGAGGAGGTCCTCGCCCGGTTCGGTAACCCGGCGATCCGCCACCGCACCCTCCAGGTGGCGATGGACGGCTCGCAGAAGCTGCCGCAGCGCGTCCTGCACACCATCGCCGACCTGCGTGCGGCCGGCCGGTCCGCGCGCTGGGGCGCGCTGGTGGTGGCGTCCTGGTTGCGCTTCGCGCTGGGGTACGCCGACGACGGTCAGCCGTTGCCGTTCCAGGACCCCCTCGCCGGACCGATCCGCGCGGCGCTGGACGCCGGCCGGCAGAGCCCGGCGGGCGCGGTGGACGCGCTCTTCGCGCTGCGCGAGGTCATCCCGGTGGAGGTCGCCGAGGACGACGAGGTCCGCGCCGACGTGGTCGCCTGGTTGACGGCGCTGGAACGACACGGCGTCGAGGCCACCCTGGCCGGTGCCCGATGAACGGGCGCACCCTGGCCGGTGCCCGATGAACGGTCCCACGCCGGCCGGTGGGTGGTGAGCGGGACGACGGCCCCGCCCCGGGTGGCGGTGATCGGGGCGAACGGGCATGGCCGGTGGCATCGGCGGGTGCTCGCGCCGCTGCACGCCGACGGCCGGCTGCGGCTGGTCGCACTGGTCGACGTCCGGCCGGTGCAGGACGATCCGGCGGCACCGGTGCCTCCTGGCGTCCAGGTGTTCACCGACCACCGGGCGATGCTCGCCGCCACCCGGCCGGACGTGGTGGTGATCTGCACACCGCCGCACACCCACCTGGCGATCGCCCGCGACGCGCTGGCCACCGGCGCGGACCTGCTGTTGGAGAAGCCGCCGGTGCTGTCGCTGGCCGAGCACGAGGAGCTGACCTGGGCCCTCGCCGCCGCCGGACGGGTCGCCCAGGTCGGCTTCCAGGCGCTCGGTTCGGCGGCCCTCACCGCGCTGACCGACGCGCTGGCCGCGGGCCGGCTGGGCACCGTCACCGGCATCTCGACAGTGGCCGCGTGGCAACGGCCGGACGCCTACTACGCCCGCTCCCCCTGGGCCGGTCGTCGGAGCCTGGACGGCCGACCGGTGCTGGACGGCGCGCTGGCCAACCCGCTCGCGCACGCGGTGATGCAGTGCCTGGCCGTCGCCGAGGCGCTCGGCGGGGCGACACCCTGGCCGGTGGCGATCGAGGTGGAGCGCTACCGGGTCCGCCCGATCGAGGTCGAGGACACCGCGGTGCTGCGGGTCCTGTTCCGCGCCGGCCCGCCGATGCTGGCGGCGGTGTCGCTGGCCGCCGAGGAGTTCGTGGCCGGCGAGGTGGTGGTGACCGGCACGGCCGGTCAGGCGGTGCTGGAATACCCGACGGACCGGTTGCGGCTGCCCGGGGACGTGGTGACCCGCCGGGTGCCGGGACGGTCGGGACTGCTGGAGAACCTGCTCGCGCACCGGGCCGACCCGGCCGGCGTGCCGTTGATCGCGCCGCTGTCCCGTACCGCGCCGTTCACCGCGCTGCTGGACGCGTTGCGGGCCGCCCCCGAGCCCCGGCTGCTCGACGGTGACCTGGTGACCACCGTCGGCGAGGGCGGGGAACGGGTACGTCACCTACGTGGCGTGGTCGACGTGCTGCGTCGGGCGGCCGAGCGGGGGGCCCTCCCGAGCGAGCTGGCGGTGCCGTGGGCGGTCGCCGCGTACCGCGCCGAGGTGACGGGATAGTCGGACGACCCACCGCCGACTCACCGTCGGGTCGGCGACGTAGGGGCCCATCGATGTGGTGAAGATCGGCTATAAGTGACGCATGGACTTCCCGCCGCACCTGGGCAGCATGCCGATGCACGCGATCACCGAGATCCACGGCGAACCGGGCCTGCTGGAGCGTTTCCGGTTGGAGGTCCAGCAGTTCGACGACGCCGCCCGGGCGCGGCTGACCGCCGCGCTCGATCTCGCCGCCGCCCTGCACCGCGACGACCGACGCGTCCGTGAGCCGTACCTGAACCACCTGTTGCGGGTGGCGATCCGGTTGATGCACCACTACCAGGTGCGGGACGTGGACGTGATCGTCGCCGGTCTGCTGCACGACGCGGTCGAGGACCACCCGGTGGAACTGGCCGAGGGTGACGCGGGGGCCGACCCGACCGGGGCCGCGTTGAGCGCGCTCGCCGCGCGGTTCGGACCGCGGGTGGCCACCCTGGTCGCGGCGGTCACCAATCCGGTGTACGACCCCGAGCGGGACCGCAACACGCAGTACCGGGAACACCTGGCGGTCAGCCTGGACCGGGAGCCCTGGGCTCGGGTGATCAAGGTGTCGGACTTCACCGACAACGGGGTGGGCGTGATCCACACGGTCGGGCCGAAGGTGATCTCGTCGGCCCGGAAGTACCGGCCGCTGGTGCCGCTCTTCCGGGATCTGATCGGCCGGCCGGACACCCCGCTGTCACCGGCGGTGAAGCGGCACATCTTCGGCCAGCTCGACCTCGCCGAGGAGCGTTTCAGCGCCATCCTGGACCAGCCCGCCCGCAACTGACGGTCACCACGCCCAGCGACCCGGCGCCACGACGAGTCCTCGCCCTCCGACCACGTCGACCCGCGCCGAAACCCGGCTCGACCAGGGCGCAAGCGCGGAGTTCAGCACACCACCCACCCCACCCCCACCTGCGACCTCCGGGTCCTTTGCTCTGCACCCACGGACGCACCAACCACGGAGCGTTACCGTCGCCTCGGTGGGTGCAAAGCAAAGGACGCAGGGTGGTGTCCGGTGGGTGGTGATGACTGGCCGTCACGGGCGGGCAGATGGGTGGGCAACCGGGCCGTCCAGTTGCCGGGCTACCGGGGCGGCCGCGCCGCCGGGATGGCGCCGCGCCGCCGGGGCGGCCGGGCCGTCGGTAGAGCCGTCCCGGCCGGTCACGGATACGGGACGGTCGCACCGGTCAGACCGGCGCGCACGAGCTGCTCCAACCAGGGTGTCGGGGCGACCCCCAACTCCCGGCCCAGGTCGGCGCGGAACAGCTCGAACCGCCGTACCGCCTCGTTGATGTTGCGCTCGGCCAGGTGCACGGC
Organism: Micromonospora sp. WMMD961; assembly: GCF_029626145.1. Classification (NCBI taxonomy): domain Bacteria; kingdom Bacillati; phylum Actinomycetota; class Actinomycetes; order Micromonosporales; family Micromonosporaceae; genus Micromonospora; species Micromonospora sp. WMMD961. The sequence goes on from NZ_JARUBJ010000002.1 coordinate 4,107,546, forward strand.
GATCAACGTACGGGTGGCGCTCTCCCGCAGCGGCTCCAGGTGCACAGCGGTCAACGCCACCTGCACCGCCTCGCCGTACCGGCCCTGCGTGGTGAGCCGCTCGGCGAGCGCCTCCAGCGCGTACAACTGGGTCTGGCGCAGGCGTTCCCGCTCGGTCAGCACCCAGTCGTCGTACCAGCCGGGCAGCAGCTCGCCGGTCGTCAGCGTCGGCGCGCCGGGGCCGACGTCGACCGGTGATCCGCCGGCCAGCAGCGCCGCGGCAGCCGCGCCCAGGGTGGCCACGTCGCTGGTCACCCCGGCGGCCAGGGCCAGCCGGTCGTCCTCCTGGACCAGAGGCTCGGGGGCCACCCGGTGCAGCCGCCACAGCATGGTACGCAGGTTGGCGCGGGCGCGATCCTCGTGCGAACCGGGCCAGAGCGTTCCGGCGGCTTCGGACCGGGCACAGCGCTGGCGGACGCCGAGGTAGGCCAGCAGTCGGCGGGCACCCTGCGGCACCGCCACCGCCCGTCCGTCGCGTTCCAGGCCGAACCCGCCGAGCAGCCGTAACGCGTACCGGGGAGGCAGCGCCACGTCCGACTCGGATATCCCGGTGCGATGGTCCTGCGTCACCTCGTGAACAGCCATGCATGCGCCTCTCACACCCGATCGCCCCGTGGGAGTTCCACGGTCGGATGTGGACGATCGCGACGCCAGCACAGTGTCGTCACACCGACCCGGCGAGCGGCGGGGATCAACCGTTCGCCGGAGTCGGTGCCAGCCGTTCAGCGCAGCTTGCTCAGCGTCTGGGCGTACCCGGTCCACTCGGCGGCGTCGCCGACGTCGGCACGTACCCCGGCCTCCTTCATGATGCCGAGCACCTGCTCGGCCGGCGCGTCGGCCAGCTTGCCGAGGGTGCTGATCCCGGCGCGGGCCAGCGCGGCCCGGGCCTTGGTCGGCACCCCGGCGAGCATGGCGATGTCGGCGTCCGCGACGTTCTCCAGTTCGGCCTCGATGCCGAGCGCGGCGGAGACCGCCGACTGGGCGCCGACGGTGGTCCGGACGATGACGGCCTCCCGCTCGCTCACCTCAGCGAACATCGCGTCCAGGCTCGGATAGCTGGTGTCCGCCGGCAGCACCTTGAGCACGTCGCGGATCGTCCGGCCGTCGGCCACCTCGTCCTCCCCGAACAGGCGAATGAACTCCACGAGTTTCACCTCGCGGGGGAAGCGCTGCCGGACGTCGCCGTGCTCGGCGGTGTACCGGGCGAGTTGGGCGGCGCCGCGGACCTTCGGTCCGACCACCACGTCCACCCCGAGGGTCTCCACGGCGGGCAGCACGATGGTGCCGGCCTTGGTCTGCCAGATGCTGACCTTCTTGTCCATGAACATGGTGGTGCCCATGTACTTGCCGAAGTCCAGCGAGCCGATGTAGTTGGGGATCTGTTCGATCGTGAACGGACCGGGGACGATCTTGTTCTCGTGCACCGTCGAGTGCAACCGGTTGATCTCCGCGCGGATCTCGTCGAGCAGCCGACGCAGGCTGACCCGCATGGCCGCCATGCAGGAGAACGCCTTGGCCAGGTCGGCGCCGAGGTGGTCCAGGTCGTGCTCGATGCGGTGGAACCGCTCGTTGAAGCCCTGCTCGCCGGGGGTCTGCCCGGCCTGCACCACGTCCTCGCCGTCGACCCAGTCGGAGTGGGCGAAGGTGCGGGCGAACGGCGGCGGCGCGCAGCCCGGCTCCACCGCGGGGAACGACTCGGCGTAGCTGAACACCCGCTTCGCGGTGCCCACGTTCTCGTAGATCCAGGACGAGACCAGCACGCTGGCGTCCGAGGCCGAAATGCCGTGCTTGGTGAACGCCTCGTACAACTCGGTGACGGTCACCCCGTCGTAGTTGATCTGGCTCGCCATGATGGTGTCCCTCTCAGAGCTGGTCGTACACGCCGCGGTGCCGGCGCTGCTGGAAGGTGCGGAAGGTCCGGGCCACCGCTGGGCGCAGTGGCTCGGCGGTGCCGTCGTCGTCGAGGTCGACGTGGTCGCGACGAATGGCGAACGTGTTGACCTCCACGCCGAGCGGGCAGACCCGGGTCAGCGCGTTCATCAGCCGCTCGTACTGCGCCAGGGTCAACGTCACCCCGTCGGGCAGCTCCACCCGGAACTCGTACGGGTCGGTCAGGCCCGTCCGCACGTAGGAGAGCGCCACCACGGCGACCAGGCCGGCGTGGGTGGGCCGCAGCACGGTCCGCGCGCCGACCGCCTTGATCTCCGCGGTGCCGCCGCCGAGCCCCACGGTGTACCAGCGGAATCCGGTGGCCCGGCGCTCGGCCAGGTTCAGCCCGGCCTGCGGCAGGCCGATCACGCTGCACACCAGAAGCACCCGGTTGCCGGACTCGACCAGTGGCAGCGCGGCGGCGAGGTGCTGGTCGCGCAGCAGTCCGACCAGGCGGGCCAGCCGATCACCGGCGGCCGGCTGGCCGGCGATCAGCGCGGCGGCCAACGCCGCCGGCAGTTCGATGGTCTCCACCAGCTCGTCGGGGAGCCGGTTCAGCGCGGCCACCACCGGCGCCGGGTCCCGCACCGCCGGCAGCCCGGCGGCGGCCAGGACCTGGTCGATCGGCTGCCCGGCCGGCCGGGTCGGTACCGCCGCCCACCGGGTGCGGGCCACCGCGTCGGTCAGCGGGTTCCAGGCCGGCTCACCGGCGCTGGTCCAGGCCGCCCCGGCCGCGGTCAACCCGGCCAGCAACAGCGCGTTGCCGCCCGGGTCGCCGGGCGCGTGGAACTGCGCCTCCACGTTCGTGTTCGCGCCGACCGCCGCGCTCAGCGGCGCGGTCACCGCCAGCCCCCGGGTGGGCAGGTGCGACAGGTACATCCGGGTGGTGCTGATCCGGTGCGTGGTCGGCAGCCCGCACACCCGCCACAACCACGCCACCTCGCCGTCGGCCGCCACGGTGGGCACACCACGCGCCCGGGCGGCGGCGATCAGCGCCTCGGCGGTCCGGTCCGCGGTGACCGCGCGCCCGGTGTCCAACACCCGGTTGCGCAGGTCGGTCGCCTGCGCGGGGGTCGGCCAGCTCACGTCCACGCCGAGACCCAACTCGTAGCGGCTGCCACCGGCGTCGTCCTGGGCCCGGGTCACCTGCCACACGATCGACGAGCCGAGTGCCCGGCAGACCCGTCCCGCCCGGTCCAGGGCGGCGGCCAGCGGCGGCGCGATGCCGTGTGTGCTGTCGAAGGCGTACGACTGGCGCAGACTGGCCCGCAGCGCGGTGATCGCGGTCAGCCGGCTGGCGGGCAGTGCCCGGCCGGCGTGCACTGTGTTGTTCGGCGGGGTGTTCGCGGGCAGGACGAGACGGTCGCGGCGCAGTTGGGCGAGGAAGTTCGTGCGGTGCTGCGGATCGCCGGCGGCGACCAGCCGGATGGCCACCGCGAACCGGTCGTCGTCCTCGCGCACCGTGAACCGTGCGCCGCCGGGCAGGTCGGCGAAGAGTCCGGCGTTCGGGTCGGTGTCCGCGCCGGGTCCGTTGAGCAGCTGGCGTACCGCACCCGGGGTGGGCAGCAGGAACCGCCGGTAGAGCCCGAGCCGGTGGGCGTACGCGGTGTCCGGTTCACGGGCCGGCGGGGCCAGCCGGCGGGCGTACACCTCACCGTTGGTCGGCTCGTGCACCAGTTCGTCGACGAAGCGGGCCACCCCGACGTCAGCGCCGATCCGGTCCAGCGCGTCCCGCCGGGCGTGCGCCAGGGTGCGGTAGGCGTGCACCTCCCGGGCCGCGCGACGCAGCCGGTGCTTCTCGTACGACACCAGGTACAGCAGCCGACCCAGGTTGCCTTCCAGCACGGCCAGCTCGACCAGCCCGGTGAGCGCCGCACCGGTGACCGCTGTGGCGGCGGCACCGTCGATCGCCCGTTCGGCGGTGACGGCGACGGCGAACGAGGCGACCAGCGGTTCCTCGGCGGTGTCCGGGACGTACGCGGGCACCGACGCCCCGGCCGCCGACCAGGGCGCGAAGACCACCGCTGGCAGCACCCGCTCCCCCGCACCACCCGGGTCCACCGTGACGGTAACCCGCACGGTCTCCTCGGCCAGGTCGCCGCGCAGCACGACGGTGAGCAACGGATGCCGGCTGGTCCAGTCCACCACCGCGGTACCGGTGCCGGCGACCGGCACCACCACCCGCCGGACGGTGCCCGGGTACGGGCCTTCCAACTGGTCGACGAGGTTTCGTTCGACGGACGGGTCGGCGCCGTCCACCGGTACCCGGATGTCTGTCATGGGGCCCCCGCTCAGACGATCCGGAACGGCCGGGGGTCGTCCCGGTCGACGTAGACGGGCACCTGGTTGGTGGCGAGCACCGCGTTGTCGCCGACCGGCAGTCGCTGTACGCCGTCGCCGGTGGGCGCGCTGCCGGTCACCACCACCGCCGAGTCGGCCGGGAAACGGACCAACCGCAGCTCGCGGACGTCCGCGACGCCCGGCTCGTTCATCAGCGTCCAGATCACCTCGGCGGCCCGGACCGGCTCGCCGAAGGGCAGCTCGTCGACGTAGCGACACAACCGGGCGTGCAGCCGCGCGCGGAGCTCGGTGGCGGCGGTGGACGCGTTCACCGTCTCCTTCGAACCGGTGGGCAGTGGCAGGCCCCGGATCACCAGGTCGGCCTCGACGCCGATGCCGACCTCGTCGGCGCGGTCCACCGAGGCGAAGATGCCCACCGGGCGCAGGTCTTCGATGACCGACTCGACGGCGGCGTGCAGCCCGTCCGGGCCGTCCCAGATGGCGGCGGCGGTCGGCGCGACGAGCACCGTGACGTAGTACGGGTTGCCCAGGTCACGTTCGGTGCTGAAGACCCGCTCGATGAAGTTGAAGTTGCCGAAGATGGACTGGTTGAGGTCCAGGCCGCCGCGGCCGTCGAAGACCTGCACCTGACGGACGCCGGGCACGGTGGCCACGGCCAGTCCGATGGCCTCGGCCGTCCAGATGGAGCGGGGCGCGGCCAGCAGCAGTTGCCGGTAGCGGGCGTCGGGGACCTGCTGTTCGCCCCCGGTCAGCGCGACGGTGTGGGTGATCTCCACCAGCTCCGCCCCGGCGGCCTGTTCGGCGTCGTCCAGGTCGGCCAGCAGGGTGTCGGCCCGGTTCCACCTGTCGATCTTCTGACTGGGCTGGGTCGGGTCGAGGTTGTGCGCCGGGCCGGGGTAGAACGCGGCGACGGCCGGCACCCGTTCACCGACGGCGGCGGAGAGCACCACCGTCTCGTCCAGGGCCACGTGGTGCCCGCCGGGTGTGGACAGTCGGGCGCCCCGGGGCAGCGTGAGCTGGGTGCGCCCGGTGGGCAGGGCGCCTTTCAGTTTCACCGTCACCGTGCCCCGGGCCTGCAGGTACGGCCGGGGTATGCCGAGTTCCTCGCCGAGGCGGGTCAGCGCGTCGGCGGTCGCCGACACCACGTACGAGTTGTCGTAGACCGCGCCGAGTGCCGCCCACAGCCGGGCGTCCTCCAGCGCGGCCAGTTCGAGGACCTTGCGCAGCACCGCGCCGCTGGTCAGGTCGATGTCGTCACCGAAGAGCAGCCGGGCGGTGGCCAGCTTCTCGGCGAGCAGCCGGGCGAAGGACTTCGGCACGAAGCCGCTCTCGACGATGCCGAAGCCGGTCGAGCCGGTGGTCCGCAGCGCGGCGGCGTCGACGGCCAGGACGTCGGCCAGCTCGGCCGGGAGGGTGGGATCAGACATGGGGCAGCTCCCCGAGATGCACCGAGAGCCGGTCGTCGGTGATGGTTTCGAACTGGACCTGGACCTGGAGGGTGCGAGACGAGCGCAGCGCGGCGCGGGCGGCGTCGGCAGCGCCGTCGGCGCTGTGCTGGCCGTTGCCGGTGGCACCGACACCGAGCCGGCCGTCGTCGAGGTTCACGTCCACGATCTTGCGAACACGCGGGTCACGGTCGAGCAGGGTGATGATGCCGACGCGTACCTGTTCGCGGATCAGGTTCGGCTCGATCTGCTCGGCGAGGGCGTTGAGGCCGTCGAAGCCGAAGGTGGCGTCGAAGACGTTGGAGCCGCGCAGCGTGGTCAGTGCCACCGCGAGGCTCTGGGCCACGTTGTCGGTGCCGGCGACCAGGGCCAGCACCCGGCCGTCGGGGCCGTCGTCGAAGACGACGTCGCGGGCCAGGTCCACGCCGGGCATGGTGGGTTCGAAGGCGAGGCCCCAGCCGAGGTAGCGGCGCTGGGCCGCCTGTCGTTCCCGCTCGGTCCGGTCCATCTCAGACCGCCTTCAGCTTGTTCTGCCCGGCGCTGGCGGACAGTGCGGGGGTACTGCCGTTGGTGGCGCCGCCGAGGGTGTCCAGCGCCACCCCCTCGTCACCGACGAGCAGCTTCGTGGCGGCACCGGTCGCCGAGACGACCTTCTTGCACTGCACGGTGGAGCTGCTGTCGGTGATCGTGCAGCCGGTCACCGACTTCCCCGTGATGCCGTCGAGACGGGTCACCGGGACACGGTCGACGGTCAACCTGCCCTGCCCGGCCGGGGAGACCTTGCCCTGGCTGGGGCAGTGCACGTCGCTCGACGTGGTGAGCACGAAAGCCATGTCACTCTCCTCAGTGGACGTTCATCGCGTTGCTGACGTCGACGTCGACGTCGTCGGCGGCGATGTTGACGGTGCCGCCGCTGATGTTCACCGCGCCGTCGCCCGCGTCCAGGTCGATCCGGGTGGCGGTGATGGTGATCGAGCCGTCCTGCTTCATCACGATCGACGAGCCGCCGCCGGCGTGCTCGATGGTGATGCTGTCGGCGTCCTCGGCGCGTTCCGGGCGCTGACCACGACCGTGCAGCTGGGCCCGGCCCACCCGCACGGTCAGCTCACCCAGCTCGATGACCCGGTTGCCGTCTCCGTCGGTGAGGTCGTGCGTCACCTTGCCGTCGTGGTCGGCGGGCACCACCGTGTCCCTGATCGACGAGCGACTGTTGGTGGCCACCCCGACCGGCAGCGACAACCACCAGTCCCCCGGTTCGGAGACCGGGGCGTGCCCGGTGGGCCAGAGCGCGCCCACCTCCACCGGGTCGTCCGGCGCACCGTTGCGGTACGCCAGCGCCACCCGGGTGCCCGGGTAGCGGGGCAGGATGAGCCCGCAGCCACCCCAGGCGAACGGGGTCAGATAGGTCACCCCGGGCAGCGGGGCGGGCTGCTCCCGGCGGACCGGCAGGCGGCGGGCACCGTTGGGTCGACCGTCCGGCCGGACCAGCCCTTCCCACACCGTCTCGGTCTGCGCCGGTGGCTCCACCGCTCCGCTGGCGTTGGTGGCCGCCGCGCGTACCTCGCCGATCTCCAGACCGCGCGTCTCGCCCCGGGCCGCCCGGGCCGCCCGGCGCACCGCCTCCGCGGCGGCCACCCCGGGCGACGACGTCGGGCCGGCCGGTTCGGCCGGGGCCGCACCCGAGGCGTCGCTCCAGCTGTCCCACGCCTGGGCGCCCGAGGTGACCTCGACGCCCTGCACCACGGTGACGAAACCGGCGGTACGCGACAGGGTGTGCCGGGCGGCGCTGAGGTAGAGCAGTTTCGCCCCCGCGCCCAACTCCCCGGTCGACGGGGCGAACGGGGCGGCGAACGAGCCGAGCAGCGCCGCGCCGACGCTGCCCAGCGTGGTGGCCTCGTCCACCGCCGGCGGGTCGAAGCACACCAGGTCGCCGGGCTTCAGATCCGGGCGACCCTTCAGGGTCAGGGTCCACGCCCGACGGCGCGGCGCGGCGGTGCCACCGGCCTCGGTGGCCGCGTACGGGTCGGTGTCCTGGCTGCCGTTCTCGGTGCACGCCAGCAGGCCGGTGGCGAGGGTGAGTGGCTTGGGCTCCCCGTCCGGGTACGGGATCGGGCGCTTACCGACGTGCACGGTCCCGTCGCGGATCAGCAGCATTCCCCGCCCGTACGCGTTGAGCGACTGCTGCAACGCGCCACCGATCCGGTCCAGCGCGGCCCGGTAGAGCAGGCCCGCGCCGAAGGC